>DATCGP010000039.1:0-24677 GCA_036508875.1 Coriobacteriia bacterium | reverse complement strand
AGCGCGTAGCGCGGATCGCCCTCGAACGGCGAGCCGTCAGGCTTGACGATGTCGCAGAACATGCGGCCGACGCCCTGCTCAGAGGGACGCCACGGCAGCACCGCGAATGTGTCGGGGTTCGGGTAGGCGACCATGTCCGACTCCTCGAGGCGGGTGAAGCCGTCGATGGAGGAGCCGTCGAACCCCATGCCCTCTTCGAACGCGCCCTCGAGCTCTGTGTCGGTGACTGCGAACGACTTGAGTACGCCCAGCACGTCCGTGAACCAGAAACGCACGAAGTGGACGTCGCGCTCCTGGACGGTCTTGAGTACGAAGTCCTTGTCGAACTTGGGTGCCATGTGATCAGTCCCTCCGTCGTCGTGGAGAACGGTTCGAACTTACTACCCCGAGTGTTTCGGGTTGGTTACGGCTTGAACGGCGGAGTCCGCCGCCCGGCCGGAATAACCGCTACATCGGTGCGTAGAGCTTGCCGTACGGCCGGTGCGAGACCGGGACGAGCTTCGTGAACGGCTGGCTCAGAACCTCGTCCACGTCGTCGCCGAACGCGGCACACCACTGCTCGACGATCGGGCGCAGGACCTTCATGTCGTCCTCGTCCGCCGTGAAGACGCCGCATTCCTTGCCGATGTCGTGCGCGTCCACCTCGCCGCGCAGGAAGATCGTCCCGCCGTGCATGCCGGAGCCGCAGAACGGGCCCACGAGCGGCTGGTCGGCGAACTGGCCGTTGCGGCCCAGCAGCATGAGCACGCCGCCGGCCATGTACTCGCCGAAGAAGGCGCGCGCGTTACCGCCGCAGCAGATGATCGGGACGAGGTTCTCGAACGCTTTCATGTGTATGCCGACGCGGTAGCCCACATCGCCCTTCACGAAGACCTTGCCGCCGCGCATGCCGTAGCCCAGCACGTCGCCGGCGTCGCCGTTGATGTAGACGGTGCCCGCGTTCATCGTGTTGGCCACGCCGTCCTGCGCGTTGCCGGAGGTCACGATCGTCGGGCCGTTCATGAACATCGCCATGTCGCCGCCGGGCACGCCTTCGATCTCGATGCGCAGGTCGCTGCCGGAGATGCCGTTGCCGATGTAGCGCTGACCGTTGACGCTGTGCAGCTTCACCGTCTTGGCGCCGTCGGCGAACGCGCCGCGGATCGCCTCGTTGAGCTGGCGGTAGTAGACGCCGTTGGCGTCGATCGTCGCGACGTCGCCGTCACGTGCGACCGTCGGCGCGACCTGGACGTACCCTTCGACCGGACCCGTAGCGGTGGTCATCATGGCTCCTCCCCTACATCCCGGCGGGCTTGACGCCCAGGATCTCGCAGGTCTGGGCATCGAGGCCGATCGCGCGGAGACGCTCGCGGCTGCCGCGCAGCGACTCGACGGCGTTGACGCCGAGCGCGCCGAGGATCTCCTGCAGCTCATGGCTCCAGGCGTGCACGAGGTTCGTGAGCCGCTCCGCCCCCCACTCGGGGTCGAGGCGGCGCGTGAGCTCCGGCTTCTGCGTCGTGATGCCCCACGAGCAGCAGCCGGTGTGGCACGACTGGCAGACGTGACAACCCAGCGCGATGAGCGCGGCGGAGCCGATCGCCACCGCGTCGGCGCCCAGCGCGATCGCCTTGGCCATGTCGGCGGAGCTGCGGATCGAGCCTGCCGCGATGATCGAGGCCTGGTTGCGGATGCCTTCGTCGCGCAGCCGCTGGTCCACCACCGCGATCGCGATCTCGATCGGTATGCCGATGTGGTCGCGGATGATCTGCGGCGCGGCGCCGGTGCCGCCCTTGAAGCCGTCGAGGTACACGTAGTCGGCGCCCGCGCGCACGATGCCGGACGCGATGGCGGCGACGTTGTGCACTGCGGCGATCTTGACGCCCACCGGCTTGTAGCCCGACGCTTCCTTGAGCGCGTAGATGAGCTGGCGCAGGTCCTCGATCGAGTAGATGTCGTGGTGCGGCGCGGGGCTGATGGCGTCGGTGCCCTGCGGGATCATGCGGGTCGTCGAGACCTCTTTGTTGATCTTCTCGCCGGGAAGGTGTCCGCCGATGCCCGGCTTGGCGCCCTGGCCGACCTTGATCTCGATGCCCACGCCGCGGTTCAGGTAGTCGGCGTTGACGCCGAACCGGCCCGAGGCGCACTGCACGATGATGTTGTCGGTGTACGGGTAGAGGTCCGCGTGCAGGCCGCCCTCACCGGTGTTCATGGTGATGCCGAGGCGGCTGGCCGCCATCGCGAGCGACTTGTGCACGTTCAGCGAGACCGAGCCGTAGCTCATCCCGCCGAACATGATCGGCGTGGCGAGCTCGATGTTGTTGTGCATCCCGGCGCCGGGGGCGAGACGGAAGCCGCCCTCGCCGTCCGGTTCGACCTCGACGCTGTCCGGCTTGCGCCCGATGAACGTCTTGAGCTCCATCGGCTCGCGCAGCGGGTCGATGGACGGGTTCGTCACCTGGCACGCGTCGAGCACCAGGTAGTCGAAGATGCGCTGGTAGGGCTTGTCGTTGCCCATCGAGGTGAGCATGACGCCGCCGCTCTCGGACTGGCGCCATACCGCTTTGCGCAGAGCCGGCGACCAGTTCTCGCTGTCGCGGAAGACCAGGTCGTTGCGCTTGATGGTGATGCAGTGCACCGGGCAGTAGGTCACGCAGCGATGACACGCGCGGCACTTGCTGTCGTCCGGGATCGGGCGGTCGGCGAAGCTGTACACGCCCCACCCGCACTGCTGGACGCACCGGCCGCACTTGATGCACTTGTCGCGGTCGATCTCGACCTTGAACTCGGGTTGGATGAAGGTCGCCGGCATGGCTTATGCCACCTCCACGATCTCGCACGAGTCTTCCACGCCGGTGACGGCGCAGCTGATCTCGCTGGGCGGCAGATGCAGGTCTCCGTGGATCGGCCACTCCATGCCCTTGATGCGGGCGATGACCGGCTCCCCGGCCTTCGGCGCCCACACAGCGTCGGGCGCAGGCATGATCTGGCGGATGGCGCTCTCCTCGGAAGCGACACAGAGCACGTCGCCCTTGCGCGCCGCCACGAGCGGACGGAGTTTGATGCGGTCGTTCAGGGCGACCATGCCTCCGTTGAAGCCGAGCACGATCGCGAACGGGCCGTTGAGCAGCGCCGAGCCGTAGACCGCGCGCAGGCTCGTCATGAGCGCGGCCTGCTCCGGCTTCATGCGGTCGATCTCCTCCCACAGCGGCGAGGCGATCACCTTGCACGCCAGGGCCAGCGGCAGCTTGTGACGCCGCAGCAGCAGGTCGAACAGGTAGGCCGCGACCTCCGTGTCGGTGCCGAGCGTGCACTTGTAGCCGAACTGCTCGAGGTAGCGCGAGTTGATGCCGTAGCTCGAGATCTCCCCGTTGTGCACGATCGACCAGTCGAGCAGGGTGAACGGGTGCGCGCCGCCCCACCAGCCCGGCGTGTTCGTCGGGAAGCGGTTGTGGCCGACCCACGTGTGGCCCTCGTACTCCTCGAGCAGGAAGTAGTGCCCGATCTGCTCGGGGTAGCCGACGCCCTTGAAGGCGCCCATGTTCTTGCCGGAGGAGGCCACGAACGCGCCGTCGATGGTGGAGTTGATGAGCATGACCACGTGGACGACGTAGTCCTCGGAGGTGAGCTCCGAGGCCTCCAGCTTGGCCGGATACGGCTGCAGGAAGTACCGCCGCAGCAGCGGGGCGTCGGTGATGCCCTTGACCGGGCGCGTGGGCATCGGCTCGGCGAGGTCGACTTGGAAGTATTCATCGAAGACCGCCTCCGTCGCCTCCTTGGCGGCGAGGTCGTGATACATCATGTGGAAGGCGAAGTGGTCCGGGAACTCGGGGTAGATGCCGTAGCCGGCGAACCCGCCGCCGAGGCCGTTGCCGCGGTCGTGCTGCACGGCCATCGCCTCGATCGCGACGGAACCGGAGAAGCGCGTCCCCGACTCGTCGCAGATGCCGACCAGGCCGCACCCGCCGTGGATCTTGAACGGCGACTCTGCGGTGTATCGCGCCGGGTCGAACGGCGCTCCGTTCGCGTGGTAGTCGTATGCGGTCATGGCTCTCACTCCTGCCAGTCGTCGTCGAGGATGCGCGCGAGGTCGTCGCCACCGCCTGCGGGCAGCGGTTCCAAGCCCAGCTTCTTGCGCGCGCCCTCCTTGGGGGAGCCCAGCGCGCCGGTCTTGCGGAACATCGCGTAGGCGGCGGTGACCGATTCCGGCCCCTGACCCGACGCGTTGGCGAGCTCCTTGAGCTTGCGGAAGGTCTCAGCCATGCCTATGCGGCTGTGGCACATCTCCTGGCAGGTGAAGCACTCCAGACACTTCCACAGCTCGCCTTCGGCCAGCACTTCTTCGAGCTCGCCCTTCACGAGGCGCTCGATGATCTCGGTGGGCTGGAACGTCGGGTCGACCTTGCACACCGGGCAGTCGTCCTTGCACGCCTGGCACGCCGCGCACTTGGCGAGCAGCGAGACGTCGAACGATGCAGCCAGCTCCACGCGGTCCGCCCGGCGCGCCGCCCACTTGTCGAGGAACGGCTGCACCGAGACGCGGTGCATGTCGAGGCCGATCTCCTCGGGCGAGTGTCCGTACGCGAGCGCCATGAGCTCGGAAAGGTAGAGCACCGGCACGTTGATGTTCTCGTTCGCGCGCTGCAGAACCGCCTGGTTCACGTCGAACTGCAGGAAGCACGACGGACAGACGACCACGAGCGCGTCGACGTCGTTCTCCATCAGGTCGGTGAGCTTGCGGCGCGCGAAAGCGAGCGAGCCTTCGCGCTCCCCCACGCGGTCGAGCGCGTTGCCGCAGCATTGCATCTTGGTCTGGTAATCGACGACGCGGGCGCCGAGCGCGCCGACCAACCCTTCCACCTTCGTGGGGGCCAGCGGGTCGTCCCAGTGGACGGCGGGGCTCGGGCGCAGGAGGTGGCAGCCGTAGTGGACGGCGATGTTCATGCCCCAGAAGTTCTGCTTGACCTTCGAGGCCACGACGCCGGCGCCGATGTCGTCAGCGAGCCACTCCGCGAAGTGCGTGATGGCCAGGTGACCGTCGTAGTGGAGGCCCTCACGCGCGAGGCGCTCGTTGATAGCGTCCTTGGCGCGCCAGTCCTGCTCGAGGTGGCTCCAGGTCTCCTTGAAGGTGGAGTAGCAGCCGTTGCAGGGGGTCAGCACGTCGAGGCCGGCGCGCTCCACGAGCGCCAGGTTGCGCGCCGCGGTGGTGTAGAACACGCCCTCGTCGTTGCTCTTCACGAGCACGCCCTCCGGGCAGCATGTGTGGCCGGCGAGCTCGCGCGCTTCCGCGCCGAGATCGTCGAACACGAGCCGCGTCGCCTTCTCGATGAACGGGAAGCGTGCGGGGATCGTGCACCCCCAAAAGACCGCGAAGTCCTTCATGTCGCTCTTCTCTCTGCCACTCGTGCCCTGAAGAACGGAAAACGCCCGCCCGGACCCGAGGGTCCGATGCGAGCGCCATTGCTCGTGATTCTGAGGTTGCCGGAGCGCCGTTGCGCCGGTAGTCGGATTCTAGCAGGTGGAGGGCGATCCGGGTAGGGACGGACGAAACGGGGCGGAAACCGAAACTCGTGGCGTTCTGTTCGATGCGGCCGTTCGAAGGGCACGAAGATTCCTGGGTAAGCGTGTTCAATCGACTTGATGCAGAATACTGATGATGCGGTAGTCCGACGGAAGGTGCCGAACGTGAGCAACATGTGGCCGATGATGAAAGGTTTCGCACGCGACCTCGTGGAGTACGGGTCGACCCTCAAGCGTCAAGACAGCTGGATACGCAAGCACGCGGCAAATAAAGGCTGGTCGGTCAATCCGCGCGCCATGGTCTACGCCAACCTGAGGCTTTGGCTCTCCGACTGCGAGACGATGTACGGCTTGAGATACTGCCCGCTTCGAACCGACCGGTGATCGCGACCGTGACCGCAGTCTTGTCTGCCCGTGCGCATACGCGCACGCCGAGATCGACACGACCGGGTGGTGCCATTGCACGCTGTTCCGACGAGCGGACCTGACGCCTGACGACTACAAGCGCGCCGAGGCCCACCTGATGGCAGAGTACCGTCACGTGCCGCTGCGATGGACGGATGGGGTGCTGGACACCCGAGGCATGCCCGTCGACGAACTGCGCGGTATCAAGATCCCCGACGCGGTCCACCAAGCCAAGCGGGCGCTGAACTCCAGAGGAGTCCCACTGACCGCCTGCGTCTCGAGCGCAGTGGAGGCGGCGCGCCTCGAACGCCTCGCTGAGATGCGAAGACTGACCTCTTCGACCGCCGGAACGCCAAGGTGCGTAGCACCGCGGACTCCCCCGCCGCCGAGCGCGAGGCCGAGGCGGACCGGCGTCTTAACAGCCGCCGGTCCCAGACCGAGCCACTCGCGAAACGTCGTTCGCAGGCTCATCGCTGCACCTCCGGAAGCGGTACCACCGCGGACTCCTTCACAGTGGACAGCACGACCGTCGTTCGTGTCCGAACGACGCGCGGGACGGCTTTGATGACATCGGATAGCAGCCGCTCGAGGCCGGCGGTGCCGCCGCAGCGCACCTTGAGCAGGTAGTCGTCGTCGCCCGCGGTATGGTGGCACTCCTGGATCTCGGGTGTCTCACGCACCACGCGCAGGAACTCGTCGCGCGCCGCCGGGCTCTCGAGCATCACCGCGACGAAGGCGGTCAGGTGTGCGCCCACCTGCGACCCGTTCACGAGCGCGGCGTAGCCGCTGATCGCGCCGCGATCCTCCAACCGGCGCACGCGCTCCGCGACGGCGGGTGCGGACAGCCCCGCGCTTCCGCGAGGTCCGCCCACGTGGCGCGGCCGTCCTCCATGAGCACGGTGAGTATCGTGTGGTCGACGGCATCCATCGCTGGTTTCCTTCGAATCATCGGTTCGTGGCTACAACAACCTACGATTCGTTCGTCCCTGCGTCAAGTGACACCCGAATCTGGCGTCTCGGGGAGTCCGCGCGTGGTGAGCGAGACGACACGCGAACAACACATCGGAACCGTAAGGTTGGCGTGCGCATTGCGTCTTAGCAGGCATCATGGCCACTCATACACTCACACTCAGCGCGCTGAACGCCCGTCGCCTTCCGGACGAGAACGTCTTCGACCGGACGCTCCGCGGCGATCCTGTCGCGTTCTCCGAGGTCTACCGCCGCTACCAGAAGCGCATCTATGGCTTCTGCTTGGCGCGCTCGATGGACCCCGACACCGCCGCCGACGCCACGCAGGAGGTCTTCATGAAGCTGCTGCGCGCCGAGCCCGGCAGCATCGAGAACCCGCGCGCGTGGCTGTTCACGGTGGCGCGCAACGTCGTGATCGACGCGGCCCGCAAGCGCCACCGCACCCCGGAGGACTCCGGTATCGAAGAGGAGTCGCTCGCATGGGACAAGCTGAGATCGGCCGACACCGCGGACGAGGTCCTCGCTCGCTCCGATGCGCGCAACGTCTTCCTGGCGCTGCGGACGCTGCGCCCGCGATACCGTACTGCGCTCATCATGCGTGAGGTACACGGGCAGTCGTCCGCCGACATGGCGGAGGCGCTCGAGACCACCCCGGGCGCGATCGACACGCTCGTGAGCCGGGCACGTGACGCTTTCGGCGTGGCGTACGCCTCCGTCGGCGATCTGCCGGCGGCATGCCGCGCCAGCGTCGAGCTCGTCTACCGCAAGACCGGCACCGGGATCACCGAGGCGGAGCAGGCATCGCTCGACGCACATCTGGGCGAATGCGCCCGCTGCCGCGCCGAAGCGAAGCGTGCCGAGAACCCGAAGCATCTCGGGGCGCTCCTGCCGTTCCTGCTCCCGGTGAACAAGTGGGCCCAGGGTCTTCTGCACCGTGCCGCGATGACCGTGCGGACGTTCCCCGACGTCGCGGTCCAGCAGACCGCGCCGGTGCTGACCCAGCCGCACACCTGGAACCTCGCTACCAAGATCGCGGCGGGGCTCATCGCGGTGGCGCTCATCACCGCCCCGATCGCGGCGACCACGGCGAGGCACACGGCCGCTGCTTCTGCGAACGCGACGATGGCAGCCCCGGCGGCGCCGACCGCGCCCGGGTCAGCCACCAGCAAGCCCGGCGGCTCCTCCGGGTTCGGGACATTTGGACAGATGACGGCGCCAGGGGCGACCCCAAGATCGATGAATGCCGGCGGCATGACCGGCGGGACGATGTCCGGCTCCGGCCCGAGGTCCACGACGTCCGGCTCCGGCACGTCGATGACCACCAAGCCGAGCTCGCCTGGCGGCGGCAGCGGCGGGACGATGTCGGACTCCACCTCCGCCGGCTCCGATTCCCAGCCATCCAGCATGTCCTCGGGCGGCACGAGCGGCGGATCCACGTCGTCCGGTACCGGGACCGCGCCCATGGGCGTCTCGTCGATGGGCGGCACCCCGACCGGCACTTCGTCCATGGGTGACAAGTAGCGCCCGAAGGCGCTCGGACGAGTTCTGTAAGGTTCCGCCCTCCCCCGCGTCCTACCTCCCGAGTCGCCCAAGCGGCTCGGACCTCCAAGAACCGGTGCCGAACTCGTTGCATCCGGAAGTCACGGAAGAAGGTGCACGTAGATGAAGAGAAGCAGAGTCGCGATCCTCGTGATCGGCGCGCTCGTGGCCGGACTCACGCTCGGCGGCATCGGCATCGCCAGCGCCGCGAACCGTCAGGCGCGGACGAACGCCGCCTACGCGGGCACGATGATCGGCGGCACCAGCCCGGTCGCGGTGCTCGCCAAGCTGACCGGTCTGTCGGTGCAGGACATCATGGCCCTCCACACGCAGGAAACGTCGTTCGCCCAGATCGCCAGCGACAACGGCGTGGATCCCTCGGCCGTCGTCGACCAGGTCGTGGCCGCGCGCCAGGCACAGCTCGATTCGCTCGTCGCGGCCGGTACGATGACCGGCGCCCAGGAACAGGCCATTCTGGACCGCATGCGCGCAGCCGTCGAGACGATGCTGAACGCGGCGCCCATGGGCGCCAACGGTTCGCGTGTCGCGACCTTCACCCCGGGCCCCGGTGTGATGACCACACCAACGGTCGGCCCGCGCGGCACAGGCGGGATGATGGGTACCACGACCGGTAGGACCACGACCGGCCCGCGCCCGCGCCACATGACATCCGTGGCCCCCGTCGTCACTGATCCCGGCACGACCACCGGCCCCATCGTCACCACGCCCGCCGGTCCTCCGGCGTCCGCCGGCACCCCCGGCGGCATGATGGGTGGCTCCACGTCCGGCATGATGGGCAGCGGACCCCGCCGCTAGGCGACCGCTTCACGAACACTGAGGGCCGGGACCCGATCGGGTCCCGGCCCTTCTTCGAGGTCACGCTCAGGGGCGAATGGCGGCGCCTACTTCGTCGGGTCGCCGACCTCGCCGAGGAACAGCATCGTGCCGGTCTTCTCGTCGACTATGGAGAACAGGTACGGCCGATCGCATATGATCTCAGGGATCTGCATCTCTCCCGGTGCTGCCGTCCCGGCGGTCATCTCCACAACGGTCGCGGCGGCCGCCTCGGTCCCCTTCTCGTCCACGATGACCTTCGTCTTGTGCAGCACCCGGCCGATCCAGATCGGCACGTCGAGGCCGGCCATCCCGGAGAAGTCGGCCTGCTTGCTGTCGAACGCCTTCGGCATCCCCATATCGATGAGCGGCTGGTTAAGGGTCGTCCCGAACGAGGTGTTCAGCTTCGGCAGGGCCAGGATCACTTCGCCCAGGTTCGGATCCATCATCTGGGCCCGCATATCCGAGAAGCCCATGCCCTCGAGGCTGGCGCGCGCCGCGTCCAGGCTCACACCCGGGCGCGGGAGCATCACGTAGAACGAGGTGTCCAAGCCCTTGTACAGCAGCTTCGTCGCCTGCATCGTGGCGTTCTCGGCGTACGGCAGTCGTTCGGACATGCGCATCATGTCTACGCCGACCGTGGTCCCGTCCGCGCGTGTGAACTTGTCCTTCGAGGTGGACTCGTGCGCGAACGGCGTCACCCAATCGCCCTTGAAGTACACGGCGTTCGCGAGGTAGAGGATCGCGTTCGGGTCGACGGTGTCGAGGATCTTCGGGATCATCCCTTTGGTGTTCTTGGACACCCATCCGTTCACGATCCCGAGGACGTCGTCCTTCGCAGGATCGTACTCGGAGATCTGCGCGCCGAAGTAGTCGCGGTCCGCGTCGAGGAACGGCTGCTTGAACACGACGCTCTTGTTCGCGAACAGCGCGTTCGCGATGTCCAGCTCCTGCTCAGGGCTCCGCGATGCGAGCCCGGCCAGCAAGGCTGCCCACTGGGCGTTCGCATCTGCCGGATCCATCGCGTCGGTGCGCAGGACGGTGCGCATCTCCTTCAACGTGTCCCCGACCGCTCCGTTGGCCGTCATCGACAGCGCGGCGTGCACCGAGAGTGGAGAGACGACCACGTTTCCGTTCGGTTCGGCTGCGGCCGCAGTGGCCTTGAGCAGGCCAAGGCCGAAGGCGTTGATCGCGGGCGGCAGTTGCTCGCCGACCGCGGCTGACGCGACCATCGCCGGCTTCCCGCCGGACACGAGCTCGGTGCCGAGCGCGGCGGGTGTTGTGCAGCCCGAAAGCGCTGCCGCGCCCGCGCCCAGGGACAAACAGCCGACGATCGCGAACCAGATGCGGCGTTCCATCGCGCACTCCCCCCTGTCAGAAGTCGCCTTCGTCATGCTTGGACGCGAGCCCGCCCCCCGCGCGTTCGCGTCATTTCGAAGGACTCCGCCGCGCAGACCACGACTACTGGGTGCCGCCCTCCGACTTCCCGGTCATGTTCCTGAGCCAACTGCTGAGCACCATGCCCACGCCGAGCGCGATGAGCAACGCCGGCCACCACATGTTCCATTCGAGGTCGAGAAGGAAGATCGTCGCGATGGCCGTCAGCACGAGCCCCCAGGTCAGCGAACCGCCCGCCGCGGTGCGGACCTCGCCTTTCGCTCGATACGAGCGCCACGCGTTCACGAAGCACGCCGCCGCTGCGAGGTAGATGAAGACCGACCACCAGTTGCCGGTGAGCACGAAGATCCCCGCGCGTTCGAGCATGAACGCGACACCAAGGAGGATGAGGATGACGCCGACGACCCAACTCGCCGTCTCTCCCCCGTGGCGACGTGCGCGCCAGTCATCATGCGAACCCTGCGACGTGGCAGACATCGTTCTTCCTCCCCATGGACACACGGACGGCGATTCGCCTCGGGGCGAAGATTCCCCGGATGGGGCGAGCCTAGCGCGCTACGAGTCGGCGGTCTCCGACCGTGCCAGCCAGCGCCTGACAGGCACCGCGAGCGCGAGGACCACCAGCAGACAGCCGCCCATCATGATGAACGCGTAGACCTTGAAGGCGATGTCCGGCGACGACATGACCGCCGACGCGGGATGCACGTCGTCCCCGGCAGGCCCGAGCTCGATCCACGCCAGACCCACCGCCATCGCGATCGCGGTGACGACCTGTCCGATCGCGCCGACGCGGCGCTTGTCCACGAACAACGCCACCAGAAGTGCGATCGCCGCAACCGCGGTGTAAGCCACGCTCATCACCATGCGCCGTTCACCGAGCTGCCAGGAGTTCCAGATGAGGCGAGCCGCGATCGTCCCGATGAAGACCGCGAACACCCACAGCGGGAGAAGGGCCACCTGCAGGGCGCGCGCCCACTCGTAGACACGGTCGCTGCCGCGGACGAGATATGCGACGGCAACGATGCCCATGCCGAAGATGCCGACGATGCAGGCCCACTTCAGCATCCCGTGCCAGATGACGAGGCGGACCCATGCGCCCAGCTGCGCTTCCTGCGGCGCCATGAACGCCGCAACCAGCGATATGCCGAGGCCGAGCGCCACGAACAGGTACGCCGTGCGATCGGAGATGCGATCGAGCCGATCCAGCATTCCTACTCCCTGTCCGGTGACTGCGCCTCGGCAGCCATGAGCACCGCTTCGGCCACATCCCGCAACGACTTGCGGCGGTCCATCGCGAGCTTCTGCAGACGGCGGAACGCGTCGGCCTCGCTCACGCCCTGCGCCATCAGCAAACCCTTGGCCTTCTCGACCGCCTTGCGGGTCTCGAGCCGCTCGCCGAGGTCGGCGACCTCGTCCTCAAGCGCGCGGGCCTCGGCGAAGCGAGCGGAGGCGATCGCCATGGCCGGCAGGATGTCCTTCTTCGAGAACGGCTTGACCAGATAGCCCATCGCGCCGGCCGTCGAGGCGTCCTCGACGTACTTGGCCTGCGAGAAGGCGGTGACCATGACGACGGGCGCGATCCGCTCCGCGCCGATCACCGCGGCCGCGGCGATGCCGTCCATGCCCGGCATCTTCACGTCCATGAAGATCACCTCGGGCTTCAGCTCGCGGGCAAGCTCGATCGCCTCGGCACCGTTCGCAGCCTCGCCGACGACCTCGTGCCCCTCCTCGATCAGCATCTCCCGCATATCCATGCGGATGAGCGCTTCGTCTTCTGCGATGAGCACCCGCATCGTGTCGGCGCTACTCCTCTACCGGGACGGTGACCGCGACGGTCGTTCCCCGGCCGCCGCGGAACGCGAGGGTACCATGCAGGTCGTCCTCCACGATCGTGCGCACGATCGCCAGTCCGAGGTGCGCGGAGTCCTCGATGTCGAAGTCCTCAGGCAGTCCGCTGCCATCGTCGTGCACCAGCAGGCGCAGCTCTCCGCGCGGCCGCTTCAGTGTCACGGTGACGTTGCCGGTCTCTCCCGGCCCGTAGCCGTGCTCGATCGCGTTGTGTACGAGCTCGGCGGTCACGAGCGCGAGCGACGTGGCGACCGCCGCCGGGACCTCGCCCATCGTTCCTTGGACTGACACGCGGAGGGTACCCGCGGACCCCGCAAGCCCCTGCCGCACGAGGTCGACCACCGTCTTCGCGACATCCGCGAAGGCGACCTTCTCGTCGGTGGACGAGGACAGCATCTCGTGCACGACCGCCATCGACCCGACGCGCTCGACAGCTTCCGCGAGCGCGCGTGACGCCTCTTCCGAAGTCGAGCGTCGGGCCTGGATCCGGAGCAGGGACGAGATCGTCTGCAGGTTGTTCTTCACGCGATGGTGGACCTCGCGGATGGTGGCTTCCTTGACCTTGAGTTCCGCGTCGCGGCGCCGCGCGTCGGTGATGTCCTCGACCAGCAGCGCCGCGCCCGGTTCGAGAGCGATCACGCGGTACAGCAGCACGCGTCCGCCGGCCGCGACCTCGGTCTTGAGCGCGCCTTCGCTGCGAATCACCGGACCCACCGCGATCGCTCCGCCGGGCAGCGAGACCGCGGCGGTCCCTCCGAGCGGGCCGTCAACGCCCGCGAGGCGCATGATGTTCACCGCGTTCGGGCTTGCGTAGGCGATGCGTCCCGCGCCGTCGACACGCATCACGCCATCGCCCGCGATGCGGGTGGTGGAGAACGGCGCGCCAGTGTCGATGGCAAGGAGCGGACGCTTGCCCATGACGTCGAGCAGATCGGTGGCCAGCGCCATGAACTGGCTCTCCATCGTTCCCGGCGCGTCCGCGACCTGCTGCGTGAGGTCCCGCAGCAGCACGCCGAACGGCGGCCTTCCGACAGGCGTCGCCGACGTGGTGTACTGGATGCCGCGGGTGGTGCGCCGACGCTCCCCCGCTACCGGCGCGCCGGTGCGAAGCGCCTCGTGCGCCTCCTCTTCATCCTCCGGGAGTTCCCTGCCGACACGTGAACCCGCGACGGCCGCGACCGCGGTCATCGGGCGTGCGTCTGCGACGACCGTCGCCGCGCCGTCCGCTGGCGCGACCGCCAGCGCGACATCCGCGTACCCGAGGTCCGCGACGAGTTGCAGGTTCGTCGCGATGTTGACGAGGTGCGCGCGCGAGGGTTCCGAAAGGTCCGCTGTCAGTTTCTCGAGGATGTCCATGCCGCGATTCTAGCGTAGCGATGCTGTCGCTCACGCGCCGCATCGCCCGACCTTCCGGGCTGCTCGCCACACGAGTCCAAGCGCGAGCCGCCGCCTCGCTGTCGCACTCGGTGCGGGTTCGTCGTATCGTGCGTGTAGGCCGCACGAGCGATGCGCGATGCCAACCGACACGTCTGCCCGCGATGCACTGCGTTGGAGGATACGAGGATGGAACGCGTCCCCATCAAACCAAGCATTGCCTCCGACATCGCCGCGTGGGCGGCGGTCACCGCCTCAGCCCTGGCCGTGACGGCGCTCGCGATCCAAGGACTTTCCGACAGCGGCGGCGTGGACCCCTACTACATGACGGTCGCATCGGCCTGCCTCGTCGCCTCCACCGGTTTCGCGGCCATCCGCCAGCTGCGGTCGAACCGGGCCGCCCGTGAACGGGCCGAGGCGTACGAAGTCGCGTTCGCTAGCGAGGTCGCTGCCCACGAACGGCTCTCGTTCGCTCGCCACGCCGCGGCGCTGATGACGTCGATGCCGGAGGGCGCGGGGCTCCGCGCGCTGCTCGAGGAATCGCTCGCGCGCTACGGTGCAGAGGCCGCCGCGCTGGTCGGCGACGATCTCACGATCGTCACCGCTGAGGGGGTCGAGCGCGCCGACGCGCAGGCGAGTGTCCTTCGTGTGGCGCTTCGCACCGTCAGCGCCGGCCGTGCCGTTGCCGACGAGCTTGAGGACGACGGTTCCAGCACCCTGACGATCCCGCTCAGGATCCGTGGACAGCTCAAGCACGTGGTCGTGCTCTGGCGCCGCGGCGGGCCGTTCTCCGCAGATGACCTCGACGGGCTCAGCCTGGTGGCGCGCATCGTCGAGCTGTCGATGGAGAACCGTGAGCTGCTGGCGGACGTACGCAACCGGCTCTCCGGCACGCTGCAGATGATGATCGACCTCGTGGAAAAGCGCCTCCCCGAATACGGCGCGTACTCGGAACGCGTCGCGAACTATGCGGTGGCGGTCGGCCGGTCCATGGCGATGCCCGACGACGAGCTCGAGGACCTCCGCACCGCCGGGCTGCTGCACGACGTGGGGATGCTCACCGTGCCGGAGTCGATCCTCACCACGCCGCGGCGCCTCGAGCCCGCAGAGCTTGCGGTGCTGAAGACGCATCCCGAGCACGGTGCGGAGCTCACGCGTGTAGCCGCATTCGGTCCGCGCGTCCAGGACGCGATACGCTCGCATCACGAGCGCGTCGACGGCACCGGATACCCCAGCGGGCTCGCCGGCGTCGCCATCCCGGTCGCAAGCCGCATCCTCAGCGTGTGCGACGCGTTCGTGGCGCTCATCTCGGACCGTCCGCACCGGCCGCGCATCTCGGAGGACGAGGCGATCGGGGTGCTGCGCGCGAGCGCCGGGACGCACTATGACGCCGATCTCGTCGAGGTCTTCGCCATGGCAAAGGCGGGCGCCATGTCCCAGCAGGCGCGGAGACCGCGCGGTGTCCTCTAGCGGGAGCCCGTCCGCCAGCGAGGATTCGTGCAGGTGCGTTCCCGCGCACATCGCCTATAATCGCTCTGCCCCGGCGGGCCTTCTCGTCCGCCTGCAGGCGCCCGGGTGGCGGAATGGCAGACGCGGAGGTCTCAAAAACCTTTGGGGGAAACCCCGTGTGGGTTCGACTCCCACCCCGGGCACCACACTTCGCTTGGTGCGCGCCGCAGCGCGCGGCCGCCGCGCTGCTCCGCCCGTCGGATCCGGATGGCAGGCGGGTCGGGCGCGACTAGCATGAAGCTCACCACGATCAGGCCCGACACCGGAGGTCGGATGCGCCCCAGAAAGACATGGATCCGACTCATAGCGTGCGCGGCGATCGGCCTCGCGGCGCTCCTGGCGGTCGCGGCCTGCTCCGCATCGTCCCCGGCTTCGACCGCCGGCACATCACCCAAAGGCCCCGCCCCGAGCGCCACGGGGACGACCACCGCGACGGCGAGCCGGTCCACGCCACCCGCGGGCCAGCTGGGTCTCGGGCAGACGGCCACGTTCGGCGATCTCAGGATCACCGTCACGAGCGGGACCCGGGTCCCCCGCGAGCAGGACAAGCCCGCCTACATGATCACGGTGACCTACGAGAACAGGGGCGCGAGCTCCCTGCCCTTCTCGGAATCCGATTGGACGATCGAGGGAGTGACGGGCACCGAGAAGCCGAGCGACACTCTGCTCGACCAGCCCACCCTAGGCTCCAGAAGTATCGCCGCCGGCTCCAAGAAGACAGGCTCGGTCATCTTCGTCTGTCCGGGCGAGGTCAAACGCATCACGGTGAAGCCGCCGCACACCACCGGGACCGAGACCCAAGCGATCTGGGCCCCCTAGCAGCGCCGACCATGCGCCATCGAGACCGCCATCCCCTTTCGGAGACGGCGGTCTTCTTGTCTGTGCGGGTGGACATCCGCCACACATGGAACGATTTGACGGGATTCGCGGTCGCTCGGCGATTCGAGGCCCCTCAACGGGTATGCACGAAACCGGGAGCGCGGGCTCCCAGGGGCAGTCAAGATGACGGTATGGGGGGATGTCCTGTGCTGAGCTGGAAGCGCGACAACAGCGCTGCTGCGAACTTTATGGTGTCCGCGGCGATGTGGCTGGTCATCGGCGTGCTCATGGGACTCGTCCTGGCGATCGAGTTCGTGTTCCCGGACTTCGCGGCGGGTATCCCGTGGCTGGTCTTCGGGCGGCTGCGCCAGGCACACGTGAACACCGTGCTGTTCGCCTGGCTGTCCGGGGCGATGATGGGCATGTGGCTCTATATCGTGCCGCGGCTGACCGGCCGCAAGATGTGGAGCGAGCAGCTCGGTAACGTGTGCGCGCTGCTGTGGAACCTCGCACTGGCCGCCGGCATCGTAGGCATCCTCATGGCCGCGACACAGAGCCGGGAGTACGCCGAGCTCATCTGGCCGATCGACGTCGCCGTCATGTTGGTGCTCATCCTCAACATGGTGAACATCTACATGACGATCCGGCACCGTGTGGAGCCGAAGCTGTACGTGAGCCTGTGGTACATCATCGGTACAGTGGTCTGGTTCCCGCTCCTGTACTTCATCGGCAACGTCATGTGGAACCCGCCCACCGGCGCATTGACGGGGATCAACGATGCGATCTTCAACTGGTTCTACGGTCACAATGTGCTGGGGCTCTGGTTCACGACCGGCCTGCTGGCGGTCATCTACTTCATCGTCCCGCGCGAGGCAGGGACGCCCCTGTACAGCCACTTCCTGTCTCTGATCGCATTCTGGGGGATCGCGTTCTTCTACACCGGCGTCGGGGCGCACCACCTCCTGTGGGCGCCGATCCCCGACTGGCTCAAGACGATCGCTGTGGCCGAGAGCTTTGCCATGGTCATCCCGGTGCTCGCCTTCTTCTTCAACATCTGGCTCACGATGCGGGGCAACTGGGGACGATTGCGATCGAGCGTGCCGCTGCTGTACGTGATCACCGGCTGGGCGGCCTACATCCTGGTCTCGTTCCAGGGCTCGAACGAGGCGCTGCGCTCCGTCAACGAGCTCACCCACTTCACGCAGTACGTCCCGGGACACGCGCATCTCGCCCTGATGTTCTTCGCGGCGTCGACGCTCATCGGGGCCCTGTACTACGCGCTGCCGCGCATCTACGGCTGCCGGCTCTTCAGCACCCGCATGGCGAAGGCACAGTACGCGCTCTACGTGATCGGATTCGTGACGTTCTTCCTCGGCTTCACGTTCTCTGGGCTGGAGCAGGGCTCCTCGTGGGTCAACCTGGGGCTGCCGGTGTGGGCGGTCCTTCCCGGCCTTCGCACGTACATGGCGCTGCGCATCATGGGCGGCGTACTCCTGGTCACAAGCTTCGGGATGTTCGCCTACAACGTGATCGCGACGATCGTAGTAAGACTGCCGCTCGATGCTCCCAAGTTCTCCCTCACGCCCGCTCCGTCGTCGCCGGAACCCGAACCCACGAAGGCTGAAGGGGGCGTGACTCAGCGATGAAGATGACGTTCAAGATCATCCTGGTCGGCGGCCTGCTGGTCTTCTTCGCGGTGGTGTCGGTCGTCGTGTTCGCGCCGGTCGCGCTCTGGAACCCGCCTCAGACCACGGTCGCTGAGGAGCGCACACCGGAGCAGTCGGCCGGACGCGTGCTCTTCTACTCGAACGGCTGCAACTACTGCCACACGCAGTACGTGCGCGACGTCGACAACGGGATGGGCCCGACCTCCGATGGAGGCAACTACGTCTTCGACAACCCGATGATCCTCGGTTCGGAGCGCACCGGCCCCGACCTCTCGTACATTGGCCGCAAGCGAAGTATGCAGTGGGAGATCGACCACATGAGGGCTCCGAGGGAGTACTCGCCTCTGTCGATCATGCCGGACTTCTCGTTCTTGTCCGAGGCGGAGATGCGCGACATAGCCGAGTACCTGTTCTATCTGGGCGACCGGGCGGCGGCGGAGCGCATGATCATCGCCCCGACTCCGTACCAGGGAGCCACGGGACCCGCGGTGCCAGCGGCGGTGCCCAGCACCGACCCGAGCGCGCCCGCTCAGGGATGGCCGACGTTCACAGGCTCGGGCTTCTACGAGGGCAAGCTGCTGTACGTGTCCCGCTGCCTGACCTGCCACGGGTGCGCCGGAAACGGCCTCGGGCAGTACGGAGGCACGCTCGTCGTGACGCCCGCGAACTTCAAGGTGGACCCGTTCCGCACGATGCCGGACGAACAGTGGTTCTGGCACGTCTCCGAGGGTGTGCAAGGCACCGTCATGCCTCCATGGAGAGAGAGCCTGACCGAGTCGCAGCGGTGGGCCGTGATCCGCTACGTGCAGGAGGTATACGCGCACCCGATCGAGCGCGATCCGAACGAGGGCGCTCCGCCCCCGGAATACCAGCTCACCAACCCGCTGCCGAATACGATCGACAATCTCGACGCGGCCAAGCAGACCTGGACGCGGGAGTGCATGGTCTGCCACGGGGACGCCGCCACCGGCAAGGGTCCGTACCGCGCCGGGATCGAGCCGGTGCCGCCCGACTTCTCCAACCACGCGAACTACGTGCCCTACACCGACGCGGACTACTTCTGGCGCATTTCTGAGGGCGTGCCCTGGACGGCGATGCCGACGTGGAAGGTCGAGTACAACGAGACGGAGCGGTGGCAGCTGGTCCATTACATCCGGTCGCTCTTCACCCAGACCGAGACCGCGCCGGTGCAGCCCGCGCTCGGCAAGGACTTCGAGTTCCCCACGATCATGAAGACGATGACCGTGCCTGCCGCCACGTCCTACGAGACCGGCAAGGCGCAGTTCCTCGACCTGTGCGCCCCGTGCCACGGGGTGGCCGGTGACGGCACCGGCCCCGAAGGCGCCTATCTCAACCCGAAGCCGGCCGACCTGCGCAAGCTGCCGGCGGAGTTGCAGCAGGGGCTGTACGGCCCGAACCCGGATGGCGCCCTGCTCGCACGGATCACATCCGGCGTCCAGGGAACCGCGATGCCTTCGTGGGGTGAGTTCCTCACCGAGCGCGAGCGCTGGGGCGATGTGCGGTACCTGCTGGATTCATTCGTCGACGGCACCGCGAAGGCATCGGGCAGCGTCATGGGTGACGGAAGCGTGCCGTCGCAGTACGTGCGCACCGACCCCGGGATCTTCGAGGCGGAGATAGCCACGATCTCGCCGACGGCCGGCAAACCCCTCTACCAGCAGTGGTGCGCGTCGTGCCATGGCTCCGACGGCAAGGGCAAGGGATCCGGGACCGCTGGGCTGGCTTCGGGCCCGCCGGCTCCACTCCCCAAGGGGATGGGCAACGCCTACATGGTGTTCCGCATCCGTGAGGGCGTTCCCCACACGATGATGTACGGGTTCAGACAGCAGCTCAGTGAGACCGAGGTCTGGGACGTGACCGCCTACATGACCGGTCTTCTCGGCGGGAAATGGGGAGGCTGATCCGGATGCCCTTGGGACTGTGGGTGGTAGTGGGATGGATGGCGCTGGTGTTCCTCTCCGGCCTCGCGTTGATCGCCTGGGGCCTGAGGACGCACCAGTTCGACGACGTCGAGGAACCGAAGTACCGGATGCTCGAGGACCGGGAGCCGCAGGGCTGGCCCGGCCGCGACGGCGCCGAGGGAGGCGCGAACCGTGCCTGACAACGTTCTCCAGGTGGGTCCGGAGATACTGACGGTGGTCCTGTGGACCGTGGTGCTGTTCGCCGCTGCCCTTGCGCTCGCGGTGCGGCATCGGGCCCGTGTGGTGTCCGGCAGCAAGGGACACCGCGAGCCCGAGGACGAGGGCGAGTCGGAGACGATCGGGCCGGACGGCTACATCGACGTCTTCGCCAACACGATCGAGGAGGCCGGCGGAAGCCTGCCCCGGATGGCAGCGGTCATCATGATCGCCCTGATCATCGCCTATTTCGTGTATCTCATCGTCTACTGGCAACCCAGCTAGGAGGGTGCGACCGTGCCCTATCTGTATGAGGTCACCTTCACGATCGTCCCGGAGCAGATGAGAGAGCTCGAGGTCGGGAACGCGCTCGAGCGCGTCCTGGGGTACCTGCGCACGGTGCTGCCGAACCAGCACGGCTTCATGACCTCGCGGGCGCTCTACTCGGTGGACGACCCGTCCAGCGTCCGTGTCGTGTTCCTGAGCGAGTGGGGCAGCTGGGAGGCGCTCGAGAAGCACCGCGGCTCCGCTCTGCTCGAGACCGAAGTGCTTTCCGAGTTCGACCCCCACATCCGACCGGAGGACATGACGGCCCGCGTGTACGCCGAGGTCGGTCCGAGGGCCTGACAAGTGGACCACGCCCATATGGCCGAGGCCGCCCCCTCGCGACGACCCGCTCGGCGGGCCACGGTGTTCCTCACCGTGGACGGGATGACGTGCCCGTCATGCGCGGAGGTCGTCTCGCGCACGGTCGCGCGTCACAAGGGGGTGCGCACTTCCGATATCAACTTCGCCCTCGGGAAGGCTCGCATCGATTACGATCCCACTCTGACTAATCCGCCGGAGGTCATGCGTCTGATCGAACGAGCGGGGTACCGCGCGCGCGTCGTCGGGGCCAGCGCGCGCCCCGCCGAAGATCGTACCGAGGAGCGCACCCTGATCCAGCTGCTCGTGGCGCTCGCGTTCGGCATGCAGGTCGACCTGTTCTACCTCGCGCAGCTGTACGGCCTCTACTCCGCCGGGCTCGCCGATTCGCCGCAGGCGCGGACGATCGGACTGTTCATGTGGGCAGCCACCACACCGGTGCTGTTCTACGGCGGGCAGTCGTTCCTGCGGGGCGCCTGGATGGGCGTGCGCGGGCGCACGGCGAACATGGACACCCTGGTGACGCTCGGCACCCTCTCAGCGTACTTCTACAGCGTGTTCGCGGTGCTCACCGGCCGCCCCGCCTACTTCGACTCGGTCACGATGATCACCGTCTTCATCATGCTCGGGCACTACGTCGAAGCGGTCGGAGGGGCGCGCGCCCGCAAGGACGTCAGGGCGTTGCTCGAGCTCCAGCCCGAGCGCGCGTGGCTGCTCCGCAACGGGATGCTCACGGAAGCGGAAACGAGCGACCTGCGCGTCGGCGATGCCGTCGTGGTGAAGCAGGGTGGGCGCGTCCCGGCTGACTCGGTGGTCACCGAAGGCGTCGGAGCAGCGAACGAAGCCCTGCTCACGGGCGAGTCGGCTCTCGCTCCCAAACGCGCCGGCGATCCTCTGTGGGCAGGGACCCTGGTCGCGGAGGGCCCGCTCACCGCCGCGGTCGAGTCACCCGCAGCGGAGTCCCGTCTCGCGGCCATCCGCGCGCTCGTCGAGCGGACGCTCTCCCAGCAGGCACCGGTCCAGCGCCTTGCCGACACCGCGTCCGCGTACCTGACGTTCGGCGTGCTGGCTGTCGCCGTCGCCACCTTCGCCACGTGGACCGTCCTGACGTCGGACCCCGCACGATCGCTCATCGCCGCGGTCGCCGTCCTCGTCGTGGCATGCCCCTGCGCGCTGGGACTGGCGACGCCGCTGGCCATCAGCGTGTCTCTGGGGCGCGCCACCCGCGCCGGGATACTGGTTCGCAATCCCGGCGCTCTCGAGACCGCCGCGCTCGTCACCGAGGTGGCGTTCGACAAGACGGGAACGCTCACGGCCGGGAACCTCAGCGTCACCACGGTCGAGATAGCCGACGGCGAGGACCTGGCGGCGGTCACGTCACTCGCCGCGGGCGTCGAGCAGTTCTCGGAACACCCGCTCGGTCGCGCGATCGCGCGCGCGTCCGCGCAGCCCGCCACGGTATCGGACATGCGGTCGGTACGCGGACAAGGCGTCGAGGGCGCGGACGCCGGCGGCCGGGCCATCCGGGTCGGCTCCGAGATGTTCATGCCTCAAGCACCGCCGGCCGCGCTCGTGGCAGCCGCCGCGCTTCGCGCCGCCGAAGCTGAGAGCGTGGTATGGGTCGCCATGGACGGTCGTGTCGTGGCTTTCATCGCCCTCAGCGACGAGACCCTGCCCGGCGCGGTGGAGGCGGTCGCTGACCTGTCAGCGTCCGGACGATCGACGTTGCTGCTCTCGGGCGACAGCGAGTCGACCACGGCGGCTGTGGCGGGGAAGCTCGGGGTCGTCGGACACCGCAGCCGCCTGTCACCGGAGGACAAGGCCCGTGTCATCGACGAGCGTCAGAAGTCCGGGCAGCGCGTGGCGATGATCGGAGACGGCGTGAACGATGCGCCCGCCCTCGCTCAGGCCGATCTCGGCATCACGGTGTGGGGCGGCACCGACGTCGCCGGCGAGACCTCTGACGTGGTCCTGGCCCGTCCCGACCTCGACCTGATACCGCTCATGCTTCGGCTGTCGGCCGCGACACGGCGCGTCACGCGACAGAACCTCGGGTGGGCGTTCGCCTACAACGTGATCGCGATCCCGCTGGCTGCCTTCGGAGTCATCAACCCGGCGATCGCGGTCGCAGCGATGGCGGCCAGCAGTCTCCTGGTGGTCGGTAACTCGCTGCGGTTGCGCCGCGCGTAGGGAGGCCCGGACCACTCGCCCACGATCCTCGAACGGTCAGGCGGGCGTCCCGGGGATCAGGATGCGTGCCACCGCGTGCATCGCGACCCTGCGCACGAGCTGGTCCGGGTCGGAGAACCCGAGCGCGCTCAAGGGCGTGATTGCGTGCGTCTCCCCGATCCACCCGAGCGAGCCGGCAGCGTCGGCCCGGACCTGGGCGCTCGCGTCGGACAACGCGGATATCAGCGACTCGACGGCGCTGCGATGCATGAGACCGCCCAAGGCTCGCGCGGCGAGCGCGCGCCGCTCCGGGTCCGCGGCCCGCAGCTCGTCTATGAGTGCGACACACGCCGCCTCCTCGCTCCCGTCGGCGCCGATGCGCTGCAGCGCGAGTGAAGCCTGTGCCGCCACGGTGCTGTCACAGTCATCCAACGCAGCCCGCAGGCCGGGAACGGCGGCAGGACTGCCGATCAGGCCGAGCGCCGTCGCGGCCGCGGATCGCGCGTCGGCCTGCGGGTGCTCGAGCAGTTGCAGGAGCGCCTCGAGAGCGCGCTCGTCGCCCCTGACGCCAAGGATGGTCGCCGCCTCGGCAGCCTGCTCGGCGTCGCCTTCGGCGACAGCGGCGAACAGGTCCTCGTCCGATGCGAGTGCGTTGATCCTCTTCAAGCGTCTGTCCCCTCAGCGCCTGCCGACCCACACCAGTTTCCCCCAATGCCACCTTACTACTCCGGCCCGAAGCGACATGAAACGACGAACGCCCTCCTCTTGGCGACGAGCGGACGAGCAACCGCGGCGCGGGAGGACTCGCGGACGTGCGTCGCGAGCCCCCCTCGTCTACTGTGGTCGTGATGCGTGAGTTGACTGAGCCTGCGACGCCACGCCGCACCAGCAGCGAATACCGGACGTAAGGGACCGAATGTCACGCGAAGCACTCATCCGGCGTCTGCCGAAGGTCGAGTTGCACGTGCACCTCGAGGGAACGCTCGAGTCCGCGATGGCGTTCGAGTTGGCCGAGCGCAACGAGGTCCCGCTCCCCTTCGCGTCTCCCGAAGCGATGCGCGACGCCTACAGCTTCACCGACCTGCAGTCGTTCCTCGACATCTACTACGCGTCCTGTTCTGTGCTGCGCACCGAGCAGGACTTCTACGACCTGACCTGGGCCTACCTCGAGCATGCCCACGCCGACAACGTCCGGCACGTCGAGCCCTTCTTCGACCCGCAGACGCACACCGCTCGCGGAGTCGCCTACGCAGAACTGGTGGGCGGCATCAGGCGCGCGCTGGCGGATGCCCGGACGCGTTTCGGGATCACGTCGCGCCTCATCCTCTGCGTGCTTCGCGACCTGACCGAGCACGATGCGATGACCACACTGGACGAGGCACTCCGACACGGACTCATCGACGGGCTCGGGCTGGACTCGGGTGAGGTCGGCAATCCGCCCGCGAAGTTCGTACAGGTATTCGCGAAGGCCCGCAACGCTCGCCTGCGCGTCGTGGCGCACGCCGGCGAGGAGGGGCCGCCTTCCTACATCGAGGAAGCGCTGGATGTGCTCGGAGCCGAGAGGATCGACCACGGGGTCCGTGTGCTCGAGGACCGGGACCTCACCGCCCGGCTCGTCCACGACGGCGTCTGTCTGACGGTGTGCCCCAGCAGCAACGTATCGCTCCGCGTGGCCGACTCGATGGAGAGCCACCCGCTTCGCCGGATGCTGGATGCGGGGCTGCGAGTGACTATCAACTCGGACGACCCCGCCTACTTCGGGGGCTACCTGCACGACACCTTCGTGCGCGCCGCTGAAGCGCTCGACCTGACTGACGAGCAGTTGGTCACGCTCGCACGCAATGCGATCGACGGGTCGTTCGCGACC
>DATCGP010000038.1:0-3354 GCA_036508875.1 Coriobacteriia bacterium | reverse complement strand
CTCACGCGATCGCCTCCAGGCGGTCCAGCAGCGCGAAGAGCAGCTCGTGACCGCGCGCGAGCTCCGGGAGAGGCGCGAGCAGCTCTGAGGCGGTCACGACGTTCGGGTCCGCACCCACCTCGGGAGAAAGCCAGTCGCCGTGCCGCTCCACCAGCTCGACGAGCATCTCGGGAGTCCACTCCAGGTGGAACTGCACCCCGACGACACGGCTGTCCCGGCATTCGAAGGCCTGGTTCTTACAGGCGTCGCTCGAAGCGGCGGTCTTGACGCCCTCGGGGAGGTCGAACGTATCCCCGTGCCACTCGCCCACCACGAACTCGTCCGGGAGCACCGCTAGCGCCCGGGAGTACCGGCCGGTCGGGGTGAGGCGTACGGGGATCCATCCGACTTCCCGCAGCGTGTGAGGATGGGCCTTGCCGCCGAGCGCCTCGGCGACGAGCTGGCTCCCCAGACAGACACCGAAGACGCGGCGCCCCGCGTCGATCGCCTCGGTGATGAACCGCTTCTCGGACGCCAGCCACGGATGCCCGATCTCGTCGTAGGCGCCCATCGGGCCGCCCATGACCACGAGCATGTCGAAGTCGTCGGTCGAGGGATAGCTCTCGAAGATCGGCATGATCGTCGCCATGGCGTGGCCTCGAACGGCCGCCCACGTCGCGATAGCTCCCGGACCCTCGTAGTCCGCATGCTGCAGGCACACGATGCGCATCGGTGAAGCCCCCTTCGGTCCGCTCCCATGCATCTCAGTCTACGGCGAGCCGGTCGGCGCCGACAGCTGTCTATGGGTTCGGGGACACCGGCTCGTCGTTGGCGGTCAGCAGGCCAGCGACACCCGTCGGGCGAAGGCGGGGCAGACGATCGACCGCACGGGCCTCCGAGAACGTCAGCACCGCGATCACCGTGAGCACGAGGCTTCCGCCGATCAGCACCGCCTGGACTCCGAAAGCGGCCGCAAGCATCGGCGCCACGGCCAGCGGGAGCAGCTCCCCCGCCTGACGGTGCATCTGGGAGGCGCCCGCGATGCGGCCCACGAGCTCGTCGGGGGACGAGCCCTGTATGAGAGTGCGCAGCAGCACGTCCGCCACGCCGATGACGATGCCCCAGACCGTCAGACCGACCGCAGCGACGACCAGCAGGTTCGTCCCGACGTACATGAGCGCTCCGAGACCGACGACAGCCGAGACCAACGCCAGCCCTTTCGCCGACCCGACGCGCGCCGGCAGCAGCGAATACAGCCAGGCGCCGGCGACCAGCCCGGCTCCGAACAGCGTGTTCATCCACCCGAGGGTCGCCACACCCGTGTGGAGCACGTCGCGGTAGTAGAGCGGTTCGAGTGCGCCGAACGCGCCGAAGCCGAGCCAGATCGCGGTCCCGAGCAGGATCGGGTATCGCAACGCGCGATGCGTGTACGTGTAGCGCAACCCTTCGCGCAGCTCCGCGAACGGATGCGACCTCCCGCGGGGCTCGACCCGCTCCGCGGGGCGCAGAGTCACCCGCCACACCAGGAACGCGGCCACGAGCGATGTCAGCGCATCGAAGGCCCATATCGCATTCAGACCGACCACCGAGTACAGCACCGCCCCGATTGCCGGCCCGATCACGAACGAGCTCGAGCTCGCTCCCTCGATCCAAGCGTTGACCTGTGCTATCGAGGTCGTCTCGTCCGCGATGAAGGGGGCGAACGAGGCCGCCGCCGTCATCACCGGAGCGCCGAAGAAGCCCAACAACGCACAGAGCATCGTCAGCTGCGCCATCCCTCCCGGCAACATGAAGGCGAGCGCCACTGGGACGAAGAACGCCTCCGCGACCACCAGCACCCGGCGCGCGTCGTAGTGGTCCACGAGCACGCCCGAGAGTACCGTACCGACGATGGAGGACACCGAGAGCGCGGCCATGAGGACGGCGAGCTCCGCCGGCGTCGCCTGGAACTCGAAGGCCGCCTTGCCCCATATGCCGACGAAGAACGCGGCCTCGCCCCCGGCACGCGATATGAAGCGCGCCGCTGCGACGCGCAGAAGGTCCCTGTTCTTCACTGCCCCACCGACCCCCACGAACCCTGTCTTGGGCGGCATCGTCCCAGCCGAGCGCCCCGTTCCGTATCATCCGTCCGGTGCAGCGTATCACAGACCACGCCACCGCGCGTGTCTACTGGCTGCGCGTGGATAGTGCGGCCGAGTGTCCGCGTCGGTCGTCAGACGGTCGGGCCCGCTCCCCCACCCCTGCACGGCGCGGGCCTGTCCATCAGGTACTCCTCCGGGTGGTACGGCACGTCAGCGACGATCACTCCCGGGATCTGGGTCAGCGCGCTCTTGATCCAGAACGAGACCTGGTCGTGGAGCATGTACTCCGCGGCCGTCTCGGGGACGTACTCCGGCATGATCACGGTGACGACGTGGTCGTGGGTGGGACGCGGGATGCTGCACACGTAGTCGCGTATGGGGTCGATGATCTCCCGGTACGGCGAGTCGATCACCGTCAGCGGATACCCGAGTTCGAGCCGGTTCCAGTCGGCCCGCACACTCGCCGCCTTGTCGCCTGTGACGTCGACGAACAGTCCTTCGGTCACGTCGGCCTTGATCGTCCGCGCGTACTGGACCGCGCGCACGAGGCGGCGGTCGATCGTCGAGAACAGGATCATGACGTGGTTGTGCATCTGGGTCTTGGAGCGGTAGCTGAACTCGAGCTCCTCCTCCTGCGGTAGCGCCACGCGCACCGCCGAGCGCCGATAGGCGCGTTTCACCCACTCGAAATAGCCGACCAGGATCGGGATGAGCAGGAGCACTATCCATGCGCCAGAAGTGAACTTCGCGACGGCAAGGACGATGAGCACGACGAAGGTGGTCACGGCCCCGAGACCGTTCACGAACGCCGACCAGTGCCACCCCGGCTCACGGTTGCGCCACCAGTGGACCACCATGCCGGACTGGGAGAGCGTGAACGACATGAACACGCCGATCGCGTAGAGCGGGATCAGGCGGCTCGTCTCCCCGCCGAACGCCACGAGCAGCAGGATCGACATAGCGGTCAGCAGGATCATGCCGTTGCTGTACACGAGTCGGCTGCCGCGGTCCTTGAGCTGCTCGGGCAGGTAGCCGTTGCCCGCCATGAACGACCCCAGGCGCGGGAAGTCCGCATAGCTCGTGTTGGCTGCCAGTACCAGGATGAGCGCGGTACCCGCCTGCAGCATGTAGTACAGGAACCCGGTGCCGAAGATGCCGCGCGCGAGCTGGCTCACGATCGTCTCGACCGTCTCCGGCTGGCCCGCGACCAGCACGACGTCCGGGGTGACGCGGGTCAGGACCGCCAACGCGCTCGTCCCGAGGAAGAGGAACAGCAGGATCCCCGCCATCCAGG
>DATCGP010000037.1:0-9024 GCA_036508875.1 Coriobacteriia bacterium | reverse complement strand
CGGTACTCATGGGTGCCCTTCGTACGAGTCGCCGTCACTGTGCTGAACGATCCGTCAGCACTGGTCGTGAGGGTCCTGAACGTCACCCAGACGCTCGAGCCCGGGAACCTGTGCTGCACATAGATCGTTGCGCCAGCAACGTCGGGGCTCAGCTCGCCACTCAGGGTGAACACGGTTCCGGCCGCAACGCGGTGGGAGCTGATGTTCATCGTCAGGTTAGTCGGGATCAGATCGACCGCGACCGTGGCGTTGGCCATGAGAGTGGACACGGACTGGCTGGAGCGCGCCCACTTGACCGTGAAAGTCTTGAGCGAGCTCTGCGCGTATGCGAAGGCGTAGTTGCCGTTTGCATCGGTGACATCCGTGCCAAGCTTCGACGCGCCGTTCCACAGGGTGACCGTGACTCCGGCGGCGGCAGAGCCGTCACCGTTGAGCGCGACACCCATGATGCAGAAGATCGCACCCGAGGAGACGCGGGCGGGAGCCATGATCGACAGCGTGCCGCCCGCGGACTTCGCGAGCTGGATCGCCTTGGTCAGACCAGCCTGCTCGTACGTCGGGTTGTGAGCGCCGCCCGAGCTGTCCTGAACGTACAGGGACAGGTTGGCGGAAGCGGCCTTCAGCAAGTAGACGTCGCCGTCCGCCGTGCTGTGACCAGCACTGACAGCGGCGTTGATCGCGTTGGTGACCTGGTTGGACAGGTCAAGAGCGGTCGACTGCCAGCTGTCGATGTTGGCCTGGAGCTGGTCCTGCGTCTCGCCTGCGTGACACGGCGAGCAGGAGTCGCCCCACGGAGCCAGGCCCCACGCCTCAGCGTCGCCCGGCATCATGATGAACATGCGGTGGCTGTAGCGCTTAGCGTTGCGGTCCGCGTAGCGGTTGAGACCGTTGTCGACCAGGTCGGAACGCGTGGCGGGCATGTGGCACTGCTCGCACTTGGCGCCCGGCATGAAGTCGGTGCCGGCCGGGATCTCGAGCATCGCGCGGCCGTGGTAGATCTCGCGCTGCGGATGACTGGCGTACTTGCCGAGGATGGCCGGAAGAGCAAGGGCGGAGTTGACGGTGCCCTTGTTCGAAAGAACCTCGACCTGCCAGTTGTGGCAGTCCTCGCAGATGGACTTGTTCGCAACGCTCAAGCCCTGGGTCGAGTAGCTGCCATTGGCCTGCTCAGGTGTACGGACCGCCATGCCGACGGCCTCGTTGTTCGCGACGGCGTCAGTCATGTTGGCGGCGCCGACAGAACCGTGCGAGACGTGGCATGTGGCGCACTCCTGGCCGTAGTTGCCGGCCGTGTCGACGCCCTCTGTCCAAGCGGACATGATGGTGGCGCCCTTGCGCTTCAGGTAGCCCTCACCCGTGTGGCAGCGGTTGCAGAGAATGTGGCTGCTACCCGCGGAGGTGTAGTGGCTGTGCCCGGCCGCCTGGTACGGCGTTACGCCGACCGTGGCGGAAGTAAGCGCGCCGCGGACGGAATGGCCCGACATGGCCCACTCGGTGTAGTACACGTGCTTCAGGCTGTAGTTCTCGCCGTTCGGGAAGAACTTGTAGGCGCTCTTGTTGGCCAGGAACGCGGCCGTTGAGGTCGGTACGTCGGCTTCCGTGTACTGCTTGTTGGCCAGCACGAAGTCGGTGAGCGACTGGTCCGGCGTGTAGCCGGCGACGTTGCCGCCCGACTTGAACGAGCCGTGGCACTGGCCGCAGACCTGGGAGTTCAGAAGCGTGGTGCTCGCGGCCTTGGCAGTGCCCTTCATTGCCGGGGTGTTGAAACCGACGATCTTCACACCGGAGGTCCAGTGCTCTCCGCCAGCGGGGCTCGGGTCGCTGGATGCGACGCCGGTGCCGTGGCAGCGCTCACACTGGATGCCCGCGCCCGGAAGGTAGCTGGCGAAACTCGCGGGATCGGCGCCGGTGGCAAGTGCCCACGTGTTGCTCGTGCCAGCGATACGGTTGAAGGCGCCCCCGGTGGCGAAGTTGCCGACCGCGGGAGGCGTGGTGCCCTTCTTGACGGCACCCAGCATGTGGCACTGGTTGCAGGCGTAGTCACCCAGCGCGTTGCCCGTGGTGCCGTCGATCACCCAGTTGAGGGGATCTGCGGGGTCCCATGTGGCCGTGAGGGCCTGGAAGGGGCCGTTGGCGTTCGGCTGGAACTTGATGTACTCGTACATGCCGGTACCCGCGCCGAGAGCGATGACGCCGCTGGCATCGACGCTCACGCCATGGCCGGTGATCCCCACGGGCCACATGCCCGAGTTGCTGGCGGGAGCCATGCTGGTCCCGGTATTGGCGAACTGTCCGTGGGACGTGTTGTTGTAATCCGATCCGTGACACGAGACACAGACCGCGGTGCCGGCGAACTGCTGGTTCCATTCGTTTGTCAGCAGCGCCGAAGCCGTGGCCGGGGCGACGAGCGCGGCGGCAAGAGCCGCGGCGGCCGTCAGGTAACACCATCGAGAAATTCGCATTTCTCCCCCGTTCCGAGTAGTGCGATTGGGATACGGAATTCACATCCTGAAGCTGCGGTGCATCGCCCCCTTTCGCGGCGTCACCCGGGCGGCTCAGTTCCGCTGGGCAAATCCTTCACTCAGTGCGGCGAGAACGCGAGCCGCCACGTACAGCCCATCAACGGCCCGGGCACGGATGCAGGAACCCGGGACCTTCAGGCGTCTGTACTCAAGTTACCCCAGTCGTGCGTCATGGCAAAGCGAACCGCCCGGCTGGCGCCCGCCTGCCACGCCAATTCCGATGAGCGGTTGAGTAGGGCGACGGTCATGCGGCCCTCCCGCCCGGCATTCTTGCCATGCGCCGGAAACCCGATGCATGCCTCCTATCAGTCGTGGGTACGGCACGCGCCTTCGCCGGGGGCGGGGGGCTGGCGACGGGCGGCGTAGTACCATTCTTCGTGGAGGCAGCCCGTCCCGGTGGGGGACGGACGCCCGCAACGACCGATGAGGGGAAGATCGAACATGCCAGACGAGGCGCACTCGCTCGCAGTGTTCGTGGACTTTGAGAACCTGGCGATCGGCTTCGAGAGGGACCGCCCCGCAGGTGGGGCCCGCCGCAAGAAGACCGACGAGATCCTCGACGTGAACGCGATCCTTGAGCGGCTCGTCGAGAAGGGCAAAGTCATCGTCAAGCGCGCCTACGCGGACTGGGGCAGGTTCGAGAAGTACCGGGTGGTCATGCACGACGCCGGAGTCCAGATGATGGAGATCCCCGAGCGCGGCAAGACCGGCAAGAACCACGCGGACATCCAGCTATGCGTGGACGCGATGGACCTGTGCTACAGCAAGGACCACGTGGACACGTTCGTCATCGTGTCGGGCGACTCGGACTTCACGCCGCTCGTGTCCAAGCTCAAGGAGAACGGCAAGAACGTCATCGGACTTGGGATGAAGGAGTCGACCTCCGACCTGTTGGCGGCGTCCTGCGACGAGTTCATCTACTACGAGGACCTCGGCAAAGGCCCAGCCGTGCCGAGCGTGGCTGCGACCGTCGTCCCCAGGGCGAAGAAGCCCGCGATGAAGCTCCTCGTCGAGACGATCCAAGGCCTGCAGCGCGAGAACAAGGACGTCATGTACAGCTCGCTCGTGAAGGACACCATGAAGCGCAAGCAGCCGGACTTCTCGGAGTCCAGCTACGGGTACCGCACCTTCCAGGCCCTGCTCGAGGACGCCGCGAAGCTCGGGCTCGTCACACTGCGCACCGACCCTCGCTCCGGGACCTACGTGGTCACCGGGTTCGGCGAGGCCAGCTAAAGGTAGGCAATCGCGCCGTCGGTACAGGCGGTCGCGCGGACATGACACGAAAGGGAGGGTCTCGCATGGCGCTCTACGAGCCCAGCTACGTCTGCAAGGGTGACGAGACGGCTGTCATCACGACCGCCAAGGGAGTCATCAAGTTCAAGTTCTTCTGCGAGGACGCGCCGAAGCATGCGGCCGCGTTCGTCGAGCTCGCCGAGAAGGGGTTCTACGACGGTACCGCGTTCCACCGCGTCGAGCCGAACTTCGTCATCCAGGGCGGTGACCCGCTGTCTCGCGAAGGCAGCCCGGCGGTCGGCACCGGCGGACCCGGGTACAACCTGGCAGCGGAGTTCAACTCTAGACCTCACCTTGACGGTACGGTTGCGATGGCGCGCGCCGGCCATCCCGATTCCGCGGGAAGCCAGTTCTACATCTGCCTCGGCACCCAGTCGTTCCTCGACGGCAACTACACTGTCTTCGGTCAGGTCACCGAAGGGCTGGACGTCGTGCACAAGATCGGCCGCGGCGACGTCATTGAGTCGGTGACGATCGAGCGGGGGTAGGTGTCGCCCCGACATCCGGAACGAGCAGGGCCCCGGCATGTGCCGGGGCCCTGATGTCGGCGTCCTGAGCCGGAGCGGTGCGCGTGAAGACGCCCGCCCGGGTCCGGACCCGCGTGAGCGTGCTACGCTTCCGCCCATGCTGACCCTGTTCGCAACCTGTGCTCGAGGCGTGGAACCGCTGCTCGCGGACGAGCTGCGGGGCATCGGCGCGTCCGGAGTCCGGCCTGCCCGGGCCGGCGTGGCGTTCGTAGGCGACCTCCGCGTCGCCTACGCGGCGTGCCTGTGGTCGCGCACCGCCTCCCGGGTGCTCATGGCTCTCGGCAAGGTCCCGGCAGGCAGCGCCGACGAACTGTACCAGGGCGTGCTGGAGTTGCCGTGGGAAGACCACGTATCGCCGTCGGGGACGCTCTCGGTCGACTTCGCCACCGATCCCAACCCGGCGTTCCGCAACACGATGTACGGAGCGCTGAAGGTCAAGGACGCGATCGTGGACCGGATCCGCGACAAGTGCGGAGAGCGTCCCTCTATCGACACCGTCGCGCCGGACCTGCGCGTCAACGTGCGGGTGCGTTCCGGCAAGGCGACGATCGCGATCGACCTTTCCGGGGGCGCGCTGCACCGCCGCGGGTACCGGGAGGCGGGCATGCAGGGGGAGGCGCCGCTGAAGGAGTCCCTCGCTGCCGCCATGCTGTTGTTCGCGGGATGGCGTGAGATCGCGGCTGCCGGCGGCGCTCTGCTGGACCCTATGTGCGGATCCGGCAGCCTGCTCATCGAAGGCGCCTGGATCGCGGGGGACGTCGCGCCCGGACTCCTGCGCTCGCACTGGGGCTTCACCGGTTGGCTCGGCCACGACTCCGACGCCTGGAACGACCTGCTCGCCTCCGCTGACGACCGGGCGGAGGCCGGCCTCGCCGGACTGCCGCCGATCGAGGGTTGGGACATCGACCCGAACGCCGTGGCGCTGGCCGAGGCGAACATCGCGCGTGCCGGCCTGCGCGGGCGCGTACGCGCGGGCGTGCGCGCGCTCGAGCTGTTCGGTCCGCCCGCTGGCGTTGCCGGCGGACTCGTGGCGACGAACCCGCCCTACGGTGAAAGGCTCGGCGAGGCCGCTGCGGCCGCGGAGCTGTATCGCACCCTCGGCGACCGACTGCGTTCGGGGTTCGCCGGCTGGCGTTTCGGAGTCCTTGCCGGCGACGAGGCACATGCGGTCGCCCTGGGGCTCGTGCCCGTGGAGACACACGCGCTCTTCAACGGCGCGATACCGGTCCGGCTCGACGTCGGCTCCGTTCCCGTCCCGGCCACCCCTGATGTGACCGCGGGCGTGTCGGCGTTCTCGAACCGTCTTCGCAAGGACTACCGGCATCTGTCGAAGTGGGCCCGCCGCGAGGGCATCACCTGTTGGCGGGTCTACGACGCCGACCTTCCGGACTTCGCGGTCGCCGTGGATCTGTACGACTGCGCGGACGGCGTGCGCCGCGCGGTCGTCGCGGAGTACGAAGCGCCTTCCGGGATCGATCCGGTGGTCGCGGGCATCAGGCTGCGGCAGGCCACCGAGGCCGTGGCCGAGGTCCTGGACGTCGATCCGTCGGAGGTGCGCGTCAAGGTCAGGCGCCGCCAGCGCGGCGAGGCGCAGTACGAGCGCATGGGGAGCGCCGGCCGCTTCCACGAAGTGGCCGAGGCGGGCGCGCGGCTGCTGGTCAATCTGGACGACTACATCGACACCGGCCTGTTCCTCGATCACCGGCTGACCCGGAGCATGGTGGCGGACCTCGCCAGAGGCGGGTCGCTGCTGAACCTCTTCTGCTACACGGCCGCGGTCACGATGCGCGCGGTGGTCGGTGGGGCAGCCTCCAGCGTCTCGGTGGACCTCTCGAACACGTACCTGGACTGGGCGAAGCGCAACCTGGCGCTCAACGGCCTCGACCCGCAGGTACATCGCCTCGTGCGTGGCGACGTCATGAGCCATCTGGCGGTCGCGGGTCAGGAAGGCGGTCCGCGCTACGACGTCGTGTTCCTCGACCCGCCCTCGTTCTCGACGAGCAAGGGGATGGAAGGCACGCTCGACATCCAGCGCGATCACGTGGAGCTGGTGAGTGCCGCGGCACGGACGCTCACCCCTGGAGGCACCCTCGTGTTCTCCACGAACATGCGCAAGTTCCGGTTGGACGAGGCGGCGCTCGGAGAAGCCGGTCTCGCTATCGAGGACATCAGCGCGAAGACGATCCCGCCGGACTATGCTCGCAACCCGCGCATCCACCGCTGCTTCCTGCTGCGGCAGGCGTAGGCGCGAGCTACTGGCTCTCACACGTCCACTCGAACGGCGCGGTGGACGTGTGAGGTGTCGAGCTGCTTCCGGTCGTGATCCCTGTGTCGGTGGTGGTCGCGGTCCCCTTGGCGGAGCCGTCGCGCAGGATCTTGGCCACCGAGTTGTAGTACGCGCTCACGTCCGCCTTGTACACCGCGTGGAACTCGTTGCGGTTGGCCGCCGACCAGACGATCGTCATCGTCCAGTCGATCGTCATCGTGCGCTTGTAGGTCATCCCGTTCGCGGTCGCTGTCAGGTCCAACGTGTAGACGTACTTCCCGTCTGCACTTTGCGCGTTAGGGGAGTTCGGCTTGAACGGGACCGTGGCCTTCGCGCGCAGGTGCGTGCCGTCGAGAACGAGCGGCGTGCCGCTGAGCAGCCCGATGGGGTCCTGCCTCGCCGTTCCGGATGCCGACTTCCAGACGACCTTGATGTCGCCAGCGGTGTCCGGTCCGGCAGCGAAGGCAGAGGACGAAGCGCTGGCCTCCTGGGCGGACTTCGCTTGGTCGGCGGCGGTCGGCGCATCGGATTCGACCGGCGATCCGCAGCCGGCCGCGAGGAGCGCGACGAGGCACAGGCACGCGACGGTCGTGATCGAGACTGATCGCAGGCGCGACCCCACAGGGATCCCCCCTGCCAGCGGGTTCAGTCGGCGGTCGTGGTGATCGCGGCGACGGGGCAGATCTCCGCCGCTTCCTGTACGCAGTCGTACTCCTCGTGCGGCACCGGTTCGACGATCACGTGGGCGTACCCGTCGTCCCATACCGCGAAGACCTCCGGGCAGGTGTCTGAGCACAGCTCGCAGCCGATGCACAGATCGGTGTCGACGATCGCTTTCATGGCAGCTCCCCCTTCGTGCGCGCTTAGGCGGATGCGCGGTCCGCCCCTCGCGGTACTCTTCACACCAGATACCCTCCGCAGCCGTGATGGAGACGCGAACCTGACCATGGGCGCTGGCGACGACTTCAACTATAGCGTGCGCGTGTCCGCTCGGGCACGTCGCGTCCGCCTACTTGTGAGCCCGCGCGACGGGCTCGTCGTCGTGGTCCCCCGCGGGTTCGACGAGCGCGAGGTCACCTCCATCCTGCGAACCCACGCCGAATGGGTGGAGCGTGCGGTCGGACGGAACGCGGAGCGCCGCGCACACCTGGAGGCGCACGAGACCGGCCCGCTCCCGGCACGCGTGGAGCTGCCCGGCATCGGGGTCGCCTGGGACGTCGTGCTGCATCCCTCGGGTTCGGCGGGGGTGCGTGGGCGCGTCGCCGGCGAGTCGATCGTGTTGACGGGAGAGACCGGCGACCGCGAGGCCTGCTACGAGGCGCTGCGCCGCGCCGTCGCGCGGGCGGCCCGCGAGCGTCTGCCGCTCATGCTCGGGGGCGTGGAGGCGGAGACCGGCTGGAGGGCGTCGCGCGTGAGCGTCCGCAGGCAGCGCACCCGGTGGGGGAGCTGCTCGGCGAAGAAGGCCCTCAGTCTGAACGAGTCGCTGGTGTTTCTGCCGCAGTCGCTCGTGCGCTACGTGCTCGTCCATGAACTCGCGCACACCCGGCGGATGGACCACTCGCCGGCGTTCTGGGCGCTCGTGGAGCAGCACGACGCGGCGTGGCGCACCGAGCGGCGCGCCCTGCGGGAGGGCTGGCGCTACGTGCCTGGCTGGGCCGACCCGGCCTAGCGGAGCGACGGCTGGGACGGCCGCCCGCGAGGCGGCTCACGCCTTCCGGTAGAAGAAGCGCTTCGCGAGCTCCGCGGCACTGCCGTAGAGCGCGAGGATCACGGCGACCATCACCAGGAACGGCCACGGCAGCGGCGCGAACTTGAAGACCGCACCGAGCGGTGTGTAGGGCAGGGCCAGCGTGACCGCCCAGATCGAGGCGGTGGCGATCGTCAGCATGCGGCCCGGACGGCTGCGGAACGCCGGGCGCCTCGTCCTGATGATGAGCACGACCATCGATGCCGACAGCACCGACTCCACGAACCAGCCGGTGCGGAACAACGCCTGTCCGGCCTCGGTGGCGATCGGCACCTTCATGACCCACAGCAGCACCGCGAAGGTCGCGTAGTCGAAGACGCTGGACAGCAGCCCGAACACAAGCATGAACCTCCGGATGAACTTCACGTCCCAACGCCGGGGAGCCTCGAGGGCCTCGGGGTCGACCCGATCGGAGGCGATCGTCATCTCGGGGAAGTCGGTGAGCAGGTTCGTGAGCAGGATCTGGGTGGGCAGCAGCGGCAGGAACGGCAGGAACAGCGAGGCGCCCGCCATCGAGAACATGTTGCCGAAGTTCGCGCTGGTCGCCATGAACACGTACTTGAGGGTGTTGGCGAACGTGACTCGTCCGCCTTCGACGCCAGAGGCGAGAACGTCCAGGCCCGGTTCCAGCAGCACGATGTCCGCCGCCTCCTTGGCGACGTCCACCGC
>DATCGP010000036.1:0-3885 GCA_036508875.1 Coriobacteriia bacterium | reverse complement strand
ATGATCAACCGCGACTTCAACACGAAGTACGCGAACGGGATCGTTTTCAAGACGAGCCCGGCCGGCAAGACGAAGGCGGCGAAGGGGTCCCAGGTCGACATCTGGGTCTCGAAGGGCATCGAGCAGGTCGCGGTGCCTGTCTTGGTCAACCTGACCCAGACCGAGGCAGTCGCCAAGTTGGAGGCGCTGGGACTCATTCCCAACGTGCAGGGGATCCCGGACCCGGACCCGGCCAATCCGAGCACCGGCAAGGTGCTGACGCAGAGCCCGGATGCGGGCACCATGGTCAACGTGGGTACCACGGTGAAGATCTATGTGGTCGGCCCGTAGCGCGCGGGTGACGAGCTCCGCGGCTATGACCCTGCCAGCAGGTGTGCCACGTCCACGTCGCTGAGTTGCGGGAACTGCACGTAGTACTGACCCACCGACGCGAACCCGGCGGGCGCCTGCAGCGTTACGACGTCATCGGCGTCCTGTGCGAGCCGCTTCACCGTGTCCGGCGCCATCACCGGGGCCGCGATCGCGAGCCGGGCCACACCAAGTCCGCGCAGCCAGCGCAGCGCCGCCTGCGCGGTCAGCCCGGTGGCGATGCCGTCGTCCACGACGATGACGGTCCTGCCCTTCAGCACCGGCGCGGGCCGGCCACAGCGATACGCGTCCATCCGGCGCAAGACCTCGGCATGCTCCGCGACCGCCGCCGTGCGGAGCCACCCGTCACTGACGTTGGCGAAGGCGTTGGCGTACACCCGCCCGTCGGGATCCACAGCACCGGCGGCGAACTCCGGGGCTCCAGGGGAACCGATCTTGCGCACGACGACGAGGTCGAGCGGGAGCTTCAGGCGATCGGCGACCTGGCGGGCCACCTCCACGCCGCCGCGCGGGACACCGAGCACGATGGCGTTCCGGATCTCGCCGTACCCGCGCAGGGCAAGCTCGTCAGCGAGCTGCGTGCCAGCCTCAGTCCTATCTAGCCACACGTCCTGCCACCTTCCGTACTCACACTGTCCGACCTCTATAGCGTTCCGAGTGTCGACGCGACCGCCGCGATGGCGTCGCGCTCAAGACGATAGTAGACCCACAGACCGCGCTTTGCGGCGGTCACCAGCCCGGCGTTCACCAGCACCGACATGTGGTGCGAGATCGTGGAGGGCGCGAGCTCGAGCGCGTCCGCGAGATTGCAAGCGCACACCTCGGTGTCGCAGCACCCGCCGCCCACCGAAGTGCTGGCGGCGATGAGCCGCAGGAGGTGGCGACGCGGGGCCGAAGCCAGTGCTTTCAGAGCCGCGTCCATGCGATCGTCGGATAGCCCGGCGGCGGTGGCAGTAAGGCGCGCTGGCGCGCACTCGCACCCGGGCGCGCACTCGCACGCGCGCGTGCCGGCCGCGACGCTCACATCCGCTCCTTGAGCCGAAGACCGACGACGTAGGCGTCCGCGACCTTGCGACCCACGCCACGGTACTCCTGCGTGCCGGGCACGTAGAGCAGCGGATCGAGAAGGCCGATGTCGACCTTCCCCCCAGGATTGAGTACTTCCTCGTCCGCGTGCGTCTCGACGATCTCGCCGAGCACGAGCCGGTACTGGCCCATCTCGTGGATCCCGACGACCTTGCACTCGATGTTGAACGGACACTCGGCGACAATCGGCGCGGAGACGATCGATGCGGGCGCGGCGGTCAGTCCCGCCGCGGCGAACTTGTCGATGCCCTTGCCTGAGACGATGCCGCAGAAGTCGACCGCTTCCTCCATGCCGACTCGCGGCACGTTGACGGTGAAGTCGCCGCTGGCCTCGATGAGACGGAGCGTGTTGCGCGTGGCCCTCACCGCCATCCCGATCGTCGGAGGCGTGCCGGAGACCATGCCGATCCAAGCGACGGTGATCAGGCCCTTCTCTCCATCATGGGCGGCAGCGACCAGGGTCGCCGGCATCGGGAACAGCAGCGGCTTGACCGAGAGTTGCTTCTTCATTGCGAAACCTCCCACATAGACTGTTCCGGCGTAGTCGGCACCATTATAGTTCGATGCGTATCGAACCACGAAAGGACATCCGTGCGGTACGTCGCCCTCATCTCGGACATCCATGGCAACCTCACCGCGCTCGACGCGGTCCTGGCGGATATCGACGCCGCGGGGATCGGAGAGCGCTACTGCCTCGGAGACCTTGTCGGATACGGTCCGGACCCGGCGGGCGTCGTCGACCGCATGCGCGCTTCAGGCATCCCCACGGTCCTCGGCAACTACGACGAGGGCATCGGCCTGCGCCGGGGCGACTGCGGCTGCTACTACGCCACGCCGCTCGCGCGCTCCGACGGCGAGGCCGGCTACGCGTTCACAGAAGCGAGCATCGACGACGATCGGGCTGCGTGGCTCGCGGCCCTTCCGCACGAACTGCGTTTCGCGCACGGCGAACGCCGCGTGCTCCTGGTGCATGGCTCCCCTCGCAAGGTGAACGAGTACCTGCTCCCTGACCGCACCGACGAGCAACTGGTGCGTCTCGCCGAGGCCGCGGACGCCGACATCGTGTGTGTGGGCCACGTCCACATGCCCTACCACCGTGTCCTGGCCGGCTCGGACGGCGCCCGCATCGACTACGTGAGCGTCGGCTCCGTGGGCAAGCCGAAGGACGGCGACCCGCGCGCGTGCTGGACCGAGCTGACACTCGGTGACGAGGGGTCGATCAACGCGGACTTCCACCATATCGCGTACGACATCGAAGCCGTTGCGGCCAAGATGCGCGCCGCGGGTCTCCCCGAGACGCTCATCACTGCGCTGCGCAACGCCTGACCGACCCTTTCCGAAAGGACCCACCGTGACCGCCGCCGATTCCGTCACCAAGCGCCTCGGGTTCCTGGACCGCTACCTGACCGTCTGGATCTTCCTCGCCATGGCGGTGGGGGTGACCGTCGGCTGGGCGGCACCGGGCGTGAAGGACCTCGTCAACTCGATGTCCGCGGGCACCACGAACATCCCGATCGCCATCGGCCTCATCGTCATGATGTTCCCGCCGCTCGCGAAGGTCCGGTACGAGCGCCTCGGCGACGTCTTCCGCGACAAGAAGGTCTTCGGCCTGGCGATCGTACTGAACTGGATCGTCGCGCCCGCCGTCATGTTCCTGCTCGCGGTGCTGTTCATGCGCGACTACCCGGACTACTTCGCGGGCCTCGTGCTCATCGGGATCGCGCCGTGCATCGCGATGGTCATCGTGTGGAACGACCTCGCGAAGGGCGACACCGAGTACGCCGCCGGGCTCGTGGCGTTCAACGCGGTCATGCAGGTGCTCTTCTACAGCGTCTACGCCTGGTTCCTGCTGACGGTGGTGCCCCCGATGTTGGGCATGCAGAGCACGGTCGTGAACGTGACGATCGGGCAGATCGCGCTGTCGGTCTTCATCTACCTCGGGATACCGTTCATCGCCGGCTTCACGTTCCGCACGCTCGTGGTGCGGGCGAAGGGGGCCGACTGGTACCACCGCGAGGTCGTGCCGCGCATCTCGCCCGTCACGCTCGTGGCGCTGCTGTTCACGATCCTTGTGATGTTCTCGCTCAAGGGCCAGATGATCGTGCAGATCCCGCTGGACGTGGTCCGAGTCGCGCTGCCGCTGCTCGCCTACTTCGCGATCATGTTCTTCGGCGCGTTCTGGCTGCTGCGGAAGGTCACCGGCGAGTACAAGCGCACGGTGACGATCGCTCTGACGGCCTCGAGCAACAACTTCGAGCTCGCCATCGCGGTGGCGGTCGCGGTCTTCGGGATCAACAGCGGAGCAGCGTTCGCCGCGGTCATCGGACCGCTGATCGAGGTGCCGGTGCTCATCGGGCTCGTGAACCTGTCGCTGTTCATGCGCGAGAGGCTGTTCCCCGGCTCCACGGACGAACCGGCAGCGGTGTGCGC
>DATCGP010000035.1:0-6267 GCA_036508875.1 Coriobacteriia bacterium | reverse complement strand
CGCGACTCCCGCGAGTGACGGGTCCGACGTCGTCATCTTCCAGACGATGGGGACGGTGAGCTTCACGAACGGAGCCGTCTCCCTTGTCCGCAGCTGGTCGGGTTGGGTCATATCCGGCCTGAGCGTGCAGGCCTCGAAGTCTCCGACCGCCACTCCGTCGGCCCCATCCACGTCCTCCGCTCCTCCCGCCGGCACTTCTCCGGCCTCGCCGGCATCGCCTTCGACACCGGCGACCCCATAGCGCCGTTCCAGCGGATCCCGCTCGGACCGCGCGAGGCCGCGGGCGAACCGCCTGCCGGAGGTACACTCCGGGCATGGGACACGTGCACGTTGGTACCTGCTCCTGGACCGAGAAGACGATGGTCGACCTCTGGTATCCGCGGGGGGTCTCAACGCCCGAGCAGCGGCTGCGCTACTACGCCTCGAAGTTCGACACCGTAGAGGTCGACTCGTCCTACTACGCGATCCCACAGCGGAGGTATGCCGAGGGCTGGGCCGAGCGGACGCCGCAGCACTTCATCTTCCACGTGAAAGCGTACGGGCTGATGACCAGGCACGAGGTCGACGTCCGCTCGCTGCCCCCGGAGCTTGCGGACTATCCCTTCACGCAGGAGCGGGGCCGGGTACGCGGAGCGCATCCGGACATGGTCGACGCGGCGTTCGACCTATTCCTCGACGCCATCGAGCCCCTTCGCCACGCGGGCAAGCTGGGCGGCATCCTCATGCAGTTCCCCCCGTACTTCACGGCGGCCGGCCCCGATGTCACCCGCCGCAACCTCGACTATCTCGACTATGTGGCGGACAAGCTCAAGGGGTATCGCACTCTGGTCGAGTTCCGCCACCCGTCGTGGGTCGCGCCGGGACGGCTGGACGCGACGCTCGCGTTCCTACGCGAGCGCCATCTGTCGTACGTCACCGTGGACAGCCCCCAGTTCCCGACCCACTCGACGATGCCGCCGGTCCCCGAGGTCACGAGCGACTGGGCGTACGTGCGGTTCCACGGACGCAACGCCGACACCTGGTTCGCGAAGGGCAAGACCGCCGCTGACCGATTCGATTACCTCTACTCGACCGCAGAACTGGAAGAATGGGTCCCGCCCATTCAGGAACTGGCAGCGCACGCCGATGAGACGTTCGTGTTGTTCAACAACAACAGGTACGACTACGCTCAGCGCAACGCGGCCGAGATCGCCACGATCCTGGGCGAGCACGTCGTCGCTCCCGAAGGCGAGAGCGACGTGCCCGCGACGCTGTTCTGACGCCCGCAAAGGCCGCTCCACACGAACTAAGGGGAAGCAGATGGGCCTCGAGCCAAGCCGGACCGCGTTCCTGACCGACCTGACGGCCACGTTCGCGTCGAACCCCGCGTACACGGCGGCGCCGGGCACGGACACCGACATGGTCATCGAGAGCAACCCGGTCCACGGGACGTGGGGGATGGACTCCAAGCGCATTGAGTACTCGGCCGCGCTCAAGGCCGTCGAGGCGGATCGCACCGTCTACTTCTGGGAGGACCTGAAGGACAGGTCCGTGCCAGAGGCGTACGCACCGTCCGGGAAGAAGGACTCCGGATCCAAGGCGGAGTCGGCGGTGGGGCCGGGCTCGACCTCGTGGGAGTGGGGCTACGGCACCCAGCTGGCCCACGTCGAGGAGGTCGCACACCGGCACGGCTTCACGGTGAAGGTCGTTCTCGCGCGGGACTCCGCGACCTGGTAGGCGGTCCCGGCGCCGCGATCGCGGTGCGGGAGGGTCAAACCGCCCGCGACCCCCGGGACGGCTTCGCGAACTCGTTGCGGACGTCCTGCTTCAGGTGCCCGTCCGCGATCTCGAGGATGCGGTCGGTCATCGAAGCGATCTCCTGGTCGTGGGTGACGATGAGGAACGCCGTGCCCCACTCGCGGTTCACCTTCCGGAACAGCTCATAGACCGCATCGGTGCTCTCGGTGTCGAGGTTGCCGGTTGGTTCGTCAGCCAGGATCAGCGGTGGCCGGTTCATGAGCGCCCGGCCGATCGCCACACGCTGCTTCTGTCCGCCCGAAAGGTCGTTCGCGCCCTTGGCGCCCAGACCGCCGAGGCCGAGCACATCTAGCGTCTCGTCCACTCGCTTCGTCAGCTCGGCGTCGAGCCGCTTGCCGGCGATCAGAGCGGGCATCGCGACGTTCTCGCGCACTGAGAACTCGGGAAGCAGGTGGTGGTACTGGAAGACGAACCCGATCAGCTCGTTGCGGAGGGACGCCCTCTCGACCCCGCCGATCCGCGACACGTCGCGGTCCCTCAGCACGAGAGACCCGTGCGTCGGAGTGTCCAGCAGGCCGATGAGGTTGAGCAGGGTCGACTTGCCGGACCCGGAGCGTCCGACGATCGCCGCGAACTCGCCGGCTTCCAACGTGAACGACACCCCTTCGAGGGCGACCGTGGGGACCGCGCCCGCGTAGGTGCGTCCGAGGCCGTCGGCGACGATCAGCGCGTCAGCCATTCTGGATCACCTCGATCGGGTCGAGCCGGGTCGTCTTCCGGATCGGGATGAGAGAGGAGAGCAGCGCCACAAGGATGCCGATTCCCGCGGAGATCGCGATGAACCCCGGTTGAGGGATGATCGGGAACGCGCTCGGACTGTTCTTCGTTCCCAGGGTGAAGCCGGCGATGAGCAGGTACCCGACGATCACTCCGAGCCCGGTCCCGGACACCCCCAAGATCATCGCTTCCGCGAAGAAGATGCGTCCGGTGCGGGCGTCTGCCATGCCGAGCGCCTTCAGGATGCCGATCTGCCGCGACTTCTGCACCGCCGAGATGGCGAGCGTCGACGCGATGCCGAGGGCCACCGCCACGAGCACGAACACCTGGATCATCAGGGAGGAGCCCGACTGCGCCTGCAGGCCGCCCAGCAGGTCCTTGTTGTCCGCTTGCCATTCCGAGACCTTCACGCCGGGCAACCGCTGGGTCCAGTCGGCCGCAAGCGGCTTCGACTGGAACGGGTCGGAAAGCTGCACTTCGACGTCGGTGTATTGGTCGGCGCGGTAGCCGAGCTGGCCGCGCGGATAGTCTGGGCCCGTGAATACCTGTCGCAGGTTGGCGGCGCTCGCTCCCAGGTCGACGATCGCCGACACGTGCAGCGACGTCTTCGAGCTTCCCGTCAGGACGGGCAGCGGGTTCCCGGGCTTCAGGGAGTACTTGACCGCGAGGTCCTTGCCGACGATCACCTCTCCGATGCGAAGTGACGCGGTCCCGGCTGTGACCTTGGACGCGATGTGGTAGATGCCGTCGAGCTCGGGCAGCGTCGCGCCGATGAGGGTGAGCGGGACCTTGTCCGAGCCGTTGACGTAGAGAGTCGGAAGTTGCCGCGTCGGCGCGACGGACGTCACCCCAGCTGCCGAGGCGAGCATGGTCTGCATGCGCGGCGTGTAGACGACCGGCTGCCCATCCTTCGGGTCGGCTAGCGTGATGTGTGGACTGGACCCGATCGTCGTGTCGATCAGCGACGCCTGCAGCGAGGTGATCAGCGAACCGACGAAGATCTGAACCGCGATGCCGACGGCGATCCCGATGATGATGAGCGCTGATTGGGCCCGCGAGGTTCGGACGAACCTCCAGGCGATCCTGAGCGGCAGCACGCCTACTCTCCCGGCCCGAGGAGTCCGGCGGAGTCGAACAGGTCGGCTTCCGGGATTCCGTGCGCGCCGAGCGGCACCGCAGGACCGCCGGCAAGGATACGGACACCGGGCAGCGCCTCGTGGAGCTCGGCCAGAAGCGACCGGAACGCCACCCGGTGGAAGTGCGTGCTGAGGCTGAGCACCACGGCATCGGCTCCGAGTGCGGTGGCGGCGAGGACGATGTCCGAGGTCGGCGTGTCCGCGCCGAGAAAGAACACGCGCCACCCCGCAATCTCCAGCCGGTCGGTGAGCATCCGCAGGCCGAGGTCGTGCGCCTCGTGGGGCGGGCAGGTGAGCAGGACCGTGCCGCGATCGTGCCCGCGGACCTGTGCGAGCGCGCTGACCCGCGGATACAGCGCCTCGACGATCGTCCTGATGGTGGCCGAGGCGAGGTGCTCTTCCCAGACGCAGGTCTCGCCAATCTGCCAGCGAGCCCCGACGTCGGTGAGCAGGGTCCCGAGTACGGCGTACGTCTGCTGGATCGAGAGCGCTCCGCTTTCGACGGTCTCGAGGACCGCCCCGACGGCGCCTGGCTTGTCGCGCGCGGCTAGATACATGTCCAGGCGCCGGCGCAGCTCGCCGCCTAGATCCGCCTCCGGGATCGTTGCGCCCATGGTCGTTGCCCCCGTTGCTTGGCATGGTCCGTCGAACGATGTGTGCCCCAGAACAGTATGCGGCAGGCGATGGGGAGGGAGAACCCCGTCCGGCCGCGTGCCGCCGACTCGCCCGCCGGCTCGCGGTGGACAAAGCCGCGCGGTGTAGATAGAATCCGTCTGCTCTCGAACATGGGGTGCTAGCTCAGTTGGTTAGAGCGCCGGCCTGTCAAGCCGGAGGTCGCGGGTTCGAGCCCCGTGCATCCCGCCATATGAAACCGCCGGTCGGCAGTGGTGTCCACCACACTGCCGGCCTTCTTGTTTGTTCTGGAAGCTGAGCCGTGCTGAAGTCCTGTGAAAGTTCGCTGCGCGACGACGCCCTTGGTTGCTTGCCACCCCCGCAAGGGCCGCCCGCCAGGTTGGCCGCGATAAGGGTTGGAAGAACAAGGGGGGAGGATACTCTATGAGCATCGGTGAGTACTGCGCTGTCGCAGCTTGATGTCGGTTCGGCTCCAGGAGGGCCCGCTGGGGGGGGGATCACTGAGAACCAATTCGGATATCACCGAGCGCAAGCGGGCTGAGCAGGAACTGGCGGAGAGCGAGGCACGGTTCCGTGCCCTGGCGGAGAGTTCTCCGCTCGCCATCTTCGTCAGCCGCGACAAGAAGGTCGTCTTGGCCAACCCCGCGTGCGCGAAGCTGTTCGGGGCCCCCTCGCCCGAGAATCTGATCGGGAAAACTGCCCTGGACCTGTTCGACCCCGCCTCCCGCTCGCTCGTTCGCGAGCGCATCCGCGTGGACAGCGAGGAGGTTCCGCTGGTCGAGGTGCGGATACTCCGGCTCGACGGCACGCCCGTGGACGTGGAGGCCACCGCCTCGCCGTTCCTCGACCAGGGAGTCAAGGCGATCCAGGTCCTGCTGCGCGACATCACCGAGCGCAAACAGGCCGAGGAGGGACTGGCGGAAAGCGAGGCACGCTACCGCCTGCTGACCGAGAGCTCGCAGGACCTCATCTTCATCATCGATCGCGACGACCGTGTCCGCTACGTCAACAGCGCGGCTGCGCAGGCCCTTCGCCGGTCCCCGGGTGACGTTGTCGGCAGGTCTCGGACGGAGCTCTTCGACGCGGAGACCTCCGCTGCCATGGGGCTGAGCCTGGACCGAGCCTTCGAGTCGGGCGAGTCCATGCACGCCGAGTCAGAGCTGACCTATCCCAGCGGCTCGGCCTGGATCGCGACGATGCTCGTGCCCATCAAGGACAACGATAACGTGACCGCCGTGTTCGGCGTCTCCCGCGACATCACCGAGCGCAAGCGGGCCGAGCAGGAATTGGCGGAGAGCGAGGCTCGTTTCCGCGCACTGGCCGAGAGCTCGCCTCTGGCCATCTTCGTGAACCGCAACGACAAGGTGTTCCTCGCGAACCCGGCGTGCGCGAAGCTGTTCGGGGCCTCGTCACCTGAGGATCTGCTCGGCAAGACGGCCCTCGATCTATTCGACCCCGCCTCCCGCTCGCTCGTTCGCGAGCGCATCCGCGTGGACAGCGAGGAGGTCCCGCTCGTCGAGGTGCGGATCGTCAGGCTCGACGGCACGCCCGTGGACGTCGAGGCCACCGCCTCGCCGTTCCTGGACCAAGGCGTCAAGGCGATCCAGGTCCTGCTGCGCGACATCACCGAGCGCAAGCAGGCCGAGGAGGAGCTGCGCCGCTCCGCATCCTTCCTCGAGAACCTGATCGACTCCGCGAACGCTCCGATCATCGTGTGGAACGCGGACTTGCGGATCACGCGGTTCAACCACGCGTTCGAGCGGCTGGCGCAACGCACGGCTGATCAAGTTCTTGGGCAGCCGCTCAACCTGCTGTTCCCGCCGGAGTTCCGTGAGGAGTCGCTGGCACAAATGGGACTTGCGGGACGTGGCGAGAGCCTGGAGAACGCCGAGATATCGATCCTTCGCGCGGACGGTGAGATCAAGACCGTGCTGTGGAGCTCGGCCGACGTCTACGACTCAGCGAGCGGCGGGAAGCTGCTCGC
>DATCGP010000034.1:0-77315 GCA_036508875.1 Coriobacteriia bacterium | reverse complement strand
ACTCCTCCAGGCGGAAGGACGCGGCCGATGAAGCGGCTCGAAGGCAAGTGCGCGCTGGTCACAGGGGCGTCACGCGGGATCGGCGCGGCCATAGCGCTCCGGCTCGCCGCCGAGGGCGCGTCGGTGGCGGTCAACTACGCCGGGTCCCGGGACGCGGCGCTCCAGGTCGCGGCGGCGATCGAGGATGCCGGAGGGCGCGCCGTCACGTTGCAGGCCGACGTCTCCGACCCTGCGGCAGCCACCGCGCTCGTCGAGGCGGCGCTGTCCGAACTGGGCGCGCTCGACATCGTGGTCAACAACGCCGGCATCACTCGCGATGGGCTTCTCGTGCGCATGAGCGACGAAGACTGGGCCGCGGTGATCGCCACCAACCTGACCGGCGTCTTCTCGGTCACTCGAGCTGTCGGCAAGGTCATGATGAAGGCGCGCAGCGGGTCGATCATCAACATCTCCTCGGTCGTCGGCATCGCTGGCAACGCGGGACAGGCCAACTACTCCGCGGCGAAGGCGGGCGTCATCGGACTGACGAAGAGCGTCGCCCGCGAGCTGGCGCCCCGCGGCGTGCGGTGCAACGCGGTCGCGCCCGGCTTCATCGAGACCGACATGACCGCTGCGCTCACGGCGGCGCAGCGCGACGCCATTCTCGGGGAGATAGCCCTGGGAAGGCTCGGGAGTGTGGAAGACGTGGCCTCCGCGGTCGCGTTCCTTGCAAGCGACGATGCGTCCTACGTCACCGGTCAGGTCTTGGCCGTCGACGGAGGCATGACGTTCGCCTAGACTGGCGTGCAGCAGCCGGGCGCCAACGGGCCCGGCACGACTACGGAAGGACTACCAGCCACCATGGACCGTGACGAACTGTTCGAGAAGATCAAGGGTGTAATCGTCGAGCAGCTTGGCGTCGACGAGGACGATGTGGCAGAAGACGCCTCGTTCGTGGACGACCTGGGCGCCGACTCGCTGGACATCGTCGAGCTCGTGATGGCGCTCGAGGAGGAGTTCGGCGTGTCGATCCCCGACGAGCAGGCCGAGAAGATCAAGATCGTCGGCGACGCTGTCGACTTCATCGTGGAGAACGTGTAGCCGCGATGCGGCCGCGGCGCCAAGCGTCGCGGCCGTCAGACTTCCAGACCGCCAATCGAAGGACGATACGCGTGGAGATGCCGTCCCTGACCATAGGCCGGATCACATCCCGGCTGCCCATGATCCAGGGTGGCATGGCGGTGCGCATCTCCATGGCGCCGCTCGCCGCCGCAGTGGCGCGTGAGGGCGGCATAGGCATCATCGCCGGCTCCGGGCTCACTCCTGAGGAGCTGCGGCACGAGATACGCACGGCTCGCGAATCCGCGGACGGCGGTGTGATCGGAGTCAACATCATGGTCGCGGTCCGCAACTTCGCGGAACTGGTCAAGGCCGCCATCGACGAGAAGATCGACCTGGTCATCTCCGGGGCGGGCTTCTCGCGCGATGTGTTCGACTGGACCCGTGAGGCCGGCGTGCCGATGGTCCCGATCGTCGGCTCGCCCCGGGTGGCGGTCCTCTCGGAGAGGTTTGGCGCCGCGGCGGTGGTCGTCGAAGGGCAGGACGCGGGCGGCCATCTCGGCGCGGTGTTGCCGGTCCGGGAGCTTCTGCCATCGATCCTCGAGGCGGTGTCGATCCCGGTCGTAGCGGCCGGGAACATCGTCACCGGCGCGGACATCCACGAACTCATGTCGGCCGGTGCGGCCGGCGTCCAGATGGGCACGCGCTTCGCGGCGACCGTCGAATCGTCCGCGTCGGACGCGTTCAAACGCATGTACGTCGACGCCGCTGAGGACGACATCGTGCTGGTGGACAGCCCCGTGGGGCTGCCGGGACGCGCTCTGCGCAATCCACTCACAGAGCGTCTCGCGGCGGGTGTGGAGCCGCGGATCGAACGGTGCATCGTGTGCCTCAAGAAGTGCGGCAAGCAGTTCTGCATCATGGACAAGCTGGTCAAGGCCCAGGGCGGCGATGTCGAGGACGGCCTCGTCTTCACCGGGGGCGGCGTAGCCCGCATCCACGACGTCCCCACCGTGAGAGAGCTGATGGACAGGCTCGTGGCGGAGTACGCGTTCGCCACCGAAGGAGGAGCCGCATGAGAAGGGTCGCGGTCACCGGCATCGGCGTGGTCAGCCCTGTCGGCATCGGTGTCGACGCACTCTGGAACTCGCTGACGTCGGGGGTCTCAGGAGTGCGGCCGATCACCTCCTTCGACGTGAGCGACTATCCCGTTCGTTTCGCTGCGACGATCGATGACTTCGACACCTCGGCTTCACTCGATACCAAGGAAGCGCGCCGCATGTCGCGCTTCCAGCAGTTCGCGGTCGTGGCGGCTGACGAGGCGATGGCCGATGCGGGCCTGGGCCGTATGGAAGGCGAAGAGTCGGAGCGCTGCGGCGTGATCGTCGGGTCGGGCATCGGCGGGTTGGGCCTCATGGAGGACCAGCACAGCGTCCTGCTCGAGCGCGGGCCGTCTCGGACGAGCCCGATGCTGGTCGCCGGGATGATCGTGGACCTCGCGGCGGGCCACATCTCGATCCGCTACAACCTGCGCGGCATCAACTACGCGGTCGTGTCCGCGTGCGCCACCGGTAACCATGCGATCGGCGAGGCGTTCGAGGTCATCCGCCGCGGGAGCGCGGACGTGGTCGTCGCCGGAGGCTTCGACGCCGGAGTCACCCCGCTCGGCCTCGCCGGCTTCTGCGCTGCCCGCGCGCTCTCGACCCGCAACGACGACCCCCAGCACGCGTCGCGCCCGTTCGATCTCGGCCGTGACGGCTTCGTGATCGGCGAGGGCGGGGGAGCGTTGGTCCTGGAGGACTGGGACCACGCGGTCGCCCGCGGTGCCCGCATGCGCGCCGAGGTCATCGGCTATGGGGCGACGGCGGACGCGTACCACATGACCGCTCCGGCGCCTGACGGCAACGGCGCGCGCCGCGCGATGGCGCTTGCGATCAAGCAGGCGGCGGTCGAGCCCCGCCAGGTCGGGTATCTCAACGCCCACGGCACGTCCACCGAGCTTGGGGACGCGGCCGAGAGCGGAGCGATCCGCGCGGTATTCGGCGACGACGCCCCGCCGGTCTCCTCGACCAAGTCGATGACCGGTCACCTGCTGGGCGGCGCGGCGGCCCTCGAAGCGATCGCGTGCATCCGCGCGCTCGAGACGGGCGTCCTTCCTCCGACGATCAACTACGAAGTGCCGGACCCGGCGTGCGACCTCGACTACGTCCCGAACGTCGCTCGGCGCACCGATCCGAAGGTCGCGATGAGCAACTCCTTCGGGTTCGGCGGCCACAACGCCACGATCGTGTTCGGCCGGGCCGACAGGTGAACGGCACTCTCGAGGAGCTCGAGAAGCGCCTCGGGGTCATCTTCACCGACCGCGAGCTGCTGCGGCGCGCTCTGACGCACCCGTCGTACTCGCTGGAGCAGGGTGGGGACGACTACGAGCGTCTCGAGTTCCTGGGAGACTCAGTGCTGGCGTGGATCGTGGCCATCGACCTCTTCGAGTCGTTCCCGGACCTGCCTGAGGGCGACCTGACGCGCATGAAGGTCGCGCTCACGTCCGGCAAGACGCTGGCGGGCATCGGACGGGAGCTGGGACTGGGTGCGTGCCTGCGCTTCGGCAAGGGTGCAGCGCGCGAATCCGACCGCGACTCAGTGCTCGAGAACGCCTACGAGGCCGTCGTGGGAGCGATCTACCTCGGGGCGGGGCCTGAAACCGCGCGGAGGTTCGTGCTGGCTTCCTTCGGACCCCGCATCGAACGCGCCACGATCCTCGCCACAGCGTCCGATCCCAAGTCCCGTCTGCAGGAGATCACACAGCGGGCGGGCTCGGGCCTCCCTTCGTATGAGATAGTGGACCGCGCGGGCCCGGCGCATGAGCCTCGCTTCACCGCGAGCGTGACCGTAGCGGGGTCGCTCGTGGGCACCGGCGAGGGCAGTTCGAAGCAGGACGCGCAGCAGGCCGCTGCGGCGGCTGCGCTGCTCGCCATGGACGCCGACTGACGCTTCCGCATCGCCGCGCGCGACCGCCCGCGTACGCAAGGGGCTGTGGTAGCATTCTCCGGTGCGCGACCGCCCTTCGCAGGCCGCCGCGCGATGCCGTTGAAGCCACCTCTCGCACCGGGGATCCGTGTACCTCAAGTCGCTCACCATCAAGGGGTTCAAGTCGTTCGCCGACCGGGTCCATCTGGCCCTGGAACCCGGCGTGACCTCGGTCGTCGGCCCGAACGGCTCGGGCAAGTCCAACATCTCGGACGCGATCCTGTGGGTCCTTGGCGAGCAGTCGGCCAAGACGCTTCGCGGCAACTCGATGGAGGATGTCATCTTCGCCGGGTCGTCGGCGCGTCAGGCGGTCGGCGTAGCCGAAGTGGACCTCGTGCTCGACAACAGCGACGGCACGCTTCCTCTGGAGTTCACCGAGGTCACCGTCACGCGCCGCATGTACCGCAGCGGCGAGAGCGAGTACCTGCTCAACAACTCCCCGTGTCGCCTCATGGACGTCCAGGACCTGCTGCACGACTCCGGCCTGGGCCGCGATACGCACTCGATCATCAGCCAGGGACGTTTGGACGAGATCCTGAACTCGCGCCCGGAGGACCGCCGCTCGCTGATCGAAGAGGCGGCCGGCGTGCTCAAGCACAAGAAGCGCAAGGAGCGCGCGCTTCGAAAGCTCACATCGATGGACTCGAACCTCGAGCGAGCTCGCGACGTGCTCGGCGAAGTGGAGCGGCAGCTGCGTCCTTTGCAGCGCCAGGCCGACAAGGCGCGCCAGTACGACTCCCTGACTTCCCAGCTCCGTGAGGTCGAGGTCGCCCTCGCGGTCGACGATCTTCGCGCTCAGCGCGAGCAGTGGGATGCGCTCGCCAAGGAAGAGCGGGAACACGACGCGGACATCGAGCTCGCGCGCTACCGCCTGGCCGAGAAGGAGAAGGCCCTCGGCACCTTCCAGTCCCTGCTCGAGGAGAAGGGGCTGTTCGTCGGCGACCTCTCCGAGCAGCGTCGCCGCCTCGAGAAGGTCCTGGAGCGGCTGAACTCGGGCCTGCTGCTGCTCGAGGAGAAGGGCAAGAACCTCATCGAGCGCTTGTCCGAGCTTCGCGCCAAGGTCCACGGCGCCGCCGGTCGCAGCGCCAAGCGCACGGAGGAGATCGCCCGCCTCACCGAGGAGCGTACCGCCTCGGACGGCCAGCTCAAGGCGGTGTACTCGCGGCTCGGAGAGATGCGCCGCGAGTCCGAGGCCGCACGCAAGGAGCGGCTGGCCGCGGAGGCCTCGCTCACCGAGACGAACACCGCGATCCGCCGCCTGCGCAAGGAAGCGGACGATGTCCGTGCGGAGCTGGCCACGCTCGACCAGTCCCTCTCCGCGTTCGCGCTGGAGCAGACACTGTTCTCCGAGCGGATCGTCGTGCTGGACTCCCAGCGTCAGTCGCTGCTGGCATCGCTTGCAGCGCGTCGCTCTCGCCTCGAAGACACCGAGAGAGAGCGCGCCCACATCGGCAAGCAGATCGCGCTGGCGGAGTCGGATGTCGACCGCCGCGTGCGCGTCGTCGAGACGCGCCGCAAGGAGACCGACGAGCTGCGCGACGCGCTGACCCGTGTCAGGTCCGAGGCCATCGGGCTTGAGGAGGTCGATCGCGCCTTCGCGACCGCCACACCGGCGCTCTCGTGGGTGCTCTCGTCGGAGCGGAAGGTCCCCGGACTCCTAGGCCCCGTCACCGACCTGATCACCGTCGAGCCGGGCCTCGAGCGCACCGTCGAGCTGGCGCTCGGATCGGACCTCTTCTGCGTGCTCGTCTCAGACTCGTCCGCGCGCCGCGACGTGCTGGCGCTCCTCGAGGAGCACAAGGCGGGCGACATCGCGGTGCTCGCTCTGGACTCCGCGCGCGCTGCGGGCGCTTCGTCCACCGCGGGCCGACGCCTCTCGGACGTCGTCACGTGCCCCAACGAGATCCGCCCCGCGATAGAGGCGGTCCTCGGCGACGTGTACCTCGTCCCCTCGCTCGAAGAGGCGATCGACGGCGCGAGTAGGTTCCCCGGCGTACGCTTCGCGACGGCCGACGGGCACATGGTGTGGCCGTCCGGCAAGGTGACGCTGGGCCCGGGCTTGGACCAGACAACGTCCGTGTTGGAGCGCAAGCGGCGCATCAACGAGCTGCACGACAACGAACACGCAGCGACGAGCCGGGTGGGGGAGTCCGAGGCCGCTCTGGCTGAGGCTGAGGAGGCGCTGCGCGCCGCCCAGCAGGACGCGCTCGAACTCGGGCAGCAGCAGGCCACCCACGCCGGCGACTTCGGTTCGCAGCGCGAGGAGATCGGACGGCTCGAGGCTGCGCTCACCGACCTGGACAACGAAGCGCGCTCCCTGGCGGTCCGCGCCGCGGCGATACTCGACCGCAACACGAAGGACCAGCCAGCGCGCGTGAAGGCCGCGGCCCGGCTCGTCGAGGTCGAGGCGGAGCTCGAGCGGCTCGAGGAGGAAGCGGCGGTCCGGCGCGAGTTCCGTGACGACCGCTTCCGCGCTGAGACCGCCATATCCGACCGCCTCGGGACGTGCCAGGTCGACATCGCGACGGTCTCCGAGCGCGAGGTCCACCTCAAGCGTCAGATGTCCGCCGCGGTCGCCGAGCTCACCGAGATCGAGGAGACGCTGGCGTCCTCGGAGCGCACCGAGATCGCGCTCGAACTGCTGCGCGAGCGCATCCAGCCGCTGCACGACCTGTACTCGTCCCTGATCGAGCGCACCGAGGAGTGGGCGGTCAAGCTCCGCGACCGCGCGCGCTTCGAGCAGGCGGACTCGGAGTCTCTACGCGACACGATCCGCAACGGCCAGGACGCGGTCCGCGACGCACAGGCCGCGGTGGACGAGCGGCTGGCTGCGCTCTCGGACCTGCGGGTGGCCAAGGGCCAGCTGCAGGTGCAGGTCGACACCGCCCTCCAGCGGATCGTCGAGGAGTATGGAGTACCGATCGAGCGCGCGCTGGAGGCCAACCCCGTGGACGGCCGCGAGGCGACCGCGGAGCGCGCGCACAAGCTCCGCAAGCAGCTGGCGCAGATCGGGCCGGTCAACGAGCTCGCGGTGGAGGAACACGCGGCGCTGGAGAGCAGGCGGACCTACCTCTCGGCCCAGATCGACGACCTCGCTTCCAGCCGTGCGGCGCTCACGAAGGTGGTCCGCGCGATCGACCGCAAGATGAAGGACAGGTTCCTCGAGACGTTCGAGCAGGTCGACGCGCACTTCCGCAACGTGTTCCAGGTGCTCTTCCCAGGCGGCCACGCGGAACTCGCGATGACCGATCCGGACGATCCCGAGACGACCGGCATCGAGGTCGTGGCGCAGCCGGCGGGCAAGAAGCTCCAAAAGATGACGCTGATGTCGGGCGGGGAGAAGTCGCTGACGGCCATCGCGCTGCTGTTCGCGCTCTACCGCGCCCGTCCGTGTCCGTTCTACGTGCTGGACGAGGTCGAGGCTGCTCTCGACGACTCCAACCTACGCCGGTTCGTGGCGTTCTTGGACAGCATGCGGACCCACACCCAGTTCATCGTCGTGACGCACCAGCGCCGCACGATGGAGATGGCGGACGTGCTCTACGGGGTGAGCATGCAGTCCGACGGAGTGAGCAAGATCGTCAGCCAGCGCCTCGACAGGAGCACCGGCCGGGTCGTCGACGTCGAGGACGTCGCGTGAGCCCCACCTGGTTCGACCGCCTCAGCGGCGGCCTGGCCCGCACCCGCGACCAGATCGGCGATCGCCTGGCGGAGCTCGTCGGTCGCGGTCCTGACGTGGGCGAGGACTTCTGGGACGGCCTCGAGGAGACACTCATCGGCGCCGACATGGGCGCGCGCTCGGCCGCCGACATCGTCGCCGCGCTGCGCACCCGCTCCCGCCGCGAGGACCTTCCCGACGCCACGGCGGTCGAAGAGGCGCTCGTCGACCTGATCGCGGCGCAGGTGCCACCGTTCGCAGACCCGCTCGCAGAGTCACCGCTGACCGTCCTCTTCGTCGGTGTGAACGGTACGGGGAAGACCACGTCGGTCGGCAAGATCGCGGCGGAAGCTGCGGCCGAGGGACGTCGCGTCATCATCGGCTCGGCCGACACGTACCGCGCGGCGGCGATCGAACAGCTGCGCGTGTGGGCCGAGCGCGCGTCGGTCCCGATCATCGAGCGCGACCGGGGCTCGGACCCGGCGTCGGTCGTCTTCGACACCCTGGCGGCTGCGCGCACCCAGGGCAGCGACCTCGTCCTGGTGGACACGGCCGGCAGGCTGCACAACTCGGCCGACCTCATGCAGGAACTCGAGAAGGTCCAGCGGGTCGCTCGGGCGCAGAGCGTGTTCCCGGTCCGCTGCCTGTTGGTCATCGACGCCACCACGGGCCAGAACGGCCTGGCGCAGGCGCGCGCCTTCCACGAGGCGCTCGAGCTGGACGGTATCGTACTGACCAAGCTGGATGGCACGGCGCGCGGCGGCATCGCGGTAGCGATCGCCTCCGAGCTCGGGCTTCCGATCGTCCGCATCGGAGTGGGGGAGTCGCTCGAGGACCTTCGGCCCTTCGACGCCACCGAGTTCGCTCGCGCTATCGTCCTGGGACGCTAGATGGACGCCCCGGAGACCGACGAGCTCACGCCCGACACAGCGGTGTCCATCGACCACTCCGCGGCTCTGCTCGAGGCCCAGATCCGCGCCGCCAAGGCGCGCGAGAACCGACTGTCCAAGCGGCTGGCCATCTGGCTCGTAGGCCCGCTGGCCACGATCCTCATCGCGCTGGTGCTCGTGTTCTTCGTTTTCTTCGACTCGTCGACCGTCTCCGGGCCGTCGATGATGCCCGCGCTGCGCGACCATGACTACGTACTGCTCACCAAGGGACCCCCAGACCCGCAGCGGGGCGACATCGTCATCCTCAACGTGGTCAACAAGGGCGTGCCCGAGGAGTGGGTGAAGCGCATCGTCGCGCTTCCCGGTGACATCGTGGACGTGAACGGCGACATCATCCTGGTCAACGGCAAGGCAGAGCAGTTCCAACACGTCATCACCACCTCAGGCGCATCCACCCCGATCGAGCATCTGACTGTCGAGCCGGGACGCATCTTTGTCGCCGGCGACAACCGCGGCGTGTCCGAGGACAGCCGCTACGTCGGGACGTTCCCGCTCTCGGCCATCAAGGGCCGCGTGTTCTTCATCTATGCTCCCATCTCACGGATCGGGCCGGTGCCGTCCCCGGCCCACTGACCGCCCTGACCCAAGGAAGGACCGTTCGCGTGTTCGAGAACCTCTCACAGCGTCTCCAGGACGTCTTCTCCAAGCTGACCGGCAAGGGCCGCCTGTCCGAGGCGGATATCGACGCCGCAATGCGCGAGGTGCGCATTGCCCTGCTGGAGGCCGACGTCAACTTCATCGTCGTCAAGGACTTCGTCGCCCGAGTTCGCGAGCGCTCGCTCGGCGCGGACGTCATGCGCTCGCTTACGCCCGGTCAGACGGTGATCAAGATCGTTCTCGACGAGCTGACCTCGCTGATGGGCACCGGCGAGAGCAAGCTCGCGTTCTCGGGCCGCATCCCGAACGTCATCATGCTCGTGGGCCTACAGGGCTCCGGCAAGACGACCGCGGCCGCCAAGCTGGCCAACCTGCTGCGCAAGCAGGGGCGACGGCCGCTCATGGTCGCGTGCGACGTCTATCGCCCGGCCGCGATCGACCAGCTCGAGTCGCTCGGCCGCGAGCTCGGCGTGCCCGTATACCGCGGCGCCGAGGGAGCCGACCCGGTCGACATCGCCAAGGCCGGAGTGAAGGCCGCAGTGCAGGACATGCGCGACACCGTCATCGTGGACACGGCCGGCCGTCTGCATGTGGACGAGGCAATGATGGACGAGGCCGCGCGCATCCGTGACGCGGTGCGCCCCGACCAGGTCCTCATGGTGATCGACGCCATGACCGGCCAGGACGCAGTCACCGCCGCAACCGCCTTCGCCGAGCGGGTCGACTTCGACGGGGTCATCGTCACGAAGCTCGACGGCGACGCACGCGGCGGCGCGGCGCTTTCAGTCCGCGCGGTCACCGGCAAGTCGATCAAGTTCGTCGGCGTGGGGGAGAAGCTCGACGCTCTCGAGCCGTTCCACCCCGACCGCATGGCACAGCGCATCCTCGGCATGGGCGACTTCGTCTCGCTCATCGAGAAGGCGCAGGAGACGGTCGCGGCGGAGGACGCGGCCGCCCTCGAGAAGAAGCTGATGTCGTCCGAGCTGACGCTCGATGACTTCCTCCAGCAGCTGCAGCAGGTCCGCAAGATGGGGTCGCTCAAGGACGTTCTCGGGATGATCCCGGGCATCGGGGCGCAGCAGCGCGCGCAGCTGGCGGACGCCCAAGTCGACGAGAAGGCTCTCGACCGCACGCAGGCGATCATCCAGTCGATGACCGCGCAGGAGCGTCGCAAGCCGGTGGTCATCAACGGTCACCGTCGCGTGCGCATCGCGGTCGGTTCCGGGACGAGCGTTCAGGAGGTCAACCGCCTGCTGGACCAGTTCGCGCAGATGAAGAAGATGATGAAGCAGATGGGCAAGACCAAGGGTGGCCGCCGCGGCATGCCGCAGATGCCGTTCTAACCTTTGGACCCGATCCGTGATGAGCCCGAACTTCACACGGGACCGGGCATGCCCTATCATGAGCAGTCGCTTTGCGAAGAGTCGGTATGTATCCGCGACGCCCGGACAAGACGGGCTCGCTCTCACTCGGAGGTGAAGGTTCTTGGCAGTCAAGATCCGTCTGGCGCGCGCTGGCGCCAAGAAGGCGCCGTTCTACCGCGTTATCGCAGCCGACGGCCGTGCACCGCGCGACGGCCGTTTCCTCGAGATCCTCGGCCGGTACAACCCTCGCACTCAGCCCTCGTTCGTCGAGCTGGACCTTGCAAAGGTCGACGCCTGGATCGCGAAGGGCGCCCAGCCCACGGAAGCCGCCGGCAAGTTGATCGCCATCGTTCGTGGCGAGAAGACCGTGGTGGCCGTCGAGGCACGCCCGTCCAAGAAGGTCGTCGCCAAGGCTGCCGCCGAGGTCAAGGCCGCCGAAGAAGCGAAGAAGGCCTCCGCTGATGCCAAGGCCAAGGCCGCCGAGGAGGCTGCCGCCGCCAAGGCCGCTGCTGCTGAGGCTGTCGTCGAGGAGCCCGCTGCTGAGGCTGTCGCCGAAGAGGCGCCCGTCGCCGAGGAGGCTCCCGCCGAAGAAGTCGCCGCCGAGGAGCCCGTCGCCGCCGAGTCTGACGCCGAGTGACGATGGCTGCGGACACCGCGACGCTGCTCGGCTACCTGATCCGCGCTCTCGTGGACGATCCCGACGCGGTCTCGATCACCCGCACCGAGACCACCGGTGGCGAGCTGTTCGAGGTCACCGTCGCGCCGGATGACGTGGGCAAGGTCATCGGCCGTTCCGGGCGCATCATCAAGGCGCTCCGTACCCTGCTGCGCGCGGCAGGCTCGGCGGACGACAGGCACGTCGACCTCGAGATACTGGGGTAGCCGGCCAGTTATGGACGCGGAAGCGTTCGTCGAGCTCGGGCGTGTCGCAAAGACACACGGACTGAACGGGGAGGTCTCGGTCAAGCTGGCCGGCGATCTCCCTTTCGACCGCCTTGAGGGCATAGGCGTGTGGTTCACGCCCCCGCCCCACACGCTGCGCACCTCGCGCATCGTGAGCGTGCGGCCAGGGCCCAAGGGGCCGCTCTTCTCCTTCGACGGCGTGACCGACATCTCCACGGCGGACACGCTGCGCGGATGCAACGTCCTGGTGCGAGCGCAGGACGTCCCCGAGTACGAGGAGGAGTTCGACCCGGTCGGACTGTCGGTATTCGACGACGAGCGCGGCCTGATCGGGACGGTGAACGACGTGATCATCACCGGCGCGAACGACGTCTGGATTGTGGACGGCGCGTTCGGCGAGGTGCTCATCCCGGTCATCGAGGACGTTGTGCACGAGATCGATGAAGACGCCATGACGGCCAGGGTCACACTGCTGCCCGGCCTGATCGAGGAAGGACGCTAGATGCGCATCGACGTCATCACGCTCTTCCCCGATTCCTTCGCCGGGATCGTCGGCGCCTCGATGCTCGGCATCGCACAGGAACGCGGCGTGCTGGAGTTCCACACGCACGACCTGCGCGACTGGGCGCTTCTTGGCGTGCACCGTCAGGTCGACGACTCGCCCTACGGCGGCGGCGCGGGCATGGTGTTGCGCCCCGAGCCGGTCTTCGCGGCGATCGACGCGGTCCATGCGCTCGATGCGCGACAGGCTCTCGTCATCCTCGTGACTCCGCAAGGCGAGCGCTTCACGCAGTCGCGCGCGGAGCGCCTTGCGGAACTCGATCGCCTGATCATCGTCTGTGGCCGGTACGAGGGGTTCGATGAGCGGATCCGCTCCGCTGCGGACCTCGAGGTCTCGATCGGCGACTACGTCCTCACGGGCGGGGAGTTGCCCGCCATGGTAATCACCGACGCGGTCACGCGCCTGCTCCCCGGAGTGCTCGGAGACGACCAGTCCGCCTGCGAGGATTCGTTCACCACCGGCCTTCTCGAGTATCCTCACTACACACGCCCGGCCGAGTATCGCGGGATGGATGTCCCCGAGGTGCTGCGCTCGGGCGACCACGCGCGCATCGAGCGGTGGCGTCAGGCCCAGGCGGCCGAGCGCACAGCCGTCCGCAGGCCTGACCTTCTGGCCGCTGCGTGGGACGACATGACCGCAGAGATGCGCGCCGCGGCACGTGCGGCGCTTGGAACCGACACGGAGGACGAGTGACAGACACCCCAGCAACGCCCGAGGTCGTCAACGCTCCGGCGAAGCCCCAGCCCAAGAAGAGCTCGCTCACCCGTCAGATCATCGAGTTCATGCTCACGATCGCGGTCGCGTTCCTCGTCGCGCAGGCGGTGCGCACCTGGGTGATCCAGCCGTACGTGATCCCGACCGGATCGATGCTTCCCACGATCCAGCTGAGCGACCAGGTGCTCGCCAACAAGTTCATCTACCGTTTCCGTACGCCTCAGGCGGGAGACATCGTGGTCTTCGACAACCCGATGCCCGAGCCGGGCGAGGAGACGCTCATCAAGCGCGTCATCGCAGTCGGCGGCCAGACCGTCGACCTCAAGGGCGGCAAGGTCCTTGTCGACGGCGTCGCACTCGACGAGTACTACACCTACGGCCAGCCGAGCGAGAAGCTGGCGAACAGCCGGATCCAGTTCCCGGTGGACGTGCCGCCAGGCTACATCTGGCTGATGGGCGATAACCGCACCTCGAGTCAGGACAGCCGGTACTTCGGCCCGGTGGCCGATTCCGCGGTCCACGGCCAAGCGTTCTTCACGTATTGGCCGCTGAGCAGGTTCGGGGTCCTGAAGTAGGGCCTGAGGCTGCGGCGGGCGGGGACGCCAAGAACGGGCGTTGCCCCTGCTGGAGTGCGCCGCTATACTATCGACTCGTGTCGAAACCGCCGGTGCCCACGCGGCGCCGTATCAGATGAGCAGACAGGGACCGGGAACAAATGGACCAGATCAAGGCACTCGAGGCGCAGCAGCTGCGCGAGGACATGTCCGCTTTCCAGGTCGGTGACACCGTCAAGGTGCACTACCGCATCATCGAAGGTACGCGCGAGCGCATCCAAGTCTTCCAGGGTGTCGTCATCCGCCGTCACGGCGCCGGAGCGCGCGAGACGTTCACTGTCCGTAAGATCTCCTTCGCCATCGGCGTCGAGCGCATGTTCCCGGTGCACTCGCCCAAGATCGAGAAGGTCGAGATCGTGAGCCGCGGCAAGGTCCGTCGCGCCAAGCTGTACTTCCTCCGCGACAAGGTGGGCAAGCAGGCCCGTCTCAAGGAGAAGCGCTTCTAGGCACGCCGCTCGTCCCCTCGCATGTCGCTCGTCGCGCTCCCTGCCACTCCAGGTGGGGAGCGCGACGTAGTATGCGGACTGTACGTGTGACCGGCCCACCCTGAGGCGGTGACTCTCGCGACGATGCCCAGCCCTCCCACGACAGTCACGGAAGCCCGAGCGATGCTCGCTGCGTGCCCTCCCGAGGGCCTGGCCGGGCTCATACGCAGGTTCTCCAAGGACCCCCGCGCAGGCGTTCGTGCGCTGGCCGTTGCGGCGGCCGCGCGCCTCGACCGTACACGCGCCGAGGATGCGCGGCTCGACGCGCTGATGTCGCGGCAGGTCGAGCTCCACGGTCTCGGCTTCCCGGTGGTGGCCGGGATCGACGAGGTCGGCTGCGGGTGCCTGGCCGGGCCCGTCACGGCCTGCGCCGTCGTCCTCGATCCCGCGTGCCGCATCGAGGGACTCAACGACTCGAAGCGCCTGCTGCCGGAGCTTCGCGTCCGCATAGCCGACCAGGTTCGCACCCGATGCCTGGCCTTCTCGGTCGCGCACGTGGGCCCTGACGTCATCGACCGCGTGGGGATCAGGCAGGCCACGCGGCGCGCCTGGGAGCTGGCACTCGAGGGTCTCGGCATGTCCGTCGACCACGTCCTGGTGGACGGCAACGACAAGGGTGCGCTGCGTATCCCCACCACGTCGGTCGTGAGGGGTGACTCGTCCGAGGCGAGCATCGCGGCCGCTTCCGTCATCGCGAAGGTGGAGCGCAACGCGCTCATGGTCGCCTTGGCGGCCGACTGCCCCGGGTACGGCTTCGACATCAACTTCGGCTACGGAACCCCCGAGCATATGGCGGCGATCGCAGAGCTGGGCCCGTCGCCGTTACACCGGCTGTCATTCGCGCCCTGCGCGACGCAGGACCGGCTCTTCCCGTAAGACATCGGTCGGTTCCGCGTCACTGAAACGGCAAGCACCGTCCCGCACGCTGGTCCGCGGAGGTGTTGCCGTATGGACAGGGCGGAGACCGCACGCAGGGGAGAGGACGCCGCTGCCGCGTACCTCGAGCGCATCGGGTTCGTCGTCGAGGCACGGAACTGGCGCTGCCAGTCGGGGGAGATCGATATCGTCGCGCGTGACGGTGCCGAGATCGTCTTCGTCGAGGTGAAGACCCGCCGCTCGGAGCGCGCCGGGACGGCCGAGGAGGCGGTCTCCGCTGCGAAGCAGCGACGGGTGTCGCGACTCGCGCAGGCCTACCTTCGTGAGACCGGCGAACCTGCGGAGACCACTGTCAGATTCGACGTCGTCGCGATCAAGGTGCTCGCGCCGGATCGCGCATTGTTGCGGCACTACCGGGCCGCGTTCGCTTCGCCGTCATGACGCAGGCGACCGTCCCGTCGTCCACGCTCGTCGGCGTGGACGCCATCGACGTCGAGGTCCAGGTGGACGTGTCGGCAGGGCTTCCGGCCTTCACGATCGTCGGCCTCGGCGACACCGCGGTCCTCGAAGCACGGGACCGCGTGCGCGCCGCTCTCCGCTCGAGCGGCTTCGACTTCCCGAACGCGCGGGTGACGGTCAACCTCGCGCCATCGCCTGTGCGCAAACACGGGACCGGGTTCGACCTGCCCATCGCCGTGGGCGTCCTTGCCGCCACCGGGCAGGTCCCTCGCGACGTCCTTGCGGCGGTGAGCGTGGGTGAGCTCGGGCTCGACGGCAGCGTCCGTTCGGTCCCCGGGATGTTGGCGCACGCGATCGCGGCGCCGCTGCGAGGGTTGCCGCTGCTGGCTTCGGTCGACGCGCTCATGGCCGCCCAGACGGTCAAGGAATGCGTGGTGCACCCGCTCGGATCGCTCGGTGTCCTGCGCCAGGGCCTCCCACCGGCGTCCGCTCGCATGGCGGCCGCGCCGCCGGCGGACATCCCTGTCCCCGACTTCTCGGAGGTGCACGGACAGTCCTTGGCCAAGAGGGCCCTTGAGATCGCGGCGGCCGGTGGGCTCGGACTGTTGCTGGTGGGACCGCCGGGATCGGCGAAGACGATGCTGGCACGGCGCCTGCCGTCGATACTCCCTCCGCTGGACGACGCCGAGGTCCTGACGACCGCGGTCGTGCACTCCGTCGCGGGGCTGGACCTCAACGGCGTGCTGGCGGGCATCAGGCCCTTCCGCGCGCCGCACCATACGGCCACCACGGCGGGGCTCGTCGGCGGCGGGACGCCGCCAAGGCCGGGGGAGGCCTCCCTGGCCCACAATGGAGTCCTGTTCCTCGACGAACTGCCCGAGTTCTCGCCCGCGGCGCTGCAGGCCTTGCGACAGCCGCTCGAGGACGGCTACCTCACGCTGGTCCGCGCGGAGGGCCGGGTGCGCTACCCCGCGAGTTTCGCGCTGGTCGCCGCCATGAACCCCTGCCCGTGCGGCTACCTCGGGGACACGGAACGCACGTGCACCTGCCCGCCGACGCTCGTGGAGCGCTACGTGGGGCGCGTCGGCGGTCCGCTCATGGACACCGGATCGACATGACGCTCCGCGTCGGACGCACCGACACGTCGCGGCTTCTGACGGGTTCGGTCGAAGAGCGGTCGGCTGCGGTCCGGGCGCGCGTGATCGACGCTCGGGGGCGTACGCGCAAGCGTGGCCTGCCCCGCGACCTCAGTGGCGCTGCCCTGCTGCGTGGCTGCGGCCTCGACCCGGCGGCGCGAGCGGCGGTCGAGCAGGCCGCCAGACTCCATCACCTCTCCGGACGCGGCATCACGCGCCTGCTGCGCGTGGCGCTCGCCATCGCCGATCTCGCTGCGGCGGACCGTGTGACTCGGGAGCATGTTTTCGAGGCCTCCGGATACCGGGGCAATTCGTGAACGCCTCACGCTTCACGCTGGACCTCGGCGCCCCCGGATATCCACCGCAGTTGGAGACGGCCGTCAGGCCCCCGGCGCGACTGTTCGGGATGGGGGACCCTGCGGCCCTCGTTCCCGGTCTCGCCATCATCGGCTCACGGCGCGCCACGCCCTACGGCACGACCTGCGCCCGGATGTTCGCGCGCTGTGCCGCGGAGTCCGGGGTCACCGTCATCTCCGGCGCGGCCATCGGCTGTGACCTGGCAGCACAGTCCGCCGCTCTCGAGGCGGGCGGGCGATCGGTCGCGGTGCTCGGGTGCGGCGCCGACGTCGACTACCCGCGCCGCTCCGCGGACACGCTCGCACGCCTGCGAGCAGGGGAGGGCGCGGTCGTCTCCGAGTTGGATTGGGGTGCAACGCCCTTGCCGTGGCAGTTCCCGGCCCGGAATCGCATCATCGCGGGCCTGTCGGCCGCAGTGCTCGTGGTCGAGGCTGCGTTGCCGAGCGGGACCTTCTCCACGGCGGACAGCGCGCTGGACTCCGGACGGGACGTCCTCGCTGTCCCGGGGAGCATCCTGTACGCCGGCAGCGCAGGGACCAACCGCCTCATCCGTCAGGGCGCTACACCGATCACCTGCGTCGACGATCTCCGGGATGCGCTGTGCAGCGCGGGGCTCATCGAACCGTTCGCCGCAGGCCGGCAGCTGGCGGGGCAGTCCAGGAGCGCGTCGGGCGAGCCGCTCCTGGAGGCGCTTCGTGCCCATCCCATGACGCCGGACGAGATCGGCGAGGCACTCGGCCTGGATGCGGCCTCCACCATGGGCGCCCTTGCGCGGCTAGAGACTTCAGGGGTGATCGCACGCCACACCGATGGGAGGTACGGACCGTGCCTGCTGCGCTGACGCTACAATCGCACCGGGTCCGCGGCCCACCATCCTCCGCGACCTCCGAGACCGGAAGGCGCCACTTGAGCACGGTGAACGATCGCGTGACGGTCATAGGCGGAGGGCTCGCCGGCAGCGAGGCGGCGTTCCAGCTCGCAGCGCGTGGCGTCCCGGTGCGCCTTATCGAGATGCGGCCCGGCCACCAGTCGCCCGCGCACCATACCGGCCTGCTCGGCGAGCTCGTCTGCTCGAACTCGCTCAAGTCCGACGATCCGACGACCGCAGCGGGCATGCTCAAGCGCGAGCTGGCCGGGTTCGGCAGCATCGTGCTCGCCTGCGCCCGCGCCACCGCTGTCGCCGCAGGAGGCGCGCTGGCGGTCGATCGTGCCGCCTTCGCCACTCTGCTCACCCGCGCGATCGAGTCGCTCCCGCTCATCGAGGTCGTCCACGAGGTCGCCGCTTCCGTCCCGGCCGGTGACGTCATCGTGGCCACCGGCCCGCTCACCGAGCCCGCCTTGGAGAACGCCCTGTCCGCGCTCGTGGGCGGCGATCGTCTTGCGTTCTACGACGCCGCCGCGCCGATCGTGGAAGCCGCCGACATCGACCGCGGGGTCTGCTTCGCCGAGTCGCGCTACGGCAAGGGCGAGGGCGCCGACTACCTGAACTGCCCGCTCGACCGCGATGCCTACGAGGCATTCGTGGACGCGTTGCTCGCGGCCGAGCGCGTCCACGCCAAGAACTTCGAGAGCGGCGACCTCTTCCATGCGTGCCTGCCGGTCGAGGAGATCGCCCGCCGGGGTCGCGACGCGCTGAGGTTCGGACCGATGAAGCCGGTCGGCCTGACCGACCCCGCCACCGGCCATCGCCCGCACGCGGTCGTCCAGCTCCGTTGCGAGAACCGCGCGCAGACCGCCTACAACCTCGTGGGCTTCCAGACGAACCTCACGTTTCCAGAGCAGCGCCGCGTCTTCGGGATGATCCCCGGACTGGAGGGAGCGACGTTCCTGCGCTATGGCGTGATGCACCGCAACACCTTCATCGACGCGCCGCGCCTGCTGACCTCGGACCTCGCGCTCCGCGACCAGCCGCGCGTGCGCCTTGCGGGCCAACTGTCGGGGACCGAGGGGTACCTCGAGGCGGCCGCGTCCGGGCTCGTCGCGGCCCTCGGGCTCGTCGCTGCGCGCAGCGGCGCCGGCCCTGTCGTCCTGCCGCCAGAGACAGTCCTGGGCTCGTTGCTCGGCTACGCGACCGATCCCGCGACCGAGTCCTATCAGCCGATGCACGTCAACTTCGGTCTGCTTCCCGCGCCGGTCCCACGCATCAATGGGAAGCGCGAGCGCTACGCTGCATATGCGGCGCGGGGCTCCGACTCGCTGGAGTCCTGGCTCGCCGAGCACGAGTCCCTCGAGATCGCCAAGGTGCGCGTGAAGGCCTCGACCGTCCTTGACTGGAGCGAGGGGCGATGAGCAGCATCGACGCGTCGGTGGCGGTCGACCGCTTCCTTCAGTACCTGCGCACCGAGCGCAACGTCTCGCCGAACACTGTACGCGCTTACTCCTCGGACCTTGCCCGCTACCTGGAGTGGGCGGAGCGAAGCGGGAGCGACCCCCTCGGCGACGATCCGCGCGCCTTGCGCCGCTACCTCTCCGAACTCGACCAAGCCAAGTACTCCCGACGCACGATCGCGCGGCGCCTCTCGTCCGTTCGCTCTCTGTTCGCCTACCTCAACCGGGAAGGCGTCATCACCACCGACGCGGCCTCCGTGATCGCCACGCCGAAGCTCGACGCGCGGCTTCCGAGGCTTGTGCCCACCGACATCCTCAACGCGCTGCTCGACACGCCGGACGCGGACACGCCGCGCGGCCTGCGCGACCGCGCGATCCTCGAGATGCTGTACGCGACAGGCGCACGCGTCAGCGAGCTGGTCGGCATCGATATCGCGGACGTCGACGGTTCCGCCGGCCAGGTGAAGGTCACCGGCAAGGGCGACAAGCAACGGATCCTGCCGCTGCACCGCGAGGCGCTGGCCCGCGTGGCCGCGTACCTGCGGTCGGGCCGGCCGGCGCTGAATCCGGCCCCTACGGAGCCCGCCCTCTTCCTCAACCGCAGCGGCACGCGCCTGACGGACGGGGGAGTCCGCAGGATGCTCGCCGGCCATCTGCGGACGCTCGGAGTCGTCTCGGGGGTCACCCCTCACACCTTGCGCCACACGTTCGCCACGCACCTGCTCGAAGCGGGAGCGGACCTACGGTCGGTCCAGGACCTGCTGGGCCATGTTGCCCTGTCCACCACCCAGATTTACACTCACCTCGGGGTCCAGCGCCTGCAACGCGTCCATCACGATGCGCACCCTCGTGCCTGAAGTCCCCGGCCCTCGACGGAAGTTGTCCTGAGCGATGAAGCATCCTGAGCAGCAGGTCGACCTGGAGACGCTCTGGGACCGCTTCGAGTCGACTCGGGACGAGTTCGCACTCGAACAGCTCATCCTGAACTACTCGCCGCTGGTCAAGTTCGTCGCCGGCCGCATAGCCACGGGCCTTCCGAACTCGGTCGAGAACGCCGATCTCATCTCGTACGGCATCTTCGGCCTCATCGACGCGCTGGAGAAGTTCGAGCCCGACCGCGGCTTCAAGTTCGAGACGTACGCGATCTCGCGCATCCGCGGAGCGATCATCGACGAGCTGCGCGCGCTCGACTGGGTCCCGCGCAGCGTCCGCTCGCGCGCACGCGACATCGAGCGGGCGATCGTGACGCTCGAGACCAAGCTGATGCGCACTCCCGAGGATCAGGAGGTCGCTGACGAGCTCGGGATCTCTTTCAGCGACCTTCAGGAGACGTACACGAAGCTCTCCTACACCTTTGTCGTGAGCTTCGAGGACCTGTGGGGGACCGGCACCGAGTCGGACGATCGTCCCGATGCCACCTCGATCGCCGACGACAACGCCGAGAACCCGGTCGAGACGTTCGAGGCGGAGGAGATGAAGGTGATCCTCGCGCAGGCGATAGAGCACCTGACCGACCGCGAACGCACCGTCATCGCGCTCTACTACTACGAGGGACTCTCGCTCAAGGAGATCGGCCGCGTCCTCGGCGTGACCGAGTCCAGGGTCAGCCAGATGCACACGAAGGCGGTGCTGCGCTTGCGCGCACGCCTCCATGCGGCGCAGGGAGTCCTGGCCTAGCCGGGAACGGCGCGCGTCTGCTACACTACGCCAGCTCTCAATACACACGCCCGCAGGTCCGCGGCGCGCGGTGCCCTTCCTCCCAGGTTCGGAGGTCGGGTCGCGAAGCGGGGTCGATTTGGCGACAGGCCTCCGGGCGGAGGATGAACCAGGAATGAAGGAGGCTTTGCCATGCCCGTCGTCGCAATGAAGGACCTGCTCGAAGCTGGCGTCCACTTCGGACACCAGACACGCCGCTGGAACCCGAAGATGAAGCCGTACATCTTCACCGAGCGTAACGGCATCTACATCCTCGACCTCCAGCGCTCTCTTCGTGAGATCGACGCCACCTACAGGTTCGTGCGCAACCTCACTGCGCAGGGCGGCACGATCATGCTCATCGGCACCAAGAAGCAGGCACAGGAAGCCGTCGAGACCGAGGCCGCCCGCGCCGGGATGCCCTTCGTGAGCCAGCGCTGGCTTGGCGGCATGCTGACGAACTGGGTCACCATGCGCAAGCGGATCGCCCGCATGACCCAGCTCGAGGCGATGGAAGCCGACGGCCGCATGGCGTCGCTCCCGAAGAAGGAAGCCCTGAAGCTGCGCGGCGAGCTCTCGAAGCTGCAGATCAACCTCACCGGCATCCGCGAGATGCAGGAACTGCCCCGCGCCGTCTTCATCATCGACACCAAGCGCGAGGCGATCGCCGTGGCCGAGGCGCGCCGTCTGCGCATCCCGATCATCGGGCTCATCGACACCAACTGCGACCCTGACGAGGTCGACTACGTGATCCCGGGCAACGACGACGCGATCCGCTCGGTCAACCTGATCACGCACGTCATCGCCAACGCTGCCATCGAGGGCCGCGAGGTCTTCGCTCCCACGGAAGCGAAGGAGGCCCCGGCCGCGGCACCCGCCGCGGCCGCCGACGTGGCGCCGGTCGTCGCCGAGCCGGCCGTTGAGTCGGTCGTCGAAGCGCCTGTGGCCGACGAGGCCATCGAGGTCGCGCCTGTGACCGTCGAAGAGACCGTCGCCGAGGTCGCGGACGAGACCGTCGAGAGCGTCGAGACTCCCGAGGCGTAGAGGGAAAGCACTACACGAACACGTACACCGCCTGCGCGGCGCTCCGGAGGTCCCCGGAGGGGACGCGCGGATGTGAAGGAGTGGATGAACATGGCGATCACCGCCGCACAGGTCAAGGAGCTCCGTGAGATCACGGGCGCCGGCATGATGGACTGCAAGAAGGCACTCGAGGAGTGCAACGGCAATCTGGAGACCGCCGTCGACATCCTGCGCACCAAGGGCCTTGCGGACCTGGCCAAGAAGGCAGGTCGGGCAACCAACGAGGGCCTCGTGTCATCGTGGACTTCTGAGAACGGCCGCGTCGGCGCTCTCGTAGAGGTGAACTGCGAGACCGACTTCGTGGCACGCAACGCAGAGTTCCAGACGTTCGCCGCAGCCGTCGCTGAGCAGGTGGCGGTCGACGCCCCCGACGGCATCCGTGAGGGTGGCGCCGCGCTCATGTCTCAGCAGTGGAAGCGCAACCCGAGCCTGACCGTCGAGCAGGCGCTCGGCGAGCTCGTGGGCAAGCTCGGCGAGAACATGGGCGTGTCCCGTTTCGTACGCTACGAGGCGGTCAGCAACGGCGTCATCGGTTCGTACATCCACGGCCTCGGCCGCATCGGTGTCATGGTCGAGATCGCCGGCGCCGACTCCAGCCGCCCCGAGGTCCTCGCTCTGGCGAAGGACGTGTCGATGCATATCGCGGCCGCAAGCCCGCTGTGCGTATCGCGCGAGACCCTTCCGCCGGCGACCGTCGAGCACGAGATGAACATCTACAAGGCCCAGGCCGCCGAGTCCGGCAAGCCCGAGGCGATGCTCGAGAAGATCGCCAACGGCAAGCTGGAGAAGCTTTTCTACAAGCAGGTCTGCCTGCTCGAGCAGGGCTTCGTCAAGGACCCCGACAAGAGCGTCGAGCAGCTCGTCGCCGAGGCCTCGAAGGCCGTCGGCTCCAAGCTCGAGATCGTCGCTTTCGACAGGTTCGTTCTCGGCGAAGGCGTCACGGCTGCCGAGTGACCGCATAATCAACGGCACAGCAAACGGGGCGGTCCGCACCGCTCGACGCGGGAGCGAATCGTTCGGATATGTGACGGAACCGATGGGGGAGAAGCCCGGCATGGCGCCACGATTCAAGCGCGTACTTCTGAAGCTTTCCGGCGAGGCCCTCATGGGTGACGTCGGCTACGGCATCGACCCGGCGATCATCGACGACCTCGCGGTACAGGTGCGCACCGCGCGTGAGGCGGGAGTCGAGATAGCCATCGTTGTCGGCGGCGGCAACATCTTCCGCGGCGTCGCGGCGTCCGCCAAGGGCATGGACCGCGCCCAGGCGGACTACATCGGGATGCTTGCGACGGTCATGAACGCCCTAGCCATTCAGGACCACCTCGAGAAGGCCGGGGTGTTCACCCGAGTCATGTCCGCGATCCCCATGAGCACCGTCGCGGAGCCCTACGTGCGGCGCCGCGCGATCCGGCATATGGAGAAGGGCCGCGTCGTGATCTTCGCGGCCGGCACCGGCAACCCGTACTTCACCACCGACACGACCGCCGCTCTCCGCGCGCTGGAGATCGGCGCCGATTGCATCATGAAGGCGACGAAGGTGGACGGGGTCTACGATTCCGACCCGCGCCTGAACCCGGACGCGGTCAAGTTCGACGAACTCACTTACATGGAGGTCTTGCGCCGCGAGCTGAAGGTGATGGACAGCACCGCCGTCACGCTGGCCATGGACAACGACCTCCCGATCATCGTCTTCAACATCTCGACCGACGGCAACATCGTGCACGCGCTCCAGGGCAAGCATGTGGGCACCATCGTCAGAGGAGGCAACTGATGCCCGAAGCGATCATCAAGCAGGCCGACGAGCGCATGACCAAGGCCGTCTCGGCGCTCTCGCATGAGTTCACGACGGTGCGCACGGGACGCGCCTCGGGAGCGATCTTCGAGAAGCTCACCGTGGAGTACTACGGCACCCAGACCCCACTGCTGCAGCTCGCGGCGGTCAGCTCGCCGGAGCCGCAGCTCGTCGTGATCTCGCCGTACGACAAGTCGATCCTCAAGCTCGCGGAGAAGGCGATCCTCGCCTCCGACCTCGGTCTGAACCCGAGCAACGACGGCACCGTCATCCGGGTACCGTTCCCCGCCTTGAACGAGGAGCGCCGCCGGGAACTCGTCAAGCTGTGCCACGGCTATGCCGAACAGGCGCGTGTCGCCATCCGCAACGCCCGTCGTGACGCCAACGACGCCTTCAAGAAGGCCGACAAGGCCGGCGAGATGAGCGAGGACGACGCCCGCCGCGGCGAAGAGCAGGTCCAGAAGAAGACCGACGCGTTCATCGCGAGTGTCGAGGACCTCCTCAAGCGCAAAGAGCAGGAGATCATGGAGGTCTAGCCTCCGCTCATGCCGACGCCACAGCCCACGGAGTACTTCACCTCGGACCGGGGACGGGCGCTGTTCGCACGTCTGGATAGCGCCCGTGTACCCGCGCACGTCGCCATCATCATGGACGGGAACGGGCGCTGGGCCACCGCGAAGGGACTGCCGCGCGCCGCGGGGCACCGTGCGGGCGCGCAGGCGGTGGAGGAAGCGATCGCGTGCGCCATCGAGTGCGGGGTGCGCTACCTGACGCTCTATTCGTTCTCCACCGAGAACTGGATGCGTCCCCGCACCGAGGTCCGGACCCTGATGGGCCTGTTCGCAGAGGTGCTGCTCGCCAAGATGGACGACCTGATGGAGTGGGGAGTGCGCGTCCGCGTCATCGGACATCTCGAAGAGATGTCGAAGCGGGTCCAGACGTCGTTCGCGGACGGCATGGCGCGGACCGCGGGCAACGACCGGCTCGATCTGGTCATCGCACTCAACTACGGTGGCCGGACCGAGATCGCCGACGCCGCGGCAGCCATCGCGCGCGACGTGGCCGCCGGCACGCTGGCGCCCGGCGACGTCGATGAGGCCGCTGTCGCCTCGCGCCTGTACACCGCGGGCATCCCCGACCCGGACATCCTGGTCCGCACCAGTGGCGAGATGCGCCTCTCGAACTTCCTGCTGTGGCAGGTCGCCTACACCGAGATGGTGCTCACCGAGACGCTCTGGCCGGACTTCGGCCGGGACGACATGCTCGAAGCGATCGTCGACTTCCAGCAGCGCGACCGGAGGTTCGGCGGCCGATGAGAGACGCCCCGATACGGCAGCACATGCGCAACCGTCGCGAGTTGAGGGGCTTCGCCTACCGGACTCTCACAGCCCTGGCGCTGGGCGTGGTCCTCGTCTCCGCAGACCTGTGGGGCGGCACGCTGGGATGGGCGGTGGTCGTGGCGGTCCTCGCAGCGGTCTGCGGCAGCGAGTTCTACCGCATGACCCGGTCCGAGCACCGGCGCGCCAACGAGCTGTTCGGCGTCGTCGCAGCGGCCGCCATGCCGATCGCCGCAGCGCTGTATGCGGGCACCGCAACTCCTCCTTCGAGCGAATTGGGCGCGGTCGGCCTGACGGCCGTGATGGGCGGCCTCGTGGTGGCGGCGGTCCTGTGGAACATAGCGTTCAAGCAGTTCCGGGGGGCTGACACCTCCACTACGGTCTTCGGCGCGGTGTACGTCGGGTTCACGCTCGCGCACCTCGTGCTCATCCATGTGCTGGACTCCGGCGCCGAACTCGTGCTGGTCATCCTGGTCGGGGTCTGGGCGATGGATGTTTTCGCGTATCTCGTGGGTTCGGCGATCGGGAAGCACCGTCTGGCTCCGCACATCTCCCCGAACAAGTCGTGGGAAGGCTTCATAGCGGGATCGGTCGGAACGATCGGCGCGTGGATCGCCGGCTGGTACTTCATCCGGCCCGCGAACCTGCCGCTGTGGTGGTTCGTGGTCACCGGCGCCGTAGCCGCCATCGCGGCCCTTCTCGGCGACCTGGCCGAGTCCCGGCTCAAGCGCGAGGTCGGCGCGAAGGACTCGGGCACGCTCCTGCCCGGTCACGGTGGGTTCCTGGACCGGTTCGACTCACTCATCCTGGTCTCGGTCGTCACCTACTACATGCTCCTGTTCGGGACGATGGTCCTCGGGGGCGCCAAGTGACCGGCGGGCCGCTCACCGTCGCACTGCTCGGCTCCACCGGGTCGATCGGACGGCAGACCATCGACGTGGCGCTCCGCCACCCGGACAAGGTCAAGATCGTCTCGCTGGCCGCCAACCGGAACATCTCCGCACTCATGGAGCAGGCCAAGGCCCTCGGAGTCAGGGAGTGCGCGATCGCCGACGAGCGCTTCGCGCCCGCGGCCGCCGACCTGCCCGCCGGCGTGCGTTGCCGCACCGGTTCCGCAGCGGTGACGGACCTCGCCTCGGCCGGCGCTGACGTGGTCGTGAACGCCATGGTCGGCGCGGCCGGCCTCCGCGCTTCCGAGGCGGCGCTGCGCTCAGGCTCGCGCCTCGCACTGGCGAACAAGGAATCGCTCGTGGTCGGCGGCGAGCTGCTCATGCCGCTCGCCTCACCTGGGCAGATGCTGCCGGTCGACTCCGAGCACTCCGCGATCTTCCAGTGCCTGTGGGGCGAGCCGGCCGCGCGCATGCAGCAGATCTGGCTCACCGCATCGGGCGGGCCGTTCCGCGGTTGGGACCGCGCGCGCCTTACCACCGTCACGGTCGAGCAGGCCCTCGCGCATCCCAGGTGGACCATGGGCCCCAAGATCACCATCGACTCGGCCACGCTCATGAACAAAGGTCTCGAGGTGATCGAGGCGCACCATCTCTTCGCGGCGCCATACGACCGCATCCGGATCGTCGTCCATCGTCAGTCGACGGTGCACTCGATGGTGGAGTTCTCGGACGGCTCCGTGAAGGCCCATCTCGGGGCCGCGGACATGCGAGTCCCCATCCAGTACGCGCTGTCACACCCGGACCGCTGGGATGCGCCCGCACCGCCGCTCGACTTCACGGCGATCGGTTCTCTCGATTTCGAGCCGGTCGACATGGACACGTTCCGCTGCCTGCGGATCGCCCTGGAGGCCGGCCGAGTGGGAGGCACCCTGCCGGCTGCGATGAACGCCGCCAACGAGGTCGCTGTGGCAGCGTTCCTCGACGGCTCGGCAACGTTCCTCGACATCGACGCGATCGTTTCCCAAGTCGTTGAGGAACATTCCACCGAGAGGGTCGAGTCGTTCGACCAGCTCGAGGAGGCCGATGCACGTGCGCGGGCTCGCGCGGCAGAGCTGCTGCGCGCTCGCTAGGGCCGGACCGGAGAGTGGCAATGCCCTTGCTCTGCCAACCCTGAACGGGCCGCCCGTGGCCCTTGCGGCACCGAAAGGCACACGAGGTCACCTATGACATCGCTCACGAACCTCCCCAGCGGCGCGTCGGCCATCTTCTGGGGCGTCATCACGTTCTCGCTCCTGATAGTCCTCCACGAAGGCGGGCACTTCCTCACCGCGCGCGCCTTCGGGGTGAAGGTCCACGAGTTCATGCTCGGTCTTCCGTCTCCCGGGCTGAAGTGGCGCTCCAAGCGGACGGGCATCCGCTACGGCATCACGATCCTTCCGCTCGGCGGCTACGTCCGGATCGCGGGCATGGAGCCCGGCCACGAGGACGAGCTTCTCGGCGCCGCCCTCGGCGTACTGGTCAGACGCGGCAGGACGGACGCAGCAGAGCTGGCCGCCCAACTGCACACCGCGCAGGACCGCGCCGCCGGCCTCCTCGCCACCCTTGAGGACTACGGCGCCATCGAAGCGGTCCGCGACGCTGCCGATTTCGTGCCGCTGGTGTCGCACGCTGCCGGTGAAGACGACGAGGCCCTTCTGACAAGGGTCCGGTCGAGTGTGTATCGCGGTCTGCCCACGTGGAAGCGGGTGACGGTACTCGCGATGGGCGTCCTAGTGAACATCCTGAGCGCCATCGTCATACTGACCGCGGCCCTCACGATCGCAGGTGTCCCGACGGCGACGACGACCGTGGCCGGTGTGGCCGCCGCGAGCCCGGCCTCGCTGGCCGACCTGCGCGCGGGCGACCGGGTCGTGGCCTTCGACGGCAAGCCGGTGCAGGCCTGGACCGACCTGAAGGCGGATCTGGCCGTCGCCGTCCCGAACGAGAGCGTCACCATGACGGTGGTCCGCGACGGCGCTCAGGTCACTCTCGGGATCAGCCCGTCCGCGCTCGGCGGGGGAGGGACGTTCCTCGGGCTCACGTCCCGTTCGGTCGACGTGCCGATGTCGCTTACCGACGCTGTAGGCGAGTCCGTCTCCATGACCGGTGCGGTCTTCGTCGCCATCGGCCAGTTCTTCAACCCTGCGACGTTCTCCTCCTCGATCCAGAACGCCCGCAGCATCGTCGGCATCTCGTACGAGGTCGCGAGCGCCGCCAAGGAGGGGCCGCTCGCGTACGCGTGGCTGGTCGCCCTCCTCAGCCTCTCGCTCGGGATCATGAACATGTTGCCGATCCCGCCGCTCGACGGCGGGAAGATCGCCGTGGAGCTCGGCGAGCGTCTGTTCCGCAGGAGCATCCCCCGCGGGGTGTCCTTGGCGTTCTCCGCCGCGGGCACGCTGCTGCTGTTCTCGCTGATCTTCTACCTGATGTACGCTGACGTCGTCCGTTACGTCATCCGGGGCTGAGCCTCAGGGTGCGTGTCCCGAAGTGCAAGGAGCCGTCGCCTTGACCGCACCACGCCGGAGTTCCGTCCCCGTGCTCGTCGGCGGCATCCCGATCGGCGGGAGCGCGCCTGTCGCGGTCCAGTCGATGACGAACACCGACACCCGCGATGCCTCGGCCACTCTCGCGCAGATCGCGCGACTCGCGGACGCCGGCTGCGAGATCGTGCGCGTCGCCATCCCGCACGCAGACGCGCTCGATGGCTTCGAGAGGATCTGCGCGGGATCGTCCCTGCCCGTGGTGGCCGACGTCCACTTCGACTACCGGCTGGCTATCGAGGCGACGCGGCGGGGAGCCTCCAAGCTCCGTGTGAACCCGGGCAACATCGGATCCGTCGAGCGGTTCGACGCGGTGCTGGATGCGGCGGGGGAGGCGGGCATCCCGGTCCGCATCGGGGTCAACGCCGGGTCGCTCGCCGCCGAATATGCCGACCTCGACTGGCCGCTCGCCGACAAGCTCGTCGCCAGCGCCGTGTCGTTCACCGAGCACGCTACCGGCCGGGGCTTCACCGACGTGGTCGTCTCGGCGAAGGCGAGTTCCGTACCCGTGATCATCGAGGCGTACCGCAAGCTGGGGGAAGTGCTGGACTGCCCGCTCCACCTCGGGGTCACCGAGGCGGGAACGCTCATGGGCGGCACGGTCAAGTCCGCCGTCGGCCTGGGGGTCCTGCTCAATGAGGGGATCGGTGACACCATCAGGGTCTCGCTGACGGCCGACCCGGTCGAGGAGATCGCGGTCGCGTGGGACATCCTCGCATCGCTGGACCTTCGCAGGCGCTCCCCGGAACTGGTCAGCTGCCCGACGTGCGGCCGTTGCGAGGTGGACCTGATCCCCATCGCTGAGGAGATCGGGCGCCGCCTTCGCGACATCCGCACTCCGATCAAGGTCGCGGTCATGGGTTGCGTCGTGAACGGTCCCGGCGAGAGTCGCGACGCGGATATAGGGGTCGCGGCCGGCCGCGGCGTCGGGGTCATCTTCGCCAAAGGCCAGATCGTCCGGAAGGTCCCGGAGGCGGAGATCGTCGACGCGCTGATGGCCGAGATCGCGAGCCTGTCGCTGCCGGCCTGACGCACGGGGCCCGAACCGGCCCAGCCACTCACCGACACCACTCCGCCGCTCACACCCGATGCGGTGTCGTCGGCGTGACTCGCGTTCCCTGTCGCCTTCCCCCCACGCAGACTTGACCACGGGTAAGGGATCCGGGCGCGACGCGCGTCCCGGTCGATACGGAGAGGTGGTGGTCTTAAGATGGCTGGAGCGAAGGCGCCGAGTTCGATGGGCCGCGTGGTCGTCCTCGCAGGGCTCGGCATCAACCTGTGTCTCGGCGTGCTCTATACCTGGAGCATGTTCACGAGCGAGCTCACGGGCAGGATGGGCTGGACGGCCGCTGAGGCACTCACGCCGTACGCGATCGCCCTCGGCATGTTCGGGCTGATGATGGTTTTCGCCGGCCGTCTGCAGGACAAGATCGGCCCCCGCGTCACGGCTTCGATCGGCGGCGCCCTCGTGGGTGTGGGCATGGTCATCGCTGCCATGGCGCCTGCGGTCAGCAAGGCCGCCGGGGACGCATACGCGGCCGCGCTGAAGCTTGCTCCCGCCGATCCGACCGCGGTCGCTCAGGCCAAGGCCGCTCTGCCGGCGGTGGGCGCCTCGCTGCCATGGCTTGCGATCGGCTTCGGCGTCCTGACCGGCGCCGGCATCGGCTTCGCCTATGCGGCCGCAACGCCGGCTGCCGTGAAGTGGTTCGCGCCCACCAAGAAGGGCCTGATCTCCGGCACCGTCGTTGCGGGCTTCGGCCTGGCGTCGGTCTACACCGCGCCGCTGACGGGCAACCTGCTGGCGACGCAGGGGCTCAACACCACGTTCCTGTGGCTCGGCGTCGGCTTCCTCGTCGCGATCCTCGCGTTCGCGCAGCTGCTCAAGGACCCGCCTGCGGACTACGTGCCGGAGCCGGACACCCGCGTCATCCACCACTCGAACCAGACCAAGGCCGCCGCGCGCGACTACACGTGGCAGCAGATGGTCCGTACCCCGCAGTTCTACATGATCTGGCTGATGTACGCGTTCGCAGCGGGTGCCGGGCTCATGGTCGTCGGGATCATCGCGAAGTACGCGACCACGATCGGCCCGGTCATGACGCAGCTGACCTCCATCACGACCGGGTTCAAGGGCGGCAGCTTCGACTGGGTCGCCAGGGCCGGCGCCACGTTCACCTTCGTCATGGCGCTCGGTGTCGGCAACGGGGCCGGACGCCCGATCACCGGGATCATCTCCGACCGGATCGGCCGTAACCAGACCATGATGGGCGTGTTCGTACTGCAGGCCGCCCTCATGGCGCTGCTCGGCAGCGGCATCGTGACCGACTTCACCCTGCTCCTCGTGGTCGCCGCGTTCGTCGGCGCGATGTACGGCGCGAACCTCACGCTGTTCCCCGCGATGACCTACGACTTCTTCGGCACTAAGAACAGCGGCGTCAACTACGGCCTCGTATTCACCGCATGGGGCGCGGGCGGCGTGCTCGGGTCGCTCGGCTCCGGGTTTGCGAAGGACGTCTTCGGAAGCTTCAACGTGGCCTTCTGGGTCGCAGCGGCACTGCTCCTCGTGGCGACCGCCATCGTCGCCTTCGTCAAGCATCCCGCACTCAAGGACGCGTAGCGCTCGCAACGGACGACTCGCAACGCGCGCTCGGGCCGCGGAGGGAAGTTCCCTCCGCGGCCTTCCGTCGTCTATCCTGCTGCATACGCCCGCTCGCGCGGGCGCGGCCGCACGCACGAGTCCCGAAGGCAGGCATCGCATGTCCGTAGCACTCCGCATGAGCACGCTATACGCGCCCACTCTGAAAGAGGAGCCCGCCGAGGCGGACCTCGCTTCCCATCGAGTGCTCCTGCGGGCCGGGATGATCCGCAAGGCCGCGGCCGGCGTCTACTCGTTCCTGCCGCTCGGGTGGCGCAGCTTGCACAAGATCGAGCAGATCGTGCGCGAGGAGATGGACACGATCGGCTCGCAGGAGATTCTGATGCCGGCGATGCAGCCTGCCGAGCTGTGGCAGGAGTCCGGCCGCTGGGAGCTGTACGGTCCCGAGCTCATGCGTTTCAAGGACCGGCACGGGCGCGACTTCTGCCTCGGGCCCACGCACGAGGAGCTCATCACCTCGCTAGTGCGGCACGAGGTGCGCTCCTACAAGGAGCTGCCGCTGTCGCTCTACCAGATCCAGGTCAAGTTCCGCGACGAGGTTCGGCCGCGTTTCGGACTCCTCCGCGGGCGCGAGTTCATCATGAAGGACGGATACTCCTTCCACGCGACGCAGGAATCGCTGCAGGAGCACTACGATGCGATGAGCCGCGCGTACGCGCGCATATGCGAGCGGCTCGGGCTGAAGTTCCGTCCGGTCGAGGCAGAGTCGGGACAGATCGGCGGCAAGGTCACCACCGAGTTCATGGCGCTCGCGGATTCCGGCGAGGCCGCTCTCGTCTACTGCGATTGCGGCTACGCGGCGAACGTCGAGGCCGCTTCGACCGTGGTGCCGCGGCATCCCTCCGTGTCCGAGCCGGGAGCGCTGCGGAAGGTCCACACCCCGGACATACGCACGATCGCGGAGTTGGCCGGATTCCTCGGGGTCGGGGCCCACGACACCGTCAAGACGATGGCCGCCAAGACCGAAGATGGGCGACTCGTCTACTTCTGCGTGCCGGGCGACCGCGAGCTCAACTCGGTGAAGGCAGCGTGGGCGGTCCCGGGGGCGGTGCTGTTGGACGAGGAGGACTTCGCGAAGTACGGCATCCCGAAAGGGTCGCTGGGACCGATAGCCCCGCCCGAAGGCACGCTCGTGGTCGCAGACCGCTCTCTCGAGGGGGACGTCGCCTGGGGCGTGGGCGCCAACGACAACGACTTTCACTTCGTCGACGCGCAGCCGGGACGCGACTTCCAGGTCGCGCAGTGGGCCGACCTCGTCGTGGCCGAGCCCGGTGATGGATGTCCGGTATGCGGCGGTGTGCTGAAAGGCGCGCGCGGCATCGAGGTCAGCCAGGTCTTCCAGCTCGGGACGCGCTACTCCATCTCCATGGGAGCGACGTTCTCGGACGAGGACGGTATCGAGAAGCCGTTCCTGATGGGCTGCTATGGCGTCGGCGTGTCTCGGTCGCTCGCAGCTGTCATCGAGCAGAACTACGACGATGCGGGTGTCGCGTGGCCGGTCACGGTCGCTCCGCTCGAGGTCGCCGTTCTGCCGCTGATGGCCGACGGCGAGGTCTTCGAGGTGGGGGAGCGCATCTGGCGCGAGCTGGCCGCGGCCGGGGTCGAGACGGTGCTCGACGACCGTGACGAGCGCGCGGGCGTCAAGTTCGCCGACGCGGACCTGATCGGCTGGCCGTTCCAGGTCGTTGTCGGGAAGCGCGGCCTCGCCGAGGGCGTCGTCGAGCTCAAAGACCGCGCAACGGGCGAGCGGATCACGATCCCGCTTGCCGAGGTCGTCACCCACGTCACCAAGGCGGTCGCCGACGCGAAGGCCGCGCTGGGGCCGCTGACGCTGCACCCCTGACGGTCACGCAACCGTGGTCTGCCTCACGGGAGCGCTCGCTGCGCTTCCGTGATCGGCGCTTCCTGTGGTAGGATGCGGAGCGCGTACGGAAACCGATCGATGGGCCGTTTGAAGTGGGCTGACCCCCGCTTCTTTTGTTGTGGAAGGAGGTACGGGCATGGGAAACGATCTGAAGGCACGACTGACCGAGTTGCTAGACGCTGCCGCCACAGAACGCGAGTTCGAGCTCGTGCTCCTCGACGTGGCCGGTACGCGGCGGGAGCCGCTCGTGCAGGTCTACCTCGACCACGACGGCGGGATCACTATCGACCAGATCGCGGAGTCGAACCGCTGGATCGACGAGCTGATCGAGCCGGTCCCCGGACTCGAGAACGGCTACACCCTTGAGGTGTCGTCGCCCGGCATCGAGCGGCCGCTCGTCAAGCTCGCGGACTTCGACCGCTTCGCAGGGTCCGACGCGAAGGTGACCTTGTCCCGCGAGATCGACGGACGCAAGCACCTGACCGGCACGCTTCACGGCGTCGACAGCGACGAGGTCCTCCTCGAGGTCGACGGGACGATAGTCCGGATCCCGCACGACAGCATCACCCGCGCGAAACTGCGCGTCACGTTCGATTTCTCAAAGGAAGGGACGGCCGACGATGGCATCTGAGCTGATGGAAGCTCTCAAGGCGCTCGCGCGCGAGAAGAACATCGACGAGTACGCGATGCTCGACAGGCTCGAGGGGTCGCTCGCTGCCACCTACAAGAAGATCCTCGACCTCGAGAACGACACCCGCGCCGTGCTCGACCGCGAGACCGGCAAGATCTCGGTCTTCGAGCTCGTGCCCGTCGGCGGCACCGAGGAGGAGCCGATCTTCGACGAGGTCGATGTCACGCCGGCGGACGTGTCCCGCACCGCCGCACAGGCGGTCAAGAGCGTCATCGTCGGCATGATCCGCGAGGCCGAGCGCGAGCAGATCTACGAGGAGTTCAAGGACCGCATCGGTGAGTCGATCACCGGACGCGTCCAGCAGTCCGACTCGCGCTACACGCTGATCAAGCTGCGCGAGGGCGTCGAAGCGCTGCTGCCTCCCACCGAGCAGCCCTCGTCGGAGCGGTACGACCACAACCAGCCGATCAAGGCCTACATCCTCGAGGTCCGCAAGACGACGACGGAACCGTCGATCGTTGTGTCGCGCACCCATCCGGGCCTGCTGAAGCGCCTGTTCGAACTCGAGGTGCCTGAGATCTACGACGGCATCGTCGAGATCAAGAGCGTGGCACGCGAGCCGGGCCTGCGCAGCAAGATCGCCGTGTCGAGCCGCGAGCCCGGGCTCGATCCCGTCGGCGCGTGCGTCGGCCCGAAGGGGAGCCGCGTCCGCATGGTCGTGGCCGAGCTCCGGGGCGAGCGCATCGACGTCGTGCCGTGGAGTGACGACCCGGCGCAGCTTGTCGCCAACGCACTCTCGCCGGCCAAGGTGAGCCGCGTCACCGTCAGCGATTCGGACCGCTGCGCCACGGTGATCGTGCCGGACGACCAGTTGTCGCTCGCCATCGGCAAGGAGGGTCAGAACGCCCGCCTCGCCGCCAAGCTGACGGGCTGGCGGATAGACATCAAGAGCGCTTCCCAGGCCTTCGAGTCGGGCCTTACCGACGTCGCGCCGGATTCGGGCGACACAGAGCACGTCGAGGGCGACGGCCGCTGCTGCGCCGTCACCGCGTCCGGCGTCCGTTGCCGCAACCGCGCGAAGCCCGGCACTTCGTACTGTTCCCTGCACGACAAGGAGGCGGCCAAGTAGCCTATGCGGCCCCGGAAACCTGCGATCCGCACCTGCATAGGGTGCGGGAAGAGCGAGGACAAGCGCGAGATAGTGCGCTTCGTCCGTACGCCTGACGGCGCTGTCGAGGTCGATGAGACCGGCAAGGCCAACGGGCGCGGGGCCTACGTTCACGCCACGCTCGAGTGTTTCGAGCTGGCGATCCGCAAGCGCAAGATCGCGAGCGCTCTGCGAGCGAACGTCAGCGAGGATGACATCGGCCGCCTGCGGGCGGATTTCGAGCGCGTACTGGGGCACCAGGGCGCGCTCGCCAACGAGGACGGTGACGCGTAAGTGCCCAGCATGCGAGTACATGAACTCGCCAAGGAGTTCGGGATGACATCCCAGGAACTGCTTGAGCGTATCCAGGCTATGAAGATCCCGGCGAAGAACCACGCTTCCACGCTGGTGGAAGCGTACGTGGACAAGATCCGCAAGAACCTCGGGCCCGAGATCGCGGAACGTCACGCGGTCATGGAGGCCGAGCGGCTCCTGCACGAGGCGGAGGAGGCCAAGAAGGCTGCCGAGGCAGCCGAGAAGGCCGCAGCCGAAGAGGCGGAGCGTGCCGCGACAGCGGCCGCCGAGCTCGAGGCCGCCGAGGCGGCCGCCCGTCTCGAGGACGAGGCGCGGCGCAAGGTCGAGGCTGAAGAGGGGCGCAAGCGCAAGGACGCCGAGGCCGAGGCCGAGAAGTCGCGGCACGAAGCCGAGCTAAAGCGCCGCGAGGAAGAGGCTGCGCGCGAGGTCGAGGAGCGCGAGCGCTACAAGAAGATGGCTGAAGAGGCCGAGGTCGCTGCCGCACAGGCGCGTGTCTCGGTCGTCGAGTCCGCCAAGGCGGCCGCCGCGCAGGCGGCCCCCGGACCGGGTGGCGGCAAGAAGGGCAAGAAGGGCAAGAAGCCGGGCGGCCGCGAGAACATCGAGCAGGGTCCGCGCTCTCGCAACTCCGCTGTCGTTATGCCGGTCATCGACGGCGTCCTCACCATCGAGGAGGGCTCGACGGTGTCGCAGTTCGCCGACGCCATCGGCGTCCCGTCCGGCGATGTCATCAAGAAGCTCTTCATGCTGGGCCACGCGTTCACCGTCAACCAGGTCCTCTCGTCGCAGATGCTCGAGACGCTCGGTGAGCAGTACGAACTGCTCGTCGACGTGAAGCAGCCTGGCGAAGAGCCGGTGGAGGTCTTCGATGACGACCCCAAGGACCTCAAGGACCGTCCGCCGGTCGTGACCGTCATGGGCCACGTCGACCACGGCAAGACGTCGCTGCTGGACGCGATCCGCCACACCGGCGTGACCGCGACCGAGGCCGGCGGCATCACGCAGCACATCGGTGCGTCCGTCGTCGTCAAGAACGGCAAGCAGATCACCTTCATCGACACGCCGGGCCACGAGGCGTTCACCGCCATGCGCGCCCGCGGCGCCAACATGACCGACATCGTCATCCTCGTGGTGGCGGCCGACGACTCGGTCATGCCGCAGACCGTCGAGGCGCTCGACCACGCCCGTGCGGCGAAGGTGCCGATCATCGTGGCGGTCAACAAGATCGACAAGGAGGGCGCGAACCCGGAGCGGGTGCGCAACGAGCTCTCCGAGCGCGGCGTGATCCCCGAGGTGTGGGGAGGTGACACCCCGTTCGTGGAGGTGTCGGCCAAGAAGCTCATCGGCATCGAGGACCTGCTCGAGATGATCCTGCTGGTCGCCGAGGTCCAGGAGCTCAAGGCCAACCCGACGGCGCCCGCACGCGGCGTGGTCGTCGAGGCCAACCTCGACCGCGGCCGAGGCCCCGTCGCAACGGTCCTCGTGCAGCGCGGCACCCTCAAGATCGGCGACGCCGTCGTCGTGGGCACCGCCCATGGCCGCGTGCGTGCGCTCATCGACTCCAAGGGCAAGCACGTCCACTCCGCGAAGCCTGCGGACCCGGTCGAGATCCTCGGCCTGAACTCCGTGCCGGCCGCCGGTGACGACTTCAAGGTCATGGTCGATGACCGCGCCGCGCGTGCGATCGCCGAGGAGCGCGACCTCAAGAAGCGCCTCGTGGCTCAGGCCGACTCCAAGCAGCACACTTCGCTCGAAGACCTGTTCGACCGCATCCGTGACGGTCAGGCCGAGGTCCCGCTCGTGGTCAAGGCCGACACCCAGGGCTCGATCGAGGCGCTCAAGGACTCGCTGGCCAAGATGGACCAGTCCGAGGTGCAGATCCCGATCATCCACAGCGGCGTCGGCGCGATCACCGAGACCGACGTCATGCTCGCGGACGCGTCTGACGCGATCATCATCGGCTTCAACGTCCGCCCCGAGCCCAAGGCGAAGGCGCTGGCGGAGCTCGAGAAGGTCGACATGCGCCTGTACAGGATCATCTACAAGGTCATCGAGGACATCAACGCCGCTCGCGTCGGTATGCTCAAGCCGACGATCGAGGAGCAGGAGACGGCGACCATCGACGTGCGCGAGCTGTTCCGCGTACCGAAGATCGGCGTCATCGCCGGCTGCTACGTCACGAACGGCGAAGTCCACCGCGCCGACCTCGTGCGCGTCGTACGCCAAGGGACGATCATCCTCGACGGAACGATCCACTCGCTGCGTCGCTTCAAGGAGGACGTGAAGTCGGTCAAGTCCGGGTACGAGTGCGGTATCGCTCTCGAGAACTTCCAGGACCTGAAGGAGGGCGACGTCCTCGAGACCTACAAGAAGGTCTCGGTCGCCCGCGAGGAGTAGGGCCCGCTGATGAAGACGTATCCGCGTTCCCGCGCCATGGGGGAGACGGTGCGCGAGATCATCGCGCAGCTCCTGCTCGAGGAGTGTGCGGACCCGCGCCTCGACCTCGTGACGGTGACCGGCGTCGATATGTCCTCGGACATGACGCACGCCAACATCTTCGTGACCGTCCACGGCGACGAGGTGCGGGTGGCCGAGGCCATGGCAGGGTTGCAGGCGGCCAAGGGTCGTCTGCGGACAATGCTGGGCGAGGCGATCCGGCTGCGTTACGTGCCCGAGCTCCATTTCCGCATCGACCCGTCGATCGACGAGGCGACACGCATCAACGACGCGATTCTGCGCGAGCGCGCGTCTGGCCGCATAGGTCCGGACGAGCCTGCCGCCGAGAGCGACGCGGATGAGTCCTGAGTCGCCCAGCGCAGAGGCCGCGGCCGCGGCGGCGCTCCTCGGGGCGTCCCGTGTGATTGTTTGCGGCCACGTCACCGCGGACGGTGACGCGGTCGGCTCGGTACTCGCCCTGACGATGGCGCTGCGCAGCGTTGGCGTCGAGGCGGTGGCGACGCTGGCGGACCACAACTCGGCGCCGTCGACGTACGAGTTCCTTACAGGTTTCGATCTGTACCGCCCTGCGGCCGACCTCCAGCCTGCTGATGTGTTCGTGGCGCTTGACACGCCGTCCTTCAGCCGTCTCGGAGTGGCCGAGAGTCTCGCACGGGCCGCGCGCACGATCGTCGTCATCGACCACCACGCTGACAACGAATCGTTCGGCGCAGTGGATCTCGTCGACACGTCGGCGGCCTCGGCCTCATCGATCGTGTGGCGGCTGGTCCGGGTGCTGGGCGTCACTCCCGACGCGGCTATCGCCTCCGCCTGCTACGCGGGCCTGATCACCGACACCGGCCGTTTCAGCTATGGCAACACGACGCCGCTCGCACTGCGCGACGCCGCTGCGATGATCGAGGCCGGCGCCGATGCACGCTCGATCTACACCCGCATCTACGAGAGCCGCAGTGCGGCCTCGCTGGCCCTGCTGGGGCGTGTCCTGTCGCGCGTCACCCTCGCCAACGGCGGCCGCATCGCCTACTCGTGGATGAACGACGACGACCTGACCGAGACCGGCGCCCTTGCCGAGGACACGGAGAACATCGTCGACGTGTTTCGCCAGATCGGATCGGTCGACGCGGTCGTCTTCTTCAAGGTCCAGCACGATGCGGTGAACGTCTCGCTGCGCGCCAAGTGCCCGACGCTCGACGTGGCAGCGGTCGCGCACGTGTTCGGGGGCGGCGGCCACACCGCTGCAGCGGGAGCCGCTGCGCCGCTTCCGCTCGGATCCGCGATCGAGGCGGTGCTCGCGCAGCTGCCTGGTGCGTCGTCGTGACGCGAAGGGGCGCCACCACGCTCGTCGGCATACTTCCGATCGACAAGCCGGCCGGTATGACCAGCCATGACGTGGTGGCGGTCGTTCGCCGCGCGACCGGGGAGGGGAGGGTCGGTCACGCCGGCACTCTCGACCCGATGGCTACCGGTCTGCTCGTTGTCTTGGTCGGCGCCTACACCCGCCTCGCGCCGTACCTCACCGCCGCGAGCAAGGACTACTTCGCGACCATCTCCTTCGGAAGCGAGACGGACACGGACGACGCCGACGGCGCCACCATCCGGACAGCGCCCGTCCCGTCGGAGATACTCGATCCGGCATACGCCGGTGGCGTGCTCGCGAGCTACGTCGGCAAGTCCTCCCAGCTGCCGCCCGCATACTCCGCGATCAAGGTCGACGGCCAGACCGCGCACCGCGCGGCCCGTGCGGGCAAGCCTCTCGACCTGCAGCTCAGAGAGATCGACGTGAGCAAGGCCACCCTCCTCTCGATCGACCCGACGCGCATGTCCTGGGACGTCTCGTTCAGTGTCTCGAAGGGCACATACGTCCGGGCGCTCGCCCGCGACATCGGCAGAGCGTGCGGGACCGCAGCCCATCTGTCGGGCCTGCGCCGCACCGCGAGCGGCCACCTCACGCTGACCGACGCGCACACGCTGGACGAGCTGGCCGGCTCCGCCGCCGAGGGCCGGATCGCCGGTCTCTTCTTCGATCCGCTGCTCGCTCTGGGCCTTTCCTCGCTCCGGGCGCCGCACGATGCGATCCGTTTCGGCGCTGCCTTCGACGCGCCCACGGACATCGCTGTGCCGGAGGGGCAGGCGGTCTCGGTCACATCCGGTGGCGCGCTCGCCGGGATCTACCGCTCGAAGGGCGGCCGCCTCATACCCGAGGTCGTCCTGCCGGGAGGTGCTGCCGCGTGACGAGGATCGCCGTCTGGCAGCCTGGAATGCCGTCGTTCGGTCGTGCAGTCGCCGCCTTGGGCGTGTTCGACGGCGTCCACCTCGGGCACCAGGCACTCGTACGAGACGCGGTCGCGCTCGCCCGAACGCTCGACGCCGCCTCGGTCGTGGTCACGTTCGACCGCGATCCCGACCAGATCGTCGCACCCGCTACAGCGGCGCCGCAGCTTCTCGACCTCGACCAGAAGCTGAGCTTCCTTGGTGATCTCGGCCCGGACGCGATCGCGGTCATGCCCTTCACGCCCGAACTCGCCAGGACTCCGCCCCTGGTATTCCTTGACGAAGTCCTCCTCGATGCGATGGAACCGGTCTGCGTCCTGGTCGGTTGCGACTTCCGCTTCGGCCATCACGCGGAGGGTGACGTCGTGGCGCTCGTGCACTACGGGTCGGACAGAGGGTTCACCGTGGTACCGCACGAACTCGTCAACGCAGGGGGAGCGCCGATCACGTCGACCCGGATCCGTGCGCTCGTGGCGGCGGGAGACGTCTCCGCGGCCGCATCGCTGCTGGGACGGCCCCACCGCGTCCGCGGCACCGTACACCACGGCCGCGGCGCTGGAGAAGGGATCGGGTTCGCCACGGCCAACCTCTCGGTGAGCCCGTACGCTGCGCTCCCCGCGCACGGTGTCTATGCAGGCCGGGTCGATGTCAGCGGCATCACCTATCCCGCCGCGATCTCCATCGGAGCGCCGCCTACCTTTCCCGGTGCGACCGATGACTTCGAGGTCCACCTCATCGGCTTCGCCGGCGACCTTTACGGCCGCGGACTCACGGTCGAGTTCCTCGAACGGCTTCGGGAGCAACGCGCGTTCTCTGACGGCGCCGAACTGGCGGCGGCGATCGAGCAGGACGTAGCGAGAACGATCGAGATCGACTCGCTCTGAGCCCCGCAGCCTTCCTCGCGCCGCGTCGCGGCCACCTTTCGCGGGTATAGCGCGTATTGGCATCGCATAAGGACGCTTACCGGGGGGGTGGGCAGTGGGGATGTCAGGCAGGCGGAACAGGATCGTTCTCGCGGCCCGGTCGGTCCGTTCGATCGTCAGCGAGAGCCTGACCCTGAAGATACTCGCGTGGCTGTGTTCGCCTTCGTCTTCGCGATGTCGGTGCTGTTCTGGCTCGTCGAGAGCGCGCCAGGGACCGCGGGATACACGAGCTACGTGGAGGCGCTCCAGGACATCCTCATCCTCGCGCTGTCCGGCTTCGACGTCGCGAAGCCCCCGGTGACTCCGCTCGGCTACGGAGCAGCGATCGCGGTGCTGATCTCGGGCGTCATCTTCGTATCGATCATCAGGCCGACGTCGCCGCGTGCTTCGTGCGCATCGCTCTCTCGACGGACAAGGGGACGCACAAGGTGAACGTGAAGGGTCACGCCCTGATCTGCAACTGGAACGAGCACGGGCGCGCCATCGTCGACCAGCTCCTTTCCGACGAGGCATCGCGCGACCTCGACATCGTGATCGTCGCGGACCTGCCCGAGCACCCGTACCCGGAGTCGGGCACCCTGTTCGTCTCCGGATCGCCGACCTGGGACGACGTCCTTACCCAGGCGCGCGTCGAGCAGGCGACGACGGCGATCGTCACGGGCAGCGGCGGAGACCCCACCGTCAGCGACTCCCTCGCGATCCTGACCGCGCTGGCGATCGAGGCGCGGCAGCCGGACGTCTACACGTGCGTCCTGGTATCCGACCCCGAGAACAAGAAGCACTTGGCGCACGCCCACGTGGACGAGGTGGTCTGCATCAGCGAACTGACCGACAACCTGCTCGCGCAGTCAGCGCTCAACCATGGGCTGACCTCCCTGATCTCAGAGCTCCTCAACTTCGGCGAAGGCTCCGAGATCTACAAGATCGGCATGCCGAAGGAGACACACGGCAAGACGCTCATGGAGGCGACTCACGCGCTGCTCGACTCGCACAACGCACTCCTGGCGGGAGTGGAGACCGGCGCGGGGAGCGAGGCGGGCCGCAGGGTCGTCACGATCACCAACAACGGTACGCTCGTGTCGCCCGGCGACTGCGGGTTCGTGGTGTCCGAGTCGATGCCCCAGGGCCTCGACTGCTCTTTGTAGGCCTCGTCGGGTCGAAGGGGCGACACGCGCGCCCGTGCGTGCTACAATTCCACGGCTACACGGACAGGCCCCGCGCTTTGAGCCGTCGGAACACCCACCGACGCGCATCTCGGCCGGAGGCGACGATCAGGATCTGAAGGGTGGACTAGCAGTATGCCGCTTTCCAAGGACGTCAAGTCGGAGATCGTGGCCGACAACAAGATGCACGACACCGACACCGGTTCCACCGAAGTGCAGGTCGCTCTGCTCACGCAGCGCATCCGCGACCTCACCGAGCACCTCCGCACCCACAAGCACGATCACCACACGCGTCGCGGGCTGCTCCAGATGGTCGGTCAGCGTCGCCGCCTCCTGAACTACCTCAAGAAGTCGGACGTGGAGCGCTACCGCGCCCTCATCGCCAAGTTGGGCATCCGCGGCGTCTAATGCGCACGCAGATCAATAGGATCCAACGGAAGCGGGGAGATACTCCTCGCTTCCGCGCATGAAGAGGGGGACACCTGAAGAGCAGGCGGTCCCACATACCGGTCGCAAGGGCACGAGGCCCTGTGACCCAAGAAGAAGAGGAAGAGGATGGGAAAGGTAACCGAATCGTTCGAACTGTACGGAAAGACCTACACGCTCGAGACGGGAGAACTGGCCAAGCAGGCCGGCGGAGCCGTCATGGTGCGTCAGGGTGACACGATGGTCCTGGTCACGGCCACGGCATCGAAGTTCCCCAAGGATCTCGATTTCTTCCCGCTCACCGTCGATTTCGAGGAGCGGATGTACGCGGCGGGCAAGCTCCCCGGCGGCTTCATCAAGCGTGAGAGCAGGCCTTCTGAGAAGGCGACGCTCACCGCCCGTATGATCGACCGCCCGATCCGCTCGTCGTTCGCGGACGGCTTCCGCAACGAGGTCCAGATCATCGCGACGGTGCTCTCGGCCGACCAGGTCAACCAGCCCGACGTCATCTCGATCATGGGCGCGTCCAGCGCACTGCTGGCTTCCGGGATCCCGTTCGAAGGGCCGCTGGCCGGTGTCCGCGTCGTCCGGGACGCTGACGGCGCGTTCATCGTGAACCCCTCGTTCGAGGAAGCCGAAGCCTCCGACCTCGACCTCGTCGTCGCCGGGTCCAAGGACGCGGTGTTCATGCTCGAGGCTGGGGCGCACGAGGTGTCCGAGGAGGACATGCTGTCCGCGCTCATGTTCGCGCAGGACGCCATCGCCGCCTTCTGCGAGGTGCAGGACCGCTTCCTGGCCAAGCTCGAGATCACCCCGATGGACGTCCCGATGCACGTCATCGATCCGGAGCTGCAGGCTGCGATCTTCGCCGCGGGCTCCGACAAGATGAAGGCCGCCCTCCACAACGCCGACAAGCACTCGCGCATGTCCGACGTCCAGACGGTCAAGGACGAGATCCTCGCCACATACACGCCGGAGCAGCTCGCGGCCGACGGCAAGGACATCAAGGCGGTCCTGAAGAAGCTTGAGAAGAAGACGATGCGCGCGATGGTCCTTACGGAGGGCGAGCGCGCCGATGGCCGCAAGCTCGACGAGGTCCGCCAGATCACGACGACAGCCGGCTACCTGCCGCGCAGCCACGGCTCAGGCCTGTTCACCCGTGGCCAGACGCAGGTCCTGTCCGTGCTCACGCTCGGGATGCTCTCCGAGTGGCAGCGCGTCGACACCATCGATGTATCCGAGGGCAAGCGCTACATCCACCACTACAACTTCCCTCCGTTCTCCACGGGTGAGACGGGCTTCATGCGTGGCCCGAAGCGCCGCGACATCGGACACGGAGCGCTCGCTGAGCGCGCCCTGCTCCCGGTCGTCCCGGCCGAAGAGGACTTCCCTTACACGATCCGCATCGTGTCCGAGGTCCTGGAGAGCAACGGCTCCTCCTCCATGGCTTCCGTCTGCGGGTCCACCCTCGCGCTGATGGACGCCGGCGTGCCGATCGCGGCCCCGGTCTCCGGCATCGCGATGGGACTGATCAAGGAGGGCGATGACGTCGCCATCCTGACCGACATCCAAGGCCTCGAGGACTTCCTCGGCGACATGGACTTCAAGGTCGCGGGCACCGCAGCCGGCATCACGGCGATGCAGATGGACAACAAGGCCAAGGGACTTTCCGTCGACATCCTGCGCAAGGCGCTCATGCAGGCCAAGGAAGGCCGCGCGTTCATCCTCGGCAAAATGATGGAGTCGATCTCCGAGCCGCGGGCCGAGCTCAACGAGTTCGCGCCGCGGGTGTTGACCATCAAGATCCCGACCGACAAGATCCGTGACATCATCGGCCCGGGTGGCAAGATGATCCGCTCGATCATCGAGGCCACCGGCGCGCAGATCGACGTCAACGACGACGGCACGGTCTACATCGCCAGCCGCGACAAGGGCGGCGAGGAAGCTGTCGCCCGCATCCGGATGATCATCAAGGAGCCGGAGATCGGCGAGAAGTACAACGGCCGTGTCGTCTCCATCCAGCCGTTCGGCGCGTTCGTCGAGCTGTTCCCGGGCAAGGACGGCCTGCTGCACATCTCGCGGGTCGCCAAGGGCCGCGTGGACAAGGTTGAGGACGTTCTCTCCATCGGTGACGAGATCGAAGTCGAGATCATCGACCTCGACGACAAGGGCAAGGTGTCGCTCGGCCGGATCGATCCGCCGGACGCACCTCCCTCGACCGGCGCGTCCCGTCCGAGCGGCGACCGCGGGCCCAGGCCCAGCGGCGACCGTCCGCACAGCGGTGGCGGCGACCGTGGCGGAGCCCGGCGCCACCACTAGGTCCACAGCACGCTGATACGCAACTCGCGACCCGGCTTCGCGTGACGGCCCCTCAACGGGGGCGTCCCGGGGCCGGGTCGTCGCGTATCCTGAGCAATGCGCGCACATATGCGCGACGTCAGAAACGAGGAAGCCCGTGTTCTACGAACGCACCGTGCTTGCGAACGGCGTCACCGTCATCACCGAGAAGATCGCCTCTGTCCGCTCGATGGCCGTCGGCATCTGGGTGGCGGCGGGCAGTCGCGACGAGGAGCCGGCTGAGGCGGGCATATCCCACTTCCTCGAGCACATGATGTTCAAGGGCACGCCGACCCGCTCGACCTCGGAGATCTCCGAGGCGTTCGACCGTCTCGGCGCCGAGGTCAACGCCTTCACCAGCGAGGAGGCGACCTGCTACTTCTCTCGAGCGGTCGACCATCACGGCCCCGAGGCGTTCTCGATCCTGGCGGACATGGTCGTGAACTCGTCCTTCGGCGAGGCGGAAGCGCTCTCCGAGCGCGGGGTCGTCCTGGAGGAGATCTCGCGCATCGAGGACACTCCGGACCACAAGGCCGACGAGCTGTTCACCGAGACGCTTCTGGCGGGCCATCCGCTGGGACTGCCGGTCATCGGCCGGCGGGAGACCGTCGGGGCCTTCACCCCCGCATACCTTCGTTCGTACACCTCACGCCACTACCGGACCGGCGACATCATCGTCGCCGCTGCGGGCAACCTGTCGCACGACGCGGTCGTGAACATGGCGTCCGAGGCACTCGGCGGGCTGCCGGTGGGGGAGCGTGCGACACGAGCGCTGAGCGCGCCGAAGGGCGAGCGTCGCCTGGCCGTGGTGAACAAGGACCTCGAGCAGGCGCACATCTGCTGGGGCACCCTCGCGCTCGCCGCCGACGACCCGGACAGGTTCGCCATGGACCTTCTCAACGCGGTCCTCGGCGGCAGCATGGCATCCCGGCTGTTCCGTGAGATCCGGGACAAGCGCGGACTCGCGTACGCGGTCCAGTCCTACCTGAGCCGTCACGCCGAGACCGGCGGGTTCACCGTCTACGCCGGCACTCGCCCCGACAACACAGCGCAGGTCATCACCCTGATCACGGAGGAGGTCGGCAAGGTGCTCGAGTCGGGGATCACTGCCGAGGAGCTGGCGCGCGCCAAGGACTCGGTCGAGGGAAGCATCGTGCTGGGCCTTGAGAACACGAACCGGCGCATGATGCGCCTCGGCGGCGCTGAGGTCGGCTCGCTGGAGCTGTTGTCTATCGACGAGGTGATGGAGCGCTACGCGGCGGTCAGTCTTGCCGACGTCCACCGCGTCGTGATAGCCACGCTGGGCGGGCCGCGCACTCTCGCAGTGGTCGGACCGCATACGGAAGCCGAGATGGACGCGCTGCTCGTATAGCCTGACCTTCCGATCGAAGGAGTGAGCCAGATGATCGACGTCATCGTCACCGGCGCGGCAGGCAGGATGGGTCGGGAGGTCGTCCGCGCCGTGACCGCGGCGGAAGGCATGCGCGTGGCCGCGGCGGTCGATCCCGGCGCAGCAGGGACATTGCTCGATGACGGCGCCGGCGGGACGATCAACGTCACCGCCGACCTGCACGAGGCGCTCGCCGGCTCCGGTCAGCGCGTCCTGGTCGACTTCACCGTCCCGACAGTCGTGGAGAGCAACGTCCGCGCCGCACTCGACGCAGGCGTCCATTGCGTGGTGGGCACGACCGGCGTCGGGGCCGAAGGCTGGGCGGGGATCGCAGAGGACGCGCCGGAAGGTGTGTGCCTCTTCGTGGCTCCCAACTTCGCGATCGGCGCCATGCTGATGATGCGCTTCGCCGAGACAGCCGCGCGCTACATGCCCCACGTCGAGATCATCGAGCTGCACCACGATCGCAAGCTCGACGCTCCGTCCGGGACCGCGATCCATACCGCGGCGCGAATCGCAGCCGCCCGCCGTGAAGCCCCCGACGCGCCTGGACGCGAGACCGAGGTGTTCGAGGGTGCGCGCGGCGCTGAGGTGGCCGGCATCCCGGTCCACTCGGTGCGCCTTCCCGGGCTGGTCGCGCACCAGGAGGTGCTGTTCGGCGGCCAGGGCCAGACGCTGACCATCCGGCACGATTCGATCGACCGGACGTCGTTCATGCCCGGCGTCGTGATGGCCATACGGGGCGTCGTCGTGCGAAGCGGGCTCGTCGTAGGGCTCGAGGAGCTGATGGACGCGTGAGCGATGGTGACACGTCGCGCCGTCCGCTGATCGTTCAGAAGTTCGGCGGCACCTCTGTCGCGACGCCGGACTCGCGCGCGCACGTCTGCGCGCGCGTGCGCGGTCGCGTGGAAGGCGGCGCCGACGTGATCGTGGTCGTCTCCGCGATGGGCCGGGCGGGGGAGCCCTACGCCACGGACACTTTGCTCGGATTGCTCGGCGCTGTGGCGCCCGATCGGCGGGAGGCCGATCTGCTCTCGTCGTGCGGCGAGGTGATCTCAGCGGTCGTGCTCGCCCACGAGCTCCGCGCGACGGGCGTCGCAGCCTATGCGCTGACAGGTCGCGGCGCCGGCGTGCTGACGGACGGGGAGTTCGGCGACGCCGCAGTGCTGGCCATCGACCCCGTCCCCCTCACGGACGCACTCGCGCGCGGCCTCGTCCCGGTCGTCACCGGCTTCCAGGGCGTCTCGCCGGCCGGCGAGACCACGACCCTGGGCCGAGGCGGCTCCGACACCACCGCATGCGCGATCGGCGCGGCCCTCGGCGCGGACGCGGTCGAGATCCATACCGACGTCGACGGCGTCATGTCCGCGGATCCCCGCACCTGCGACGGGGTCCGCGTGCTGGACTCGCTGCAGTATGAGGAACTCTTCCAGATGGCGCGTGCAGGGGCCAAGGTCATGCACGCCCCGGCCGCCGAGATCGCGATGACCGCGGGTGTCCCGGTACGCGTCCTCAACACCGACGGGTCGTCGCGGGGCACGCTCGTCGCCAGCGCCGAGACGTTTGTCGGCGTCGCCCGCCGTGTTGCGACAGCGGTGAGCCGCGCCGAAGGGGTCACGCGTTTCGTCGTCACCCTCCCGGACGCCCCGGAGCGCGGAGCGGCCGTGACCGCCATCTTCCGCCGAATGGCCGACGAGGGCGTGTCCCTCGACATGTTCACGCCGGTCGATGGAAGGCTCGCTTTCTCTGTTGAGTCCGCCTCGGCGGACGAGGCGGCGGCCCTCCTCGGCCTGCTGCGCCTGCGATCCACCAGACAAGACGGCCTGGCGAAGGTCACGCTCGTGGGCGCGGGCATGCACGGCGTCCCCGGCGTCATGGCACGGATCGCCGAGGCGCTGTCCGCCGTCGGCATCGAGATCCTGCAGTCGGCGGACTCCCACTACACCATCTCTGTGCTCGTCGGCGACGCGCAGGCGACGACGGCCGTCGACGCCCTGCACAAGGCGTTCGGACTCGGAGTAGAGTAGGAATCGCACCACGCAGAAGCCGACAGGCGAGAGGGGTCGCGGGGCATGAGCGAACGCACCGGGATGGTCATCCCCATCCATGACGCGCAGGACCCGATGGTTGTAGGCACGAAGGCCCGGTCGCTCTCACTGCTCGATCGCGCCGGCCTGCCGGTGCCCGCCGGCTTCTGTATCGTCGCAAGCGTCTACAGGGAGCACGCGGCCCGTTCCGGCGTCGACTCGCTCAGAGCGATACTCCGGCAGGTCCCGTCCGATGCTCCCGACCTCGCGCTGAGCCCGATCCTGCAGAGGATCCGCGCCGCGATCACGCACACGCCTCTCGACCCCGAGATGGAGAAGGAGGTCCTGGCGAGCTTCGCTGCGCTCGGCAGCTCCAGCGTCTCGGTCCGATCCTCCGTCACCGAGGCCGACATGCCGTCGGGGCCGCTGGTGGGCCGACATGGTACCTACTTCGCGGCTGGTCCGGACGCGATGCTCAGATCGGTCAAGCACTGCTGGGCCTCTCTCTGGGGCAACGCGGTCTGGGCCCATCGGTTGCATACCCAGCTCTCGGAGACGGAGGTCAACGTCGCTGTTGTCGTGCAGCACCTCGTGCCGGCCTCCGCTTCGGGCGTCGTCTTCACCGCCGACCCCCAGACCGGCGACCCGTCGAGGATCGTCATCGACAGCTGCTTCGGACTCGGCGAGGCGATCGTCGCGGGCACCGTGCCGCCCGACCGGTTCACGCTCTCGCGCGACCGGTTGCGGTTGACCTCCTCGGAGCTGCACCCGAAGCACGTCCGCCTCACGATCGACGATGAGGGCGCCGTGGTGCAGCGCATGGTGGTCCCGGAGCTCGTGCACTCACCGAGCATGACCGAGGCCGAGACATGCGCCACCGCCACTCTCGCCCTGAGGGCAGAACCACTCGTGGACGGCCCGGCGGTCGTCGAGTTCGCACTTGCCGATGGAGTCGCCTGGATGCTGCAGGCCCGCCCGCTCGTCATCGGTCGCTGAGAGCGACTCAAAGCCGGGATCGCACGCATGACAGTCGTGTGACGCTGCGCCTCGCACATCGGCGGTTCCTGCTTCCCTGTGGCACAATGAAGCACAACGCTGCGCCGGGCATCCGGCCGCGAGGGCCGCAAGGCCGCTCGAAGGGACCCCGCCGGCCCGCCTGTCACGCCAAGGAGTTGAAGATCATGGCCTCGCCCCGCTTCGGCCGCCTCATCACGGCGATGGTGACGCCGTTCACCCAGGATCTGGAACTCGACCTGCCTCGGGCGGGGCTGCTGGCGCACCGCTTGCTTGAACAGGGGAGCCAAGCCTTGGTCGTATGTGGCACCACCGGCGAATCTCCGACGGTCTTCTACGACCAGAAGCTCGAGCTGTTCCGTGCGGTGATCGACGCGGTCGGCGGCAAGGCTCCCGTCATCGCGAACGCCGGCGACAACTGCACGGCCGACTCGGTCGAGTTCGCGCAGCGCGTCACGGGGCTGGGCGTCGACGCGATCATGGCGGTCGTCCCGTATTACAACAAGCCTCCGCAGGAAGGCCTGTATCGGCACTTCCGCGCGATCGCGGAGTCGGTGGACGTCCCGGTCATCCTCTACAACATCCCGGGCCGATGCGTGGTCAACATGACCGCGGAGACCACGCTGCGTCTGGCCCATGACTGCCCGAACATCGTCGCCGTGAAGGAGGCCTCGGGTGACCTGGGCCAGATCGCCCGGATCGTCGAGGGCGCGCCCGAGGGCTTCGAGGTACTGTCGGGAAATGACGAGGACACCCTGCCGATGATGGGCGTCGGCGCGACCGGAGTCATATCGGTCGCGAGCCATGTCGCAGGGCCGCAGATGCGGCAGATGGTCTACTCGCAGGCAGCGGGGGAGCACACAGCCGCTCTGGCCACACATCTCAGGCTTCTTCCGCTCTTCAAGACGCTGTTCATGACCGCCAACCCGATCATGGTCAAGGACGCGCTCGCGCAGACCGGCTTCCCCGTGGGGACCTGCCGGCTGCCGCTCGTACCACCCACACCGGAGCAGTCGGCCGAACTGGGGCGCGTCCTGTCCCACATCGGCCTCGCATAGAACACTGACCCACAGTAGTCGCGTACCCCTTCGGGGAGACCCGGGGGCACGCGGCATCGACACGAAGTGGCCTTCTCGCGAAGGTCGCACGAGAGAAGCACACATATGACAGCGCGCAAGCACGTCCTGCGGGTGATCCCGCTCGGCGGGCTCGACGGCATCGGCAAGAACATGACGGTATTCGAGTACGGCGATGACATGGTCATCGTCGACGCCGGCCTCATGTTCCCCGACGTTGAGCTCCCTGGGGTCGACCTCGTCCTGCCCGACTACTCCTACGTATTGAAGCGCGCGAACAAGCTGCGCGGCATAGTCATCACCCACGGTCACGAGGACCACACTGGTGCGCTGCCGTACCTGCTCAAGGACCTGGGGGTCGCCGTGCCGGTGCTCGGTACCCGGCTGACCTGCGGCCTCATCGAAGGCAAGCTCGCCGAGCACAACATCGTCAAGCCGAAGCTGCGCGTGATCAAGCCGGGCATGCACGTCACGCTCGGGATCTTCGGGTTCGACTTCGTCCAGACGAATCACTCGATCCCGGACTCGGTAGCGCTGCTGATCCGCACGCCGGTCGGCACTGTCCTGCACACCGGCGACTTCAAGTTCGATCAGACGCCCATCGACGGGAAGCTCACCGACTACGCCGCGCTGACCAAAGCGGGCAAGGACGGCATCGTCCTTCTCATGAGCGACTCGACCGGAGCCGCGAACAGGGGCTTCACTCGACCGGAACGCGAGGTCGGCAGGGCGCTGCACGAGATCATCGAGAACGCCCCGCAACGTGTCATCGTCGCGTCCTTCTCCAGCCACATACACCGCCTCCAGCAGGTCTGCGACGCCGCTGTGGCGTGCGGGCGCAAGGTGGTCGTCACGGGCCGCAGCATGATCAAGAACACGGGCATCGCACGCGAGCTCGGATACCTGCACATCGATCCGGAGAACATCGTCGACGCCTACGAGGCCGCCGACATCCCGCCCGAGAAGATCGTCATCCTCTCCACCGGCAGCCAGGGTGAGCCCCTGTCCGCGCTCGCACGGATGGCGAACGGCGACCATCGTGCGGTCACGATCCAGCCCGGCGATACCGTCGTCATCTCGGCCTCGCCTGTCCCCGGCAACGAGAAGGCGGTCTCACGGGTCGTCAACCGCCTCTACAAGGCCGGCGCGGAGGTCTTCGACAAGAGCGTCGCGGACGTGCACGTCTCCGGTCACGCCGCCGCTGAGGAGCTCAAGCTCATGCTTGCTCTGACGCAGCCGCAGTTCTTCATGCCGATCCACGGGGAGACCCGTCACCTGTATGCACATCGGAACATAGCGCGGTCGGTGGGCATCGCCGAGAAGGACATCTTCGTGATGGACAACGGCGACTGCCTCGAGATCTCCGAGAAGGGCGCCCGGATCTCGGAGCGCATCCCCGAGGCCGGGGTCGTCTACGTCGACGGCCTGCGTGTCGGTGACGTCGGCGACATCGTGATCCGCGATCGCCAGAAACTGTCCTCGGACGGCATCGCGACGATCGTCGTGGCGATCGACGCGCGGACCCGACAGGTCGTGGGAGAGCCGGAGCTGATCATCCGCGGCCTTCCGATCGCCGATTCCGCCGAGATACTCGACCAGGCGCGCGCCAGGGTCACGAAGGCGCTCGCCCGCATGCAGAAGGAAGGCGCCACCGACCGCGGCATCATCCAGCGCGCGATCCGCGACGCACTGTCGCAGTTCGTCTGGGAGACGCTCCGCAGGCGGCCGATGATCATCCCCGTCATCATGGAGGTCTAGGGTGAGCTTTCTCTGGGCAGCGATCCTCGGCCTGGTGCAGGGCGTGGCGGAGTTCCTCCCGATCTCATCCACCGCACACCTCAAGCTCGTGCCCTGGGCGTTCGGAGTGCAGAACCTGCCGTTCCTGGCCAACACGGACATGGCCGCGGCCTTCGACATCGCCCTTCACGCGGGCAGCGCCGTCGCGATCCTCATCGCGCTGTGGGTCGACTGGCGCTCGCTCGTCCAAGGAGCGGTGCGCCGCGAGCGTCCGGCGTTGCTCTTCGTGGGATTCCTGCTGCTGACATCCGTCCCCGGCGCGATCATGGGGGTGCTGTTCGACAGCCAGATCGAGGCGTTCGCCGACCCCGGGGTCAACACGTGGGCACCCCTGATGATGGGTGTCACGCTTATCGCCTTCGGCGTGCTGCTCTGGGCGGTCGACCGCCACACCGAACGAAAGCAGCCGCTCGAGAAGATGAACTGGTTGCGTGCCCTGCTCATCGGGCTCTCGCAGGCCGTGGCCTTGATTCCCGGCGTCTCGCGTTCGGGCGCCACGATGACCGCTGGACGCGCCACGGGGCTGTCGCGCGAGGCCGTGGCGAAGTACTCCTTCATGGCTGCGCTTCCGATCATCGCCGGGGCGGCGGTCTGGGGCCTGCGGAAGGTTCCGCTGCACCTGCTGCTCTCCGGAGAGTTCGTGATCGGCTTCCTCGCGGCCTTCGTGTCTTCCGCACTGCTCATGCGCTGGATGCTCGGCTACGTGAGGAAGCACTCATTCTCGGTGTTCATGTGGTACCGGATCGCCCTGGGCATCGGGGTCATCGCGCTCTTCTTCATCAGGGGCTGACGGCTCCGGCAGGCCGCGCGGGAGACAGCGGCGTCGGGCTATACTGCCTGAGGGGTAGCCGCCGCGCCCACGTCGGTGCGGCGGGACCCGCAAGATCGCGAATCTCAGCTCACGACGGAGGATGGGGGCCGTGGCGAACAAGGTGACTTCCGGGCGCGCCTCGAAGGGGCGCACCGCGTCGACGGGTTCCAAGCCGGGCTCCCGCCAGGGGAGGCACCCGGCGAACGACGCCCCCGGCGTCTCCCACGACATCGCCGGCATCGCTCTGGTCGTACTCGCCATCGCCGTGGCGATCGCGGTGTGGTTCGACATCACAGCGCCTGTTCCTGAGATGATCCGGCTCGTCCTCCTCCGCGCCGTGGGCGTCGGCGCCACTGCGATACCGCTCTTGCTGCTCGTATGGGCGGTCTCGCTCGTGTTCGACCGCCGGCCCGTGAGCGAGGTGGCGATCGGGGCCGGTCTCGCGATCGTGTTCCTGTCGGTCATCTCGATGTTCTCGGCCGCGGTGGCCTTCCCGTCCGAGGGCGCGGCGAAGTCGGTCACGTGGACCAGCTACTTCCTGTCGCCTTCGGGTGGCGGCTACATCGGCGGAGGCATCGCCTGGGGCCTGACGGTCCTGCTGTCGAGCGCGATCTCGTACGTCATCCTCGTCGGCGCTTTCCTCGTCGGAGTCGTCCTGGCCACAGGTGTGAGCCTCGCCGACGTGTGGGACAGGTCGATGGACCTGCTCAGCCGCCGGGACGCGGAGCCCGCACGCCCTGCGGCGCGCAGACAGCTCGGCCCGGGCGCCAAGACACTGCCGATGCAGGACCTCGACGACGAGATGGCGATCGAGCCCCCGGCACGGCCGCGACGCGACCCGGAGGCTCAGCGCAAGACCGCGCCGGTCGTGCGGGCGCAGGTACCGCGTCGCGACACCACCTTCGAGTTGCCGGCGCTCTCCATGCTGCGCATCAGCCCGGTCAACGCCGCGGCATCGCGCGCGTCGGACAAGGAGCTCAAGAACACCGCCGCCGTCATCGAGTCCACGCTGGCGACGTTCGACATCGCCTCAAGGGTTGAGGACTGGATCGCGGGCCCGACTGTCACCCTGTTCGAGGTCAAGATCGCCAAGGGCATCAAGGTGAACCGCGTCACGGCGCTCTCCGACGACCTCGCATTGGCGCTGGCGACCCCCACGGTGCGCGTGCTCGCTCCGATCCCGGGCAAGTCGCTCATCGGCATAGAAGCGCCGAACGAGCACCGTACGATAGTCACCCTGGGCGACGTGATCGCTTCGGGAAGCGTCCCCGACACCAGCCCACTCATGCTGGGCATCGGCAAGGACGTCGGGGGAGACAGCATCGTGCTCGACCTGGCCAAGATGCCGCACATGCTCATCGCCGGATCCACCGGCACCGGCAAGTCCGTGTGCATCAACTCGCTGCTGATGTCCGTGATCATGCGCTCGACCCCCGACGAGGTTCGCATCATCCTCATCGACCCGAAGCGCATCGAGCTGTCCATGTACAACGGGATCCCTCACCTGTACGTCCCGGTCGTCACAGAGGCCAAGGAAGCCGCGAGCGCGCTGGCATGGGCCGTCTCCGAGATGGAGGTCCGCCTGCGCCGGCTCCAGAAGGCGGGAGTGCGCAACATCGCGGCCTACAACGAGGCGGCACGCGCCGGCACCCTGCCCGATGGCCTGGAGCCGATGCCGTACCTGATGATCGTCATCGACGAGCTCGCGGACCTCATGATGGTCGCCGCGCGCGAGGTCGAGGACTCGATCGTCCGGCTCGCGCAGCTTGCCCGCGCCGCAGGCATCCATCTGGTCGTCGCGACGCAGCGTCCCTCGACCGACATCATCACGGGCCTCATCAAGACGAACATCACGACCAGGATCGCCTTCGCCGTCTCGTCCGGCATCGACTCGCGCGTCATCCTCGACACGTCGGGTGCCGAGAAGCTGGTCGGCCTCGGCGACATGCTGCTGTCCACACCTCAGCTGGCCAAGCCGAAGCGGGTCCAGGGCGCCTACGTCGCCGAGGACGAGATCAACAGCGTGGTGGACTTCCTCAAGAAGCAGGGGGAGCCGGAGTACCACGAGGAGATCCTGCACACGAAGACGATGACCGGCGGTGGCATGGATGACGGGGGAGACGACGACCCGCTGACCTGGGACGCCGCGGACATCGTCGTGACCTCGCGCATGGGATCCACCTCGCTGCTCCAGCGGCGCCTGAAGGTCGGCTACGCGCGCGCCGGTCGGATCATGGACATCCTGGAGCGGAAGGGGATAGTCGGGCCTCCGGACGGCAGCAAGCCACGTGAGGTGCTCGCCGACGTCGAAGAGCTCGAGTCCATCAAGGCGTTCGAGCGCAGCGACGATCGTGACGAAGGCTACTAGCTGCCGCGCAACCTGCGGCGTTGCCCCTTCGTGACGTCCGGACGCACGGGCCTGCGCTACAATCGCTGACGAGACCGGGCCGCTGCGCCCGCCGCCACTATCGGGACGCGAGTCTATGCCCACCGTCGGAGAGATCCTTTCAGCTGAGAGACGTCGCCAGGGCAAACAGCTCTCGGACGTCGTCGAAGGAACGAAGATCCGTTCCCGGCTGATCGACGCGCTCGAACAGGGCCGATACGACGACCTGCCGAGTCCGGCGTACGTCAAGGGCTACATCCAGAGCTACGCCCGCTACCTCGAGATCCCGGCCGAGCCGCTTCTCGAGCAGTTCCGCTCGGAGTCGCGCGACACGGTCCGAAGGGTCTCGCCGATCGACCGCTACCTCGCAGCCATCCCCGCCGATACCGTCGTCCCGCGCAGGGACCGCGCGCACGAGATCCCGCGCAACGTGTGGATCGCTGTGGTCGTGGGTGTCGTCGTGGTGATGCTGCTGCTGTGCGTGATCGCAGGATGGCTCGTGCCGGCGCTCACCGGCCTTCCGCCCAGCTCGACAAGCACACCGGCATCGGCCGGAGCCACGGCTTCCGTGGATGCGACGAACACGACGACCGAGAGCCTCGGGTTCACCTTGCGGATCTCGGTCCGCACCGGACTCGCTTCATCGGTGAAGGTGACGATCGACGGACACGTCGACTTCAACGGGTCGATGCAGGACGGCGCGAGCAAGGAGTACCTGGTCAAGGACACAGCGGTGCTGGTGATCGGCAATCCGGATGCGGTCGTCGTCACCCGCGACGGCGCGACCGTAGCCGTCACCGCGGGAGAGCCCCTGACCCTCACTGCGACCAACTGACGCTGCACGGACCGCGGCGCCCCGTTCCACAGCCGGGACCTCCCGGCGCCTGAAGAGAGAGGCCGGACTGTGGCCAAGGAAGAGAGCTTCGACATAGTCAGCCAAGTCGACATGCAGGAGGTCGACAACGCGGTCCAGCAGACCGACCGTCAGATCGCGCAGCGGTTCGACCTGAAGGCCACCAAGGCGGAAGTCACGCTCGACAAGCACGATTCCACGATCCTCGTGAAGGCCCCGTCGGACTTCGTGGCCCGACAGGTCATCGACATCCTCGGCACGAGCGTCATCAAGCGCGGGATCGACCTGAAGGCCCTCAAGTGGGGGGAAGCCGAGGCCGCCAGCGGTGGCTGGGTGCGCTTGACGGCGACCATCGTCAACGGCATCGAGGACACGCTGGCGAAGCGCATCAACAAGGACATCCGGGACGAGAAGTTCAAGGCGAAGGTGCAGATCGAGGGCGACAAGCTCCGGGTGTTCTCACCGAGCCGCGACGAGCTCCAGAAGGTGATCGCCTTCGTGAAGGGCGTCGACTACGGTATCCCGCTCCAGTTCACCAACCGCCGGTAGCGCCGCCGACATGCCCCGTCGCCCCCGCCCGCGCGTCGCTTTCGTCACCCTCGGCTGTCCCAAGAACGAGGTGGACTCGGACCGCATGGCCGCGTCGCTCACCGGCGCGTTCGACCTCGTCGCGGACATCGATGCGGCGAATGCGGTCGTCCTCAACACGTGTGCGTTCATCCGCGAGGCCACGGAGGAGTCGATCGCGGTCATCCTGGACGTGGTCGGCGAATGGAAGTCCGCGAACGCCGCTCGCCGGCTCGTGGTGACCGGCTGCTTGCCTTCACGGTACGGGTCCGATCTGAGCGACTCGATGCCGGAAGTGGACGCTTTCGTCCCGGTCCTCGAAGAAGGCCGCCTCGCCGAGGTGCTCGCGGACGTGCTGGACGTCTCGGTCCCCACGACGACTCTCCCCGCGGCGCGACTCGCTCCGGGCCCGTCCGCCTACCTGCAGATATCGGACGGCTGCCACCGCTCGTGCACGTTCTGCGTCATCCCGTCGATCCGCGGCGACTACAAGTCGCGTCCCGCCGACGAGATCCTGGCGGAGGCCCGCGCTCTCGTCGCGGGAGGCGCACGCGAACTCATCCTGATCGGCCAGGACACGTCGTCATGGGGAAGGGACCTCCACGGCCAGCCGGTGCTCGCAGCGCTCGTGCAGGCCCTTGCGCGCGTCAAGGGGCTGGCATGGCTCCGCCTGATGTACGTTCAACCTGACGAGATCACCCCCGAGCTCCTCGAGGTCATGGCGGCTTCTCCCGTGGTGTGCCGCTACTTGGACATGCCGCTCCAACACGCGTCACGGGACGTCCTGCGCCGGATGGGACGCCGTGGGGATGCGAGCGAGTATGCTCGCCTCATCGGCGTGGTGCGCGACCTGCTTCCGGGAGTGGCCCTGCGCACGACGCTGATCGCCGGGTTCCCGGGCGAGTCGCGCGAGGACTCAAAGCGGCTGCTCGACTTCGTGCGCAAGACCAGGCTCGACTACGTAGGGGTCTTCCCGTACTCGCCCGAAGAAGGGACGCCGGCAGCGGTCATGCCCGACCAGGTGCCGAAGCGTACCCGCATCGCGCGTGCCCAGAGACTCCGCGACACCGCAGACGAGATCGGCTTCGAGCGCGTCGCTGCGCTCGTTGGCTCGACCTTCGAAGTACTGGTCGAGGGAGTCGACGAAGAGGAGACCACGGTCGGGCGTCACCGGGGCCAGGCCCCTGAGATCGACGGGATCGTGCTTCTGGACACCCCGTGCGCCGTTGGCGCTATCGTGAACGCAGAGATCACGGGATCTCTCGGATACGACCTCATCGGAGAGGTGCGGTAGGTGCGCAGGCTCGGCATAGCGAACTGGATAACCCTCATCAGGATGACCCTCATCCCGGTGTTCCTCGTGGTGTTGCTCGGGCAGTATGCGGCTGAGTGGACCGACTGGAGGCCATGGCTGGCCGCGGCGGTCTTCACCGTGCTTGCGGCCACCGATGCTGTCGACGGCTACGTCGCGCGCTCGCGCAACGAGGTCACGACCTTCGGCAAGTTCATCGACCCTCTGGCCGACAAGCTGCTCGTGACCGCCGCTCTGGTCGGCCTCGTCCAGTTGGGCAGCCTTCCCGGTTGGGTGGCGATCGTCATCATCGGGCGTGAGCTGGTGGTCTCGGGCCTGAGGATGGTCGCCGTGGCCGAGGGCGTCGTGATCGCAGCGTCTCCATGGGGCAAGGTCAAGACCGTCTTCCAGATCATCGCCTTGGTCATGTTCATCCTCAAGAACGCTCAGGCGTTCGCGGGCTACGCCGAGGCGTTCACCATCGCGTCCTGGGTCGTGATGGGTGTGGCGCTCGCGCTCACGATCTGGTCGGCGGCCGACTACTTCTACCACGCACGCGAGGTCATCGCCGGGCCGTGGAGCGGCGCGCCGGCCAAGGCAGAGGACCGGCCGTGACCGTTCCGGCCGACGCAGCGATCGTTACCGTCGGTACCGAGCTGGTCCGCGGGCTCGCAGTCGACACCAACACCTCCGAGATCGCGCGCGCGCTCGCCGCGGTGGGGATCGACGTGCGTGAAGCGGTGTCGGTAGCGGACGACGCCGACTCGCTCGTTGCCCATCTGAGGCGCTGTACGGCCTCCTACGACCTCGTCGTGGTCACTGGCGGCCTGGGACCCACTCACGACGATGTGACGCGCGAGGCGGCCGCAGCAGCGCTGGGCATCAGCATGTGCCGCGACCGGCGCATCGAGTCCGGCCTCGCCGCGGTGGCGGCCAGGCACTCCGACCCTCGCGCGGCCGAGCAGGTCTTCGTCCAGGCGGATGTGCTGGACGGCGCCCGGGTGCTCGACGCGGTACTCGGCACCGCACCAGGGCAGGTCGTGCCGACGACTCGCGGCGAGCTCGTCCTACTGCCCGGCCCTCCTCGCGAGATGCGGCCGCTGCTCGAAGCGTACCTCTCGGGCCGCCCCTCAGGTCCCGCGGCTCCGGCGGTGCTGCACTGCGCGGGGGTCTCGGAGTCGGACCTGCAGATGGCCGCGCAGGATGTGCTGGGAGGCCGCTCGGATATCGAGCTCACGGTGCTCGCGGCCCCGGGCGACGTCCGCGTCGTCCTGTTCGATCGCGGCGCCGGGTCAACGGAGCTAGCCGCCGTCTCAGCGAACATCGCCGAGCGGATAGGGGAGTCGTGCTACTCGACCGACGGGCGTAGTCTCGCCCAGGTCGTTCTCGACCGCGCACGTGTCGCCCGCGTGACGGTCGCGACCGCCGAATCGTGCACCGGAGGCCTCGTTGCCGGCGCACTCACGGAGGTGCCCGGGTCCTCCGCGGTGTACGTCGGGGGAGCGGTCACGTACTCCGACGACCTGAAGACCACGCTGCTCGGCGTCGACCCCGCACTTCTGCGGACGTTCGGCGCGGTGTCCGACGCGGTCGCAATGGCGATGGCCTCTGGCGCACGTGACGTCACCGGCGCCGGTCTCGCGGTCTCCGTGACCGGCATCGCGGGTCCTGAGGGCGGCACCGCCGGGAAACCGGTGGGCACGGTCTGGTTCGGGGTCGCCGGCGCGGAGGGAGTCCGGGCAGAGATGCGCCGCTTCGGCGGGGACCGGCACTTCGTTCGCGAGCGCGCGGTCATGACCGCGCTGGACCTGCTGCGGCGGGCCCTTCGGGCCGGGTAGCGTGGCGCGGTGCCCGCCCGCGTCTTCGTCGCGATCGAGTTGCCGCGGGCGACGCGACAGGTCATCTCCGGCGCCGTGGAGACCTTTCTCACACTCGAGCCGTCCTGGCGCGGGGAAAAGGCGGTCGCTCCGGACCTGCTCCACGTGACGCTTGCGTTCCTCGGTACGGTCCCGGAAGCGTCTCTCGCGCCGCTCCTCGAACGCCTGCCCGGCGCGCTTGGACCGATCGCGCCCTTCGACCTGACGCTGTCGGGAGCGCGCGCCGTGCCCTCGCGAGGGCACGCCTCGATGTTGTGGGCGACGCTCTCTGGCGCGGAGGACGACGCCGCGATGCTCGCGTCGTCGATACGACGTGAGGCCGGAGTCCCGCTGGACGGGCGGCCGTTCCGCGCGCACGTGACGCTGGCTCGGTCGCGAAGGCCGCGCCCGATCAGGGCCGGCGCCGTCGAAGCCTGCTCGCTGATTCTTTCGGCCGCTGGAAAGGCCCCGGACAGGACCGTGTCAGTCCACTCCGCTACGGTGTTCTCGAGCACTCTGGGCGCCGCCGGACCGACGTATGACCGGCTTGCGGTCCTCATGCTCGGTACTGCGGGCCACAGCACCACCGCCCGTTGACATCGAACAGGTGTTCGTATAGTTTCACAGGTACAGGACCCTGCGCCGGGAGCGCGCGGTCCGCGACATCACCCAAGGAGCGTGGCGCATGGAGCGCGAGCAGGTCGACAAGGTCCTCGAGATCACCAAGGAACAGGTCGAGCGCAAGTTCGGCAAGGGTTCGCTCATGCGCCTCGGCGAGCACGCCAACATCGGAGCGATGCCCGCGATCCCGACCGGATCCCTCGCTCTCGACGCCGCGCTCGGCATCGGCGGCGTCCCGCGCGGGCGCATCGTCGAGATCTACGGACCGGAGTCGGGCGGTAAGACCACGCTGGCTCTGCACATAGTCGCGGAGGCGCAACGCCTCGGCGGGATCGCCGCGTACATCGACGCGGAGCACGCTCTGGACCCGGCGTACGCGGCGAAGCTCGGGGTCGACATCGACGACATGCTCATCTCGCAGCCGGACACGGGGGAGCAGGCGCTCGAAATCTGCGACATGCTGGTCCGCAGCGGGGCTGTCGACATCGTCGTGATCGACTCCGTGGCGGCGCTCGTGCCGCGAGCCGAGCTCGAGGGCGAGATGGGCGACGTGACCGTGGGGCTGCAGGCGCGGCTCATGAGCCAGGCCCTGCGCAAGCTCGCGGGATCGTTGTCCAAGTCGAACACCACCTGCATCTTCATCAACCAGCTGCGCGAGAAGATCGGGGTCATGTTCGGGAACCCCGAGACTACGTCCGGCGGACGCGCGCTCAAGTTCTACGCATCGATCCGCATCGACATCCGCCGCATCGACTCGATCAAGCAAGGCACAGACATCGTCGGCAACCGGGTGCGCGCCAAGGTCGTCAAGAACAAGGTCGCCCCGCCGTTCCGGCAGGCGGAGTTCGATCTCATGTACGGGCACGGGATCTCGAAGGAGGGCTCGCTGCTCGACCTCGGCGTCGAGGAGGGCATCGTGAGCAAGTCGGGATCCTGGTTCACCCGTGGAGAAGAGCGCCTCGGCCAGGGTCGCGAGGCCGCCAAGGAGTACCTGCGCGAGCACACCGATACCCGCGACCGGATCGAGAGCGAGATCCGCGAGCGCCTGAACGTCCCTCAGACGAGCGGCTTGAAAGCACCGATAGGCGCCGCTGCCGACGAGACCGCCGAGTAGCCCGTCGACACCGCGGAGACTCACCAAGTGGCGACCGTCACCGACATCCGCAGGTCCGGTCCGGCATTCCGGCGGCGGACGATCGTCCTTGACGGAGAAGGCTGGCGGGATGTTCCCGCCGGCCTTCTCGCCGTACTGGACCTCGAGGTCTCTGCCGAGGTCGATCTGGACGAGCTGGCGGGCCGCATCGAGGCGGCTGAACCCAAACTCGCTCGCGAGCGCGCCATCCGGCTCATCACAGCCAAGGAACGGTCACGAGCCGGCCTTGCAGGCCGGCTCGTGCAGGACGGCTTCAGCCATCAGGTCTCCGAGTCCACGGCCGACGACTTGGTGCGGATAGGGCTCGTCGACGACGAACGCTTCGCCAACGCGCGCGCCCGCACGCTCGCGCGCGCCCGGGGTGCAGGACGCGAACGCATCGCGCGCGAGCTCCGCGACGCAGGCGTCGCGGAGGACCTTGCCGCGGCCGCGCTCGACGACGCACTCGATCCGGAACGGGAGCGCGAGGCGGCCCTCCACCTTGCGCGATCAGCGGCGGCACGTTCCGGCGCCACGGTCGATCGAGTAGCTGCCCGTCTCGTGCGGCGCGGGTACCGTCCGGCGGTCGCGCTCACGGCCGCGCGCCAGGCGCTCGAGGGATCGGGGCACGAGCCGGGGGACGGTACCCTGGACCCGGATGCGAACGACGACTGATCCCGGGCAGCGGACTCTCACGCGGCGTGGCGCACGAACCGCCGTCCTTGACCCAACGCCTAGGCCGCCGCTATCCTTGACCTCGGCAAATGTGATCACACCGAGGGGCTGCCGGCCTCACGGTGTTGTGTATGAGGGACCTCGGTCTCGAACGCGGAACATGTGAGGGCGCCCATAGCGCTCTAGCGGCGCATACAGGGCCGCCGATCCCGCATACATGTCGTGTCGCCTTTGCCGGACGCTTCGTCGTCCGGCTTCGTCGTTTCCGGTCACCGCGGATCCCGCGGCACCGGAGCGCCCCTCGCGGGGCGACGGCGGGACCGGCAGCGAGCGCCCACTTGGAAGCTATCGACGGGGCGCACCACCCATACACGCGCCCGAAGGGAGGGACCGCATGCCGGACGTCGTCACCATCGTGATCGTCGCGATCGTCGCCATCGGAGCAGGCGCCCTTCTCGGTTTCTACCTCCGGAAGACCTTCGGAGAGAAGCAGCTCGATGCGGCCCGGTCTTCAGCCGGTCGCATCGTCGCTGACGCCGAGAAGCAGGCAGAGACTCTGCACAAGGAAGCCGTCCTCGAGGCCAAGGACGAGGTGTTCAAGATCCGCGCCGACGCGGAGGCCGACGCCAAGGAGCGCCGTAAGGAGCTCACGGCGCTTGAGACGCGCCTCATGCAGCGCGAGGAGTCGATGGAGCGTCGCGCCGAGTCCTTGGACAAGCGCGAGCACCAGCTCTCGAGCATGCAGGGCCAGCTCGACAAGCGCGACAAGGACCTCGAGGACGCCATCGCCGAGGAGAAAGCCCGCCTGGAATCACTCGCAGGCATGACCTCCGACGAGGCCAAGCAGGTCCTCCTCAAGCGCGTCGAGGAAGACGTCAAGCATGACGCCGCGGCGATGATCCGCGACGTCGAGAACCGCGCCCGTGAGGAGGCGGACAAGAAGGCCCGCAACATCGTGGGCATCGCGATCCAGCGCGTCGCCGCGGACCACACGGCCGAGTCGACCGTCTCCGTCGTGCACATCCCCAGCGACGACATGAAGGGCCGCATCATCGGCCGCGAAGGCCGCAACATCCGCGCCTTCGAGCAGATGACCGGCATCAGCCTCATCATCGACGACACGCCCGAGGCGGTCATCCTGTCGAGCTTCGACCCGGTGCGCCGCGAGATCGGACGGGTCACCCTCGAGTCGCTCCTTGCCGACGGCCGCATCCACCCCGCACGCATCGAGGAGATGTTCGCCAAGGCCGAGAAGCTCGTCGAGCAGCAGGTCCATGAGGCCGGTGAGCAGGCGGTATTCGAGACGCAGATCCACGGGGTCCACGCGGAGCTCGTCCGTACACTCGGCCGTCTGCGCTTCCGTACTTCGTACGGCCAGAACGTGCTCAAGCACTCGCTCGAGGTCAGCTACCTCGCCGGCGTCATGGCCGCGGAGCTGGGTGTCGACGTGAAGCTCGCGAAGCGCGCCGGCCTCCTGCACGACCTGGGCAAGGCGATCGATCACGAGGTCGAAGGTCCGCACGCTCTGATAGGCGCCGAGCTCGCCAAGCGCCTCGGAGAGCACAAGGACGTCGTCCACTGCATCGAAGCGCACCACGGCGACATCGAGCCTTCCACCGTCGAAGCGGTCCTCGTGCAGGCGGCGGACGCGATCTCCGCGTCTCGGCCCGGCGCGCGACGCGAGACGATCGAGAGCTACATCAAGCGTCTGGAGAAGCTCGAAGAGCTGGCCAGCGCTCACAAGGGAGTCGAGAAGGTCTACGCCATGCAGGCGGGCCGCGAGGTCCGCGTCATGGTGAAGCCCGAATCGATCTCGGACGCGGACTCGGTCATGCTCGCGCGCGACATCGCAAAGGAGATCGAGGAGCAGATGCAGTACCCGGGCCAGATCCGGGTCATGGTCATCCGCGAGAGCCGCGCGATCGACTACGCGAAGTAGACGTCCCTTTCAGAACGGTGGTACCGGAAGGCCGCTCCCACTCGGAGCGGCCTTCGGTGTCGAACGGATCGGTCGTGCGGGAGGTCTACCGGCGGACAACTCGTACAATGGCGAGCATGGAGACAACCTATTCCGAGACTCCCTCGAACCTCAGATCGCGTGGGATGGCGGTGAGGACCGCTTCATCCGAGGACCTCCCCGAGGTCCTGCGGGTGCAGCGCGCTGCCTTCCGCCGCGTGGCGTTGAGTTTCGGCGTCCCTGAGACACGATTGCAGCCGGTGACAGAGACTCTCGAGAAGCTCGAGCAGCTCTTGTCTGGGGGAGTCCGAACGTTCATCGCGGTCGTTCCGGATGGAGGCCACGAGCGCGTCGTCGGCACCGTGCGCGCCACGACCCGCGACGACGGGATCATCGAGATCGGGCGGCTCGCCGTCGATGACGGCTTCACCAGGCGCGGAGTGGCCACCGCGCTCATGGCCGCGCTTGAGGACGCATTCCCGTCGGCGGACCGGTTCGAACTGTTCACCGGCGCCGATGCCGTCGAGCCTCTCGCGCTCTACGCGCGCCTCGGCTATCGGATCTTCCGTCGCGAGCAGTTCGAGTCCTGGAGCATGGTGTGGCTTGGGAAGGAACGCGACGGCGCTACCGCGACCAGCAGCGCCCGGGTAGACTGAGACACATGACTCCCGACGACTCCATGCTCGAATTCGTCTCGTCCGTCTCCGGCGACCAGTACGTCAAGGTCGAGGAGACGCTCGGCGATGGGTTCGTACGTCTCAAGGTCTCCGAGGCCGAGAGGCGTCAGGCCAAGCACGACATCCGGACCTTCGAGGATGTCGTCGTCGAGCTGCTGCGCAACTCGCGCGACGCGCATTCGCGCCGGATCTACGTCGCCAACAGCCGCGAGGGCGATATCCGCACCCTCACGGTCATCGACGACGGCGTCGGAGTGCCGGCCGGGATGCGCGACCGCATCTTCGAGCCGCGCGTCACGAGCAAGCTCGACACGATGGTCATCGACCGCTGGGGCGTCCACGGACGGGGCATGGCCCTGTTCTCCGTCCGCACCAACGTGGAGAGCGCGGAGCTCGTGGCGACCGATCCGCACAAGGGCTCGTCGCTCGTCGTGGTGTCGGACACCTCGAAGCTGCCCGAGAAGGCCGACCAGTCGAAGTGGCCCACCGTTGAGCGCGACCTGGAATCGGGCAAGCTTGTCGTCGCCACAGGACCCCACAACATCGTGCGTCGCGTGGTCGAGTTCGCAGTGGAGCACCCCGACCTAGAGGTGTACCTCGGAACACCGACCGAGATCCTCGCTTCGATCGTCGCTCACGCGCGCGGGCGCCTCGACGCGCGCCAGCTCCTCTTCTGCGACGACCCGATGGAGCTCCCAGTCTGGCTTCGGCCTGCAGTGGCGGGGGACGCAGCGGAGCTCGTATCGCTGTGCGCCGGCATCGGCCTCGTGATCTCGGAGAGGACCGCGCACCGCGTGCTCGGCGGCGAGCTTGAGCCGGTCGACAGCGTGCTCGAGAGCTTGGCTCCCACGCCGGAGCTGGTCGACCCGCGCCGTCCCGACATCTACCGGGACCGCCGTGGGCTCAGGATCGCCGGATCCGACACACGCGAGTTCCAGCGTCGTCTCGAGGAAGCGTTCGATCTCGTCGCGGAGCGGTACTACCTGCATCTGGCGGGGGAGCCCAAGGTGACGGTCGGCAGGGACAGCATCACGGTGAGGTTCCCCGTGGAGAAGGACGACTGAGGCGCGGTCGCGCCGCGGGTGCGACGCACGTTCCTCGACGTCCGCTTGAGCGTGAGAGCCAACTGGGCTTTCGTACGCTATACTGTGGCCGCAGGGTTGGCTTCCAGGGGTCCGTCACCAGCGTCCTACCACACTCGCAGCCGTCTTCCACACCAGTAATCGCCGCACCGGAGGCAACAATGGAAACCCTCAAGGTGTCCTCGCATTCGAGTCCCAACTCCGTCGCTGGGGCTCTCGCGGGCGTTGTGCGCGAGCAGGGCGCCGTCGAGATGCAGACGGTCGGCGCGGGAGCACTCAACCAGGCGATCAAGGCCATCGCCATCGCCCGCGGATTCCTCGCCCCGTCAGGTATCGACCTCACGTGTGTCCCGGCCTTCGCCGATATCTCGATCAACGGGGAAGAGCGCACGGCGATACGACTCCTCGTCGAGCCCCGGGACATGCACGACCGCTGATCCCCCGCGAAACCCCACCTCTCCGGAGCCTCGAACACGATGCCGGTCGATCTCCACGTGCACACGACCGCCTCGGATGGCGTCCTTACGCCGTCCGAGGTCGTGTGCACGGCTGTCGCCGCGGACCTCTCCGCCATCGCCATCACGGACCACGACACGACGGACGGGCTCGATGAGGCACTCGCCGCGGGAGCAGGCGGCAGGACGGCCGTACTGTCGGGAGTCGAGCTCTCGGTAGACGAGAAGACCGGCAGTGACGTGCACGTCCTAGGGCTGCTCGTGGACCACCGTGATTACGGCCTCGCGGGCGCGCTAGCGGGACTCCGCCTGGAGCGCGAGGAGCGGGCTGCCACGATGGTGGCCGCTCTGGCGGCTGCAGGCCATCCGATCGATCTGGAGTCGGTCAAGGCGATCGCGGGTTCAGGCTCGATAGGCAGGGTGCATGTCGCCCGCGCGCTGGTGGCGGCAGGGAGCGCTCCCTCCATCGAGGCGGCGTTCCGGTTGCTCATCGGCCGCGACGCGCCGTTCTATTTCCGCAAGCGGACCCTTTCCGCTGCAGAGGCGATCGACGCTATCCACGGGGCCGGCGGTGTCGCGGTCCTCGCTCATCCCGGCGTGAGCGGAGAGTCCGCGTTCCCGGTCTTGCTCTCCGCCGGGATCGACGGCATAGAGGCGTTCCACGCCGAGCACTCCGTCGCGGATCAGGGGAGGTTCGCCCGGCTCGCGGCGAAGCACGGGCTGCTCGTCACAGGTGGCTCGGACTTCCATGCGCCCGACGTGCGCAGTGCCCCGATCGGCGGGGGAGGATGCCCCGAGGGAGCGGTCGAGGCGCTCCGCCTGCGGGCGCGGCGGTACCGGTCATGAGGACGTTCCAGGTCCGCACGTTCGGCTGCCAGATGAACAAACATGACTCGGAGCGGATCGCCGGCGTGCTGGCGGCGCGCGGCCTTGAGGAAGCGCCAGAAGGAGAGACCGCGGACGTGATCGTGTTCAACACGTGCTGCGTGCGCGAGAACGCCGACGAACGCCTCTACGGGCAAGTCAGCTCACTGTCCGGCATCCGCCGGGAACGGGGGACGGTGATCGCTGTCGGCGGGTGCATCGGTCAGCGTGATGGCGCAGCCCTCCTTCGGACCCTGCCGCAGATCGACGTGGTCTTCGGCACGCACAACCTCGCGCGATTGCCCGAGCTCATCGATGCTGCGATCGACTCACCTCGACCTGTAGTCGAGGTCGAGGACCCGTCCGAAGGCGACTTCACCTCCGACCTGCCCTCGCGACGCGAGCACCCCTGGCACGCCTGGGTCCCCATCGCGGTCGGCTGCGACAACTTCTGCACCTACTGCATCGTACCGTACGTGCGCGGGCGTGAGCGCTCGCGGACGCGCGAGGACGTGGTCAGAGAGGTCCGCGGACTCGTCGCCGAGGGAGTGGTCGAGGTCACGTTGCTCGGCCAGAACGTCAACTCGTACGGACGCGACCTGTACGGTTCTCCGGCCTTCTCCGAGCTCCTGCGCGACGTGGCCGGAACCGGTATCGAGCGGATCCGCTTCACGACCAGCCACCCGAAAGACCTCTCGGAGGAGACGATTGCGGCGATGGCATCGATACCGCAGGTCTGCCGCCATCTCCACCTTCCGCTGCAGTCCGGCTCCGACCGGATACTCAAGGCCATGAACCGCAGCTACACGCAGGCCGACTACCTGGCGCTCGTGTCGCGGTTGTATCAAGCGATTCCCGACCTGGCCCTGACGACGGATGTGATCGTCGGATTCCCCGGCGAGACCGAGGCCGATTTCGACGAGACGATGGACGTCGTGCGGGCCGCGTCCTACGACGCAGCGTTCACCTTCATCTACAGCCCGAGAGCGGGCACGCCCGCGGCCACCATGCCGGGGCAGGTTCCCAGGGACGTGGTCCAGCCCCGCTTCGCCCGCCTCGTCAGCGAGATACAGTCATCCGCCCACGCCAAGAACGTCCCGCTGGTCGGCACGGTGCAGCGCGTCCTTTTCGAGGGGACGAGCAAGCGGGACCCCGGGGTGCTCATGGGACGGACCGGTGGCAACAAGGTCGTCCACGTGAGGTCCGGCGCCGACCTCGCCGGCCGATTCGCGGACGTGCTGGTCGATGACGCACAGACATGGTTCCTGCTGGGTAGTCTCATCTCGAAGGACGATGCCTGACCAAGCGGCGCGCTGCGCTGCCTCATAGGAGGTGCGATCGGCTATGGGATTCGATGTCCTCGGCCTGGTTGCGCCGCATCCTCCGATCATGGTCGATGAGGTCGGAGGAGCCGACGCACGGGTGACGGCCGCGTCGGCAGCGGCACTACGGGCCCTCCGGGCCCTTGTGGACCGGTTCAGTCCGGAGACGATCGTCGTCGTCTCCCCGCATGCTCCCGGCTACTGGGACGCGTTCACCGCTGCCGCGGCAGACCGATTCGAGGGGAATCTCGGCCAGTTCCGCGCGCCACAGGTCTCACACGGCGTGCCCGGTGATCCCGAACTCGCACTCGCGATCCTTGAAGAGGCGGCCTCGGCGGGCCTGCCGGCCGTCGCTCGCGAGGACGCGCTGCGCGGCGACACTGCGGTACTCGACCACGGCGTCTTGGTGCCGCTGTACTTCCTGGACCCGCGCTCCGCGTATCCGCTCGTGGTCCTCACGTTCGCGGGCCTCTCCGCCGAGGAGCACGCGGCGTACGGGAGGGCGGTCTCGCGTGCGGCCGCGCGCATCGGTCGGCGCGTCGCGTTCCTCGCGAGCGGCGATATGAGCCACCGTCTCCTGCCGGCCGCTCCGGCCGGCTACTCGCCGCGGGCACACCTGTTCGATGAGGAAGTCGCGACGCTGCTCGCGCGCGGTGACTTCGCGGGTATCGCGGCCATCGACCCGGGTTTGCGCGAGGACGCGGGCGAGTGCGGATGGCGTTCGCTGCTCATCCTCGGGGGATTCCTCGAGCACGCCGACACCGCTTCCCGTGTGCTGTCCTACGAGGGCCCATGGGGAGTCGGCTACTTGACCGCCGCGTTCGCCCCTGAAGCGGACCTCGCCGGGCTGCCCGCATACACGCCCGCCGCCGGCACGAAGGGCGGCATGCCCGGTAAGGACGCCTCCGAGCCGGTCCGCCTGGCCAGGCAGACTATCGAGGCGTTCGTCCGCACGGGTGCCGCTCCGGATCCGGACCCGCTGAGCGACCCCGCACTGCCCGCGCGAGCCGGCGCATTCGTGTCCCTTCACACTCCTGCGGGACTCCGGGGCTGCATCGGCACGATCGGCCCCACCCAGCCGACGCTCGCCGCCGAGATAGTGCACAACTCCGTGTCAGCGGCCTCGCAGGACCCCAGGTTCCCGCCGGTGCGGCCTGACGAGTTGGCCGGGCTCGAGATCACGGTCGACGTGCTCGAGCAGCCGGAACCCGTGTCTTCGATGAGCGAACTGGACCCCAAGGTATACGGTGTCATCACGACGTGCGGCTGGAGGCGTGGACTCCTCCTGCCGGACCTCGAAGGTGTCGACACGTGTGAGGACCAGGTCGCCATCGCGATGAGCAAGGGAGGCATCCGGCCCGACGAGACTATCTCGCTCGAAAGATTCAAGGTGGTCCGGTATGCCTGATGCTTCACAGGCCGAAGACCAGGAGGCGGTCGCCCGTCTGCCGCGTGTGATCGCGGTGGTCGGGCCCACAGGGGTGGGGAAGACCGCCGCCGCGGAGGAGCTGGCGGTACAGATCGGCGGCGAGATCGTCTCCGCCGACTCGATGCAGGTGTACCGGGGCATGGACATCGGCACCGCCAAGCACGCGTCCAGCTCCTGGCGCGTCACGCACCACTGCCTCGATCTCGTCGACCCGGGTACCCCGTACTCGGCCGCCCTCTACCAGGTCGACGCGCGCCGTGCACTCGATGACGTCGCGCGAAGAGGCAAGACCCCGATCCTGGTGGGGGGCACCGGCCTGTATGTGCGTGCCGCACTCGACGAGATGCGCTTCCCTGCGGGACATCAGAAATCGCAGACACGCTCGGCCCTGCAAGACGAACTCGACAAACATGGGCCAGAGGCGCTCTACGAGCTCCTCGTGGAGCGCGATTCGGGAGCTGCGGCGCTCATCCACCGCAACAACACGCGTCGCGTGCTGCGCGCGCTGGAGACGCTCCAAGACGCCGGCGTCTCCTATGTCGACACGAAGGAGCACTTCGCCGAGCGCGTCCCACACTATCCGGCGACCTACATCGGTCTGACCATGGACCGGGAGCTGCTCTACTCCCGCATCGACGCGCGCGTGGACGCGATGCTCGAGGCCGGACTCGTCGAGGAGGTCGAGCGCCTCTTGGCCGCCGGTTATCGCGGCGCTCTCACCGCCGCACAGGCGATCGGCTACAAGGAGCTGGTGCCCGTGCTCGACGGTTCGGGCGACCTCGCCAGTGCCGTCGCCGCTATCAAGCTGGCTTCGCGCCGCTACGCGAAGCGCCAGCTGACTTGGTTCCGGGCGGACCCCCGCGTCCATTGGCTGGACGTCCCGCATCTGTCACTCTCCCAGACCGCGGAAGCGATGCGCGCGCTGGTAGAATCGGAGTCGGGAGACGACGCCTCCGGACAGTGACCTGAACGCACGCGACGAGCCCTACTCCTCGAGGGAGACACCCGTGGACCTTCGCTTCACCAAGATGCACGGCTGCGGCAACGACTTCATCGTGGTCGACGACGTCGCGAACGAATGGGACTTCGACGAGGAAGCGGTCCAGCTGCTGTGCGACCGTCACTTCGGGATCGGCGCCGATGGCCTGATACTCGTCCGCAACGCGAGCGACCCCGAAGGCGACTTCTTCATGTTGTACGTGAACGCCGATGGCTCGTTGGCCGAGATGTGCGGCAACGGCGTGCGAGTCTTCGCCAAGTACCTGGACGACACGGGCCGAGTCGGTGGCGACACCATCGCCGTGCAGACCCTGGGCGGCATCAAGCGCATCGATATCGTGCGCGACGAGAATGGCGCCTTCTCGCTCGCTCGCGTCGACATGGGGACTCCGGTCCTGGACGCGGCAAGCATCCCTACCGCCCTCCCGGGCGACCCGGTCGTCGATGCGCTCGTCTCCACTGACGCAGGCGATGTCCGCGTCACGTGCGTGTCCATGGGCAACCCGCACGCCATCGTGTGGGTCGACGATGTGGACACGGCACCGGTCACCACCACGGGCCCGCTGGTCGAGGCCGCACCGGTGTTCCCGCGCAGGACGAACGTGGAGTTCGCCCAAGTTGTGGATTCGGGACGCATACGCCTGCGGGTGTGGGAGCGCGGAGTGGGGGAGACGCTGGCCTGCGGCACGGGCGCCTGCGCCACACTTGTCGCCGCTGCGCTCACCGGCAGGACGGGCCGCAGCGCGACGATAGAGCTCCCCGGGGGCGACCTCGACATCGAGTGGAGCGAGGACGGCCGCGTCGGGATGACCGGCCCCGCGGAGACCGTCTTCACCGGCGTCTGGAGCATCCCCGACGAGGAGTGACCGCCGGGGTTGCGACGCCCGGCGCTGAAGGCGTCTGCTAGCATGTGGGCCACCCCGGGCCCGACACGGCTCCGGCAAGCGAAGCACCCGACGAAGGGACGACGACGTGAGGACCGCGGACCGCATCGCGAACCTGCCCCCGTATCTGTTCGCCGAGATCGACCGCAAGGTCGCCCTCAAGCGCGCGGAGGGCGTCGACGTCATCTCGCTCGGGATCGGCGACCCCGACAGGCCCACGCCCGAGCGGATCGTCGAAGCGATGGGCCGGGCGATCCATGTACCGAAGAACCACCAGTACCCCAGCTACTACGGGTCTCAGCCGTACCGCGAGGCTGCGTCGGGCTGGATGAAGCGCCGTTTCGGCGTCGACGTCGACCCTGCGACCGAGACGCTCGCACTGATCGGGAGCAAGGAGGGCATCGCTCACGTGTTCCTGGCGTTCGTGGACCCGGGCGACGTGACGCTGGTCCCGGGCTGCGGCTATCCCGTGTACTACACCGGCGGGATCCTCTGCGGCGGCGAGACCTACTGGATGCCCATGAACGAGGGCAACGGCTTCCTGGCGGACTTCGAATCGACCCCGAAAGACGTCCTGAAGCGCGCGAAGATGATGTTCCTCAGCTACCCGAACAACCCCACGTCGGCGATCGCCAACGAGGAGTACTTCGACCGCGCCATCGCCTTCGCGCGCGAGAACGACCTCCTGCTCATCCACGACAACGCGTACTCCGAGATCGGATACGACGGCTACCGGGCCCCGAGCCTGCTGCAACGCCCGGGCGCGAAGGACGTGGCGATCGAGCTGTTCTCGACCAGCAAGGCCTACAACATGACCGGCTGGCGTGTCGCGTTCGCCTGCGGCAACGCCACCGCGATCAAGGCGCTGGGCACGGTCAAGAGCAACATCGACTCGGGAGTGTTCACGGCGGTGCAGGACGCGGCCATCGAGGCGTTCTCGGGCCCACAGAGCGAGATCGACGCGCTGTGCGCGATGTATCAGGGACGTCGCGACCTCGTGATGGGCGCGCTGAACAAGATCGGCATCGAGGCCGCGACCCCGAAGGCGACGATCTACATCTGGGCCAAGGTCCCGTCCGGATTCACGTCGGCCGAGTTCGCGACACATGTCCTCGACAAGGCCGGGGTCGTGGTCCCGCCGGGATCCGCCTACGGCCCCGACGGCGAGGGCTTCATCCGCATCTCGCTGACGACGCCCGATGACCGCCTCGCCGAGGCCGTCTCGCGCATCGAAGCGTCCCTGTAGGGGAGCCGCACCCACCACATGTCGACCCACGAGCGCTTCACACCACACACGGTCACCGACAAGGCTGTCGACCGCGCTGTGCTGGTCGCGGCCGATCGTGGGCGTGGTTGGAGTGTCGACGATTCCCTCGCCGAGCTGGAGAGGTTGGCCGAGACCGCGGGCGCGGTCGTCGTCGCCAGACTCACCCAGAAGCTGAGCGCGCCGGACTCCAAGACGTTCATCCACAAGGGCAAGCTCGAGGAGGTCGCCGAGACCGCGCGCGAGCTCGAGGCCTCGCTGATCATCTTCGATGACGAGCTGTCGCCCTCGCAGCAGGCGAACATCGAGAACGCAGTTCCCGAGACGAAGATCGCTGACCGCACCGCGCTGATCCTGGACATCTTCGCTCTGCACGCCACGTCCAGAGAGGGCAAGCTGCAGGTGGAGCTGGCGCAGATGGAGTACCTGCTCCCGCGGCTGCGCGGCCTGTGGCGGCACCTCGACCGGTTCGCTGGCGGCGGCGTCTTGACGCGAGGCCCCGGCGAGTCACAGCTCGAGACCGACCGCCGGTTGGCTCGCAAGCGTATCGGGGAACTCAAGCGCGAACTGGTGCACGTCGCCGGCGAGCGCGAACTGCAACGTAAGGCACGGGTACGGAGCGGGGTATTCCGTGTGTCCCTGGTCGGCTACACGAACGCCGGCAAGTCCACGACCCTGAACGCTCTCACGGACGCCGATGTGCTCGTTGCCGACAAGCTCTTCGCCACACTCGACGCCACCACGCGCACCATGGAGCTGTCTGAGGGACGGATCGTCACGATCACGGACACCGTCGGGTTCATCCACAAGCTCCCGCACTCGCTCGTCCAGGCCTTCAAGTCGACGCTCGATGAGGTGCGCGAGGCGGACCTGCTGATCCACGTGGTGGACGGCTCGCACCCCCAGGCGTTCGACCAGATCGCGGCGGTTCAGGAGGTACTCGGCGAGATCGGGGCCGCCGACCGCCCCTCGCTCGTGGTCTTCAACAAGGCCGACGCCATGGAAGACGAGGCCCGCTCCCAGCTCGTGTCGCGCTACCCGCATGCGGTCATCTGCTCAGCGCTCACGGGCGAGGGCCTGGACACGCTGCGGGATCGCGTCGCGGCCGAGGCGGCGCGCCAGGCGGTCACGCTCACGATCCTCGTACCGTACGATCGCGGCGACCTGGTCGCGCTCGCGCACGAACACACGCAGATCGTCTCGGAGGAGCACACCGGGGAAGGGACGCGCATGGTCGTGCGCGCATCCGTCCAGGTGGCCGGGCGGCTCGAACCGTTCGCCCAGCACAGGAGACCTGCAGCCGCGGAGTAGCGGTTCCAGACGCACCAGGAAGGGGCGGCCCGCTCGATGCGGACCGCCTCTTGTTCGTTCGCCGCACCACGTCCGCGGGCGGAGGATCCTGTCGCTCACATACGTCTGAAGACCGCGACCACCTTGCCGAGCACCGTGACGTCGCGGGAGTAGATCGGGTCCATGCTGGGGTTCTCGGGCTGCAGCCGGATGCGGTCCGGCTCCCGGAAGTAGCGCTTGACCGTGGCCTCGTCGTCGATCTGCGCGACCACGATGTCGCCGTTGGCCGCGGTGGGCTGCTGGCGGACCACGACGAAGTCGCCGTCGAAGATGCCGGCGCCGATCATCGATTCGCCCTTCACTCGCAGCACGAAGGTCGCGTCATCGCGGACGACCTCTGTCGGGAGCGAGATCGTGGATTCGATGTTCTCGGCAGCCAGAGTCGGCACGCCTGCGGCCACGGAACCGACAACCGGAAGCTCCACCACGTTGGAGGCCTGGGGGACGAGCGGCACGACGTCGTGCCTGCTCAGTACCTCGAGCGCACGCGGCTTGCTGGGGTCCCGACGGATCAAGCCCTTCGCCTCGAGAGCTTCGAGATGAGCATGGACCGTCGATGACGAGGAAAGGCCCACGGCCGCGCCGATGTCGCGGACGGTTGGAGGGAAGCCCTGTCGCTCGGTCTCCGTCTTGATGAAATCCAGCACTTGGCGCTGACGGTCGGTCAACTCGCGATCGCGCGTCATGGTCCCGCTCCTTCCACCGAACGTGTGTTCTCGCCGATCAGTGTAGACCCTTCACGCTGGAGTGTGCAAACACATGTTCGATTGTCGGCTTGCGTATACGAACATGTGTTCGTATACTTACTGCGAACACATGTTCGGGTGGGCTGGTGCGGATGTCAGAGCCGGAGCGGACGATGCACCAAGCAAGTATCGATGCCCGCGACCGGAACGGCGAGGTGGGGAAGTGGCACACATGACCGGTACCCTCAAGGCCCACGCGATGCCCGCACTCAGAGGACCTGCGCGCGCGGCGGTCACCCGCGTGAGGCCCAAGCGCTCGAAGCGGTCCATGATCGTGCCGATCGTGTGGATGGCGCTCTTGGCCGCGTTCGTGATCACGCTGGGCGCGCTGCCCACGGCTCGGGACCGGGTTCCATCAGGCGAGACCTCCACCATCGCTGTTCGCGTCTCGCAGGCGGATACTCTATGGTCGATCGCCGCGTCCCATCGTCTGCCCGGGACGTCGACGGCCCGCATGGTTGAACTGATCTCCGAGGCCAACGCGCTACCCCAGGGCGCTCTGCGACCGGGCGCTGTCGTTCGTGTGCCCGTCGAGGTCATGAGCGATGCGACGTACGCTCAGGCGGGGGCGCCAACCACCTCGTACTGAGGCACCATCTGCCGCGCGGCGTGGACGAGTCCGCGAAAGCGGCCCGTTTCTCCTCTGCAAACATATTGTTGCCCCATATGTGGTGTGCTAGCGTATCGGGTGGCCAATATGTAGGGGTGGGAGACGGATGAAGTGCCCGTTCTGCGGTCACGACGAGACCAAGGTCATCGACTCTCGTGTCTCGGAGTCCCAGGAGGCAATCCGTCGCAGGCGCGAGTGCCTCGTCTGCGAGCAACGGTTCACCACCTACGAGCGCGTCGAAGACATGCCGCTCATGGTCCTCAAGAAGGACGGGCGCCGCGAGCCCTTCGATCGCGGGAAGCTCATGCGCGGACTGGTTGTCGCGACCGTCAAGCGCAACGTCACAGCTCAACAGCTCGAGCAGCTCATCGATGATGTCGAGTCCGAGCTGCACAACAGCTTCCGTTACGAGATCCCCGCAAAGAGCCTCGGCGACCTCGTCCTCAGCCACCTGAAGGCCCTCGACCGGGTCGCCTACATCCGTTTCGCATCGGTCTACAAGGACTTCCAGGACCTCGACGAGTTCACTCGCGAGCTCAAGGGGCTGAAGTGACCGCATCCGGTGCGACGCCCTCGGGCGTCACGGTAACATTGCAGGTCCTTCGGCTCGATCCAGGGCTGCCGCTCCCGACGTACGCCCACGTCGGCGACGCGGGAATGGACCTGTATTCCGCTCTGGACCTTTCCCTGGCTCCATTCGAGCGGGCCCTCGTGCCGACGGGGATCGCCGTTGCCATCCCGGAGGGTCAGGCCGGCTTCGTGCTGCCTCGAAGCGGCCTCGCCATACGCAGCGGCCTGGGCCTCGTGAACGCCCCGGGGCTGATCGACAGCCACTACCGTGGTGAGGTCAAGGTCATCGCCATCAACCTCGATCCGGTGGTGCCGATCCACATCGCTCGCGGTGACCGGATCGCACAGCTCGTCATCCAGGCCGTCGCCTATTGCGAGGCGATCGAGGTCTCCGCACTGCCTGAGACGACCCGGGGGGAGGGCGGCTTTGGCAGCACCGGGCTGTAGCCCGAGAGTGCGAGTCGCAGCCGTCATCCCGTACGAGGGAGGCGTGCTCACCGTCCGTCATGAGAAGGACGGCCGCTCCTACCATCTGTTGCCCGGAGGCGGCGTCGAAGCGGGGGAGACCCTCCAGGAAGCCCTCGTCCGCGAGGTACGCGAGGAGACCGGCATCGTATGCGAGCTCGTGGGACCGCTGTTCATCAACGACTCCATCGCTCCGGATGCCTCGCGCCACATCGTGCAGCTGACGTTCCTTGCGAGAGCCACAGGCGGAGCCGTCACGACGCGCCCTGACGACCCGCGCGTCGCAGGGGTGGAGACCGTGCCACTAGATCGGCTCGACGATCTGGACCTACGCCCGCCCATGGCAGCGGAACTGTGCCGAGCGGCGGCATCCGGATTCTCGGACCGGGCGCGTTACCTCGGGCCCCTGTGGTCAGAGGCCGAATACGGCATCACAGAGACGGGCCCCGCCTGAGACCGACAGGCGACCATTCCGTTTCCAAGTTTACATAAGGGGACAGAACGCAGGATT
>DATCGP010000033.1:0-8477 GCA_036508875.1 Coriobacteriia bacterium | reverse complement strand
GAGGCGCGTCTCGAGGCCCGGTACGCGGGAATGGCGCCCGCCGCCCTCGCGAACCCCGATGATGAGACCACGATCGCGAGGAGCGCCACGAATGCGTGACGACCTGACCGCCGAACTCGCCCCGCAGCTCGCCGTCGAGCTCGGCCTGAAGCCCGCCGAGTACGACAAGATCATCGTCATCCTCGGCAGGACGCCGACGGTGACCGAGCTCTACATGTACTCGCTGATGTGGAGCGAGCACTGCTCGTACAAGCACTCCAAGAAGGCGCTGCGGATGTTCCCCACCACGGGGGAGTACGTCCTGCAGGGCCCGGGCGAGAACGCGGGCGTCATCTCCGTGGGCGACGGCTGGGCCGTCGCCTTCAAGATGGAGTCGCACAACCACCCGAGCGCGATCGAGCCCTACCAGGGCGCGGCGACCGGCGTCGGCGGCATCATCCGCGACATCTTCACGATGGGCGCGCGCCCGATCGCGAGCCTCGACTCGCTCAGATTCGGCACGCTCGACAAGGCGCGTCAGCGCTACCTGTTCGAGGGGTCGGTCGCCGGCATCGGCGGCTACGGGAACTGCATCGGAGTGCCCACCGTCGGCGGCGAGGTCTATTTCGACGAGGCCTACGAGGGCAACTGTCTCATCAACGCGATGTCGATCGGCCTGCTGCGCGAAGAGAACTTGACGCTCGCCGTGGCGGCGGGCTCCGGCAACCTCGTGCTGCTCATCGGGTCGACGACAGGGCGCGACGGCATCGGCGGCGCCTCCACGCTCGCCAGCCAGGAGTTCGACGAGAAGGCCGAGGATAAGCGCCCCTCCGTGCAGGTGGGCGACCCGTTCGAAGAGAAGCTGCTGATCGAGGCATGCCTCGAGCTGCTCGAGAGTGGACTGCTCGTGGGCCTGGGAGACCTCGGCGCCGCGGGCCTGACCTCATCGGCGTCCGAGATGGCGTCGCGCGGCGGCGTCGGCCTCGACATCGACGTGAAGAAGATCCCGGCCCGCGAAGAGGCGATGAAGCCGTTCGAGTTCATGGTCTCCGAGTCGCAGGAGCGGATGCTGGCGGTCGTGACGCCGGAGAAGCTCGCGGCGTCGCAGGCGGTATGCGAGAAGTGGGGCCTTCGCTCCACCGTCATCGGGTCCGTCACCGGCACTGGCAGGTTCGTGGTCCGTGAGGGCGAGGAGATCGTGGCCGACATGCCCGCCGACACGCTGGCCTCGGACGCGCCGGTCTACGACCCGGCGATGACACGCCCGGCCTACCTCGACGAGGTCCAGGCATTCGACCCGGCCACCCTTTCGCGGGAGACCGACCCGGCCGACCTGGGCCGCGTGCTCGCGCGCGTGCTCGCGAGCCCGAACGTGTGCTCGCGCGCATGGATCTACCGCCAGTACGACCAGCAGGTCATGCTCAACACGCTCGTGTTGCCGGGCAGCGACGCGGGTGTGCTGCGCATCGCGGACACCGGCCGCGCCATCGCGGTGAGCTCCGACTGCAACGGCCGCTACTGCTACCTGGACCCGTACGTAGGTGCCCAGATCGCGTTCGCCGAGGCCGCGCGCAACGTCGCGTGCGCAGGCGGACGTCCCGCCGCGATCACCGACTGCCTGAACTTCGGCAACCCCGAGAAGCCCGAGGTGTTCTGGACCTTCCACGAGGCGGTCCGCGGCATGGCCGACGCCTGCAAGGCGTTCGGCGTCCCGGTCATCTCCGGCAACGTGAGCTTCTACAACGAGTCCTTCGGAAGTCCGATCTACCCGACCCCGACCGTGGGCCTCGTCGGCGTGCTCGAGGACGCCTCGAAGCGCGTGACGATGGCGTTCCGCGACGCGGGCGACGTGGTCGTTCTTCTCGGCGAGACCGCCGACGAGCTCGGCGGCAGCGAGTACCTCTCGGTGGTGCACGGCGTGATCGCCGGAGCGCCGCCCGCGATGGTGATCGGGGACGAGTTCGCGATCCACCAGGCGTTGCTGGCAGCGATCGAGGCCGGGCTCGTGAAGAGCGCGCACGACTGCTCCGAAGGTGGCGTCGCAATCGCGCTGGCGGAGTGCGCGATCGTCGGCGGGGTCGGCGCGTCCGTGGCGCTCGACGACGACCTGGACGCGGTGGCGTCGCTGTTCTCCGAGACGCAGGGCCGTATCGTGCTCACGTGCGCGGAAGCGGACGCCGAGGGGCTCACCGACCTGCTCGTGGCGCGCGAGGTCCCGTTCAGCGTCATCGGCGAGGTCGGGGGAGACCGGCTCGTAGTCGAGGGCAAGCTCGACGCGACGCTGTCAGCCATGCGCGACGCATGGGCGCCCACACTGGAACGTCTCGTGGCCGGCGACATGCCGCTCACGGAGCAGCTGATCGAGGGGTAGCGCGCGGGTATCCCCCCAGCACAGGTGTGAGGGGGACGCGCATGGTAGAATCCCCTCCTCAACAGCTCGCCGCGAGGGAAGATCTCCCACATGGAACCCTGGATCCTGTCGGAACGTCCTGACGCCCCCGAAGAGGCGTGCGGCGTCTTCGGGGTGTACGCGCCCGGCGAAGAGGTCAGCCGCCTCATCTACTTCGGTCTTCACGCGCTCCAACACCGCGGGCAGGAGTCTGCCGGCATCGCCGTGGCCGATGGCCACACGATGACGCTCCGCAAGGAGCTCGGCCTCGTGCCGCAGGTGTTCAAGGAGGGCGACCTCTCCACGCTCGAGGGCCACATCGGCATCGGGCACACCCGCTACTCCACGACCGGCTCCTCCACGAACTGGGAGAACGCCCAGCCGATGCTGAGCTCGATCGGGCCCAACACGATCGCGCTCGCGCACAACGGCAACCTGGTCAACACCGTGGAGCTGCGCGACCGGCTCAAGGGCGTCGGCATCCGCTTCCGGTCCACCACGGACTCCGAAGTGATGGTCACCCTCATCAACCACTTCACGCAGAAGCAGCACGCGATCCGCGGCGGCATCCGCGAGGCGATGAAGCTGATCACCGGTGCCTATGCGGTCGTGATGATGAGCGAAGAGGCGCTGTACGCATTCCGCGACCCGAACGGTGTGCGTCCTCTCGTCCTCGGGACGCTCCCCGACGGCGCGGGCTGGGTCGTCGCGTCCGAGACCTGCGCGCTCGATACCGTCGGCGCCGAGTTCGTCCGCGACGTCGCTCCCGGCGAGCTCATCAAGATATCGGCCGCCGGGCTCGAGTCCGAGCAGGCGGTCGAGCCCGGGCGCCGCGCGCTGTGCATGTTCGAGTTCGTCTACTTCGCGCGCCCGGACTCCTTGATGTACGACTGCACCCTGTACGAGGCGCGGCAGCGCATGGGCGCCGCGATCTCGCGCTCGGCGCCTGTCGAGGCGGACCTCGTCATCGGCGTTCCCGACTCCGGGACCCCCGCCGCGACCGGATATGCGCTGGCCAGCGGGATCCCGTTCGGCGAGGGCCTCGCGAAGAACCGCTACATCGGGCGCACCTTCATCTCGCCGAGCCAGATGCTGCGCCAGCAGGGGATCCGCCTGAAGCTCAACCCGATGAAGCACGCGCTCGCGGGCAAGCGGATCGTGGTCGTGGACGACTCGATCGTGCGCGGGAACACCACGAAGAAGCTGGTCGCGCTGCTGCGTGAGGCTGGCGCCACCGAGGTGCACATGCGCATCACGTCGCCACCGGTCGCATGGCCCTGCTTCTACGGGATCGACACCGACACGCAGGAGCAGCTGATCGGCGCGGTGAAGACGGTGGAAGAGATCCGCGAGCACATCGGCGCGGATTCGCTCGCATACCTCTCGGTGGACGACATGGTGGCCGCGACCGGCTCGCCGGCGGACAGCTACTGCCTGGCATGCTTCACCGGTGACTACCCGATCGAGATCCCCGACTCGGTGCGCAAGGGCAAGATGGCGCTCGAGTCCTCCGCTTCCTGCTGAGCCCCCTCGCCGTGCTTTCCGACATAGCAGCCGGCGCCGCTCTCGGACTCCGGTTCGCGCCGCTGTACGCCGCCGTGACCGCCGCCGTCGCAGCGGCCCTGGCCGGGTATCGCAGGGCCCCGCGCTCGAGGGTGTGGTGGGCCGCCGCCGTCGTGATCGCCGGCTGGGTCGCGGGCGACGGCATCCGCATCGCCGGGTCCTCCGCCCCTACCTCCACGCTGGCCGCCTGGGCGGTAGCAGGCCTGGCACTGGGCTACGCACTGCCGGTACTCGCGGGCGCCTACGTGGGACGGCAGGTCCACAAGGGCACGGGCTACCTGTCGGCCGCGGTGGTCGCGCTCCTGTTCGTGTCCGCACTGTCCGCGGTGGCCGGTCCGATAGCGGATGCGCTCATGAGGGCAGTATCCTGAGAAGTGGCTCGGCGAGCGGCCTCCCGGAAGGGAGCCCCCTTCCCGGGGAACGGACGCTCACGTGTCGCTCGACGCATGGAGGCTGATGTGGTGATCCGTCCCGCGCGGGGTACGCGACCGGTGTTGCGCACGTCGCTGGCCCTCGCCGCGGTCGTGGTCCTCACCTTCACGTCACAGGTCTCGGCCCTGTCCAGACCGGCCCGCCCCCTGCCGGCGACGCGCCGCGGCCCCGCGACATCGGCATCGAGCGCTGCGATGCAGCGGATGTCCGCCTCGCTGCAGGATCCGGCCACGACCGGGTCGACGAAGCTGGTCGACGTGCTCGTGATCGAGAAGAAGGGCACCGGCCGTCCGGGGACCCTGAAGACCGCGCTCCGCGTCACCCTCAAGGCCGATCCGGACAACGAGTACTGGGCGGGCCGGGTCCCGGCCGACCGCCTGACGAAGCTCGCGAGCGGGAAGGGCGTTGAGTGCGTCGCGGACAACGGGCCGCAGGCTCCGCCGGTGGTCCCGGACTCGAGCGCTCCTCCGGCGTTCGCCCAGTTGGCCGCGGGGAAGCAGGCGGTCTCGCGGATACGGCAGGCCACCGCGTCGGGCGTGGTGAAGTCGTTCGCCGACGCCGTGAACAGCGACAGCTCGGCGCCGGCGCCTAGAGGCCTGCCGACCGACTGGTACGAGGTCGGACTCACGCACAAGTCGGCCTTGGCTTGGGCGAACGGGTTCACAGGAAGCGGCGTGAAGGTAGCGGTCGCCGACGACGGCGTGGACTTCGCGCATCCGGACCTCCAGGGCACGCAGGCCTACAACACCGATCCCGCGTCCCCCTACTACGGCTGGCCGATGGCGTTCGACCCGTACTCGACCTACCTCTACGCGATGGACGCGCTCACCGGGAGCAACAACGTCGAGATCGGGGCGAGCTGGTTCTCGGCGACCACCGACGTTGTGACCGAGGCCGATCCCACCTTCAGGGGCCAGACATACGCGCTTCCCGGCACGAGCAAGTCGGGGACGTATCACATCGGCGTTCTGTGGGACCAGAACCTGGCAAGCTCGAAGTGGTTCGGGCACTACCCCGCGATGCTCGTCGCCGACGAGGACACGGCGGGCGTCTACGACACGGTCTACGTGGACCTCAACGACAACCGTGACTTCACCGACGACAAGGCGTGCACCAAGGCCGACCCGATCTCGTATCTCGACTACGTGGACGCGGCGGGGAATCCGGGCTCCGACGGGATCGCGGACCTCTCCGGAGGCATGGTCTACTGGATCTCTGACGGGACGCACCAGCCGCCGTATGCCGACGAGGTGTTCTCGGAGCTGGACTCCGCGCCTGGCGGACCGCCCGCGGCGGGCGCGCTCGTCTGCATGATGGGTTCGTTCGACTCCGGTTCCGACCACGGGACCCTGTGCGCCTCCGGAGTGGCAGCCCAGGGGCGCATCGATGGGAAGTCCGTGACCGGCGTCCACCCGTCGTTCAAGACCGGCTCGGGCGGCATGGTCCAGGGAGCCGGCCGCGACGTGAGACTCGTGGGGATCGGAGACGTCTACAGCGCCTACTCGCTCTCGACGTTGCTCGCCTACGACTTCGCCGCGTACGGCCCCGACTCCACGGCGGGGACCGGCGACGAGGTGCAGATCGTCTCCAACTCCTATGGGGAGTCCACCACAGACAACGACGAGTGGGACTTCGGCTCGCGCTACATCACCCTTCTCAATACCGGCGACGCGCCGTCCACGGCGTTCCTGTTCGCCACCGGGAACGGCGGCCCCGGGTACGGGACGAGCACACCGCCGTCAGCTTCGACCGGCATCAAGATCGGCTCCTCGACGCAGTTCGGTGCGGACGGAGGCTGGGACTCGATCGACACATCGTCCCAGGTGACCTACGGGGACGTCGCGCCATTCTCCGATCGCGGGCCGAGCGCGATGGGACATCTCTCGCCGACGATCGTCGCCGACGGGGCGTACGCCTCCGGCGACGTGGCGCTGAACTTCACCAACGGGAACGGCTGGACCGCTTGGGACGTATGGGGCGGCACGAGCCGCTCCACGCCGGTCGCTTCCGGCAACCTGGCGCTGGTGTACCAGGCGTTCCGCGGCGCCAACGGGCGGTGGCCGACCTACGACGAGGCGCGGACGCTGCTCGCGAGCGGCGCCACCGATCTCAACTACGACACGTTCGTGCAGGGCGCGGGGATGGTCGATGCGAACCGCTCGACCCTGCTCGCGGCGGGTGGCGCGGGGGCGGGGGTCGAGGCCTCGCCGACCGCGTGGTACCCGGGCGGGTTCGAGGGCAGCCGGCCGATGGGGTTCGAGCAGGTCGTCAACCCTGGGGACATCGTCACGAGCCCGCTGACGCTGACGAACCCCGGGACCGCGCCGGCGAACGCCACCATCTCGGACTCCTGGATGCAGAGGACGGGCAGCGAGGTCGTGACTGTCACGCTCAACGCGAGCCGCGAGAGCGCCTTCTCGGCCAACCGTCCGGACGCGCTGCTCGACCTCTCCAGCGTCGTTCCGGCGGGGACACAGCTGCTCGTGGTGCGCACCACGGCCCCGCTCTCCCAGATCGACTCCAACGACGATGGCACCGCGGAGAACAGCTACCGCCTGCTCGCCTACGACTGGACCGACCGCAACGGCAACGGGCGTCTGTGGACCGACTCGAACGCCAACGGGGCGGTCAACACCGGTGAGATCGACGCCAACGAATACATGCGGTTCAACTACTGCCTGGCGACGGGCCCCTCGCTCGAGGTCCGGGTGCAGGACCCGCACGGCCGGGCCCACGACGGCGTCTTCATCGGGCTGCAGCACCAGCACCGCAGCGGGAGCCTCACCGTTCGCGTCGAGATCTCGTTCTGGAACCGTGTGGACATGCCCTGGCTCAGCTCCAGCGTCACCTCCCTCTCGGTCCCGGCGGGAGCCAGCCGCAGCGCGACGATGCGCTGCGCGGTGCCAGCGAACGCGCCCATCGGCACGTACGAGGGCGAGTACCGCGTGAGTGTCGCGGGCACGGTGACCGTCGTGCCGGTCGCCATCACCGTCGCGGGCCATAGCGCGAGCGTCACCTATGGCGGGTCGAACCCGTACGAGCAGCTCATGGACGGCTCGAAGGTGTTCGGCTATCAGGATTGGCTATGGCGCGCGGAGTCGGGCGACTGGCGCTTCTTCGTCACCGACGTGCCCTCGAGCCAGGTCGGCCCCGGGTCGCTGCTGCTGGCACACACGACGTGGCGGGCTGCGCCGACCGACATCGACACGCTGCTGTACGGTCCTTCGCAGCCCGATCCGTCACGTCCGGCCGACGTGCTCGGCCCCTACGACCTCGAGCTCAAGGGTGGCTCCCCCAACACCAACAGCGGCGCGGGCGTGTGGACGTTCGACACGTCGACCGGCGGCGCGTCCGATTGGGTGGCAGGCCCGCTGTCCGCGGGGCTCAACGAGATCATGCTGCACAACGTGGTCTACGCGGGGACCCAGACGTCCGAGCAGTTCAGCGGAGAGACCGGGGTCCTGAACGCGAGCGCCAACGCGCTCGACTACGCCGGGACTGACGGAGCTCACACCTCCAGCCTCTCGTTCACCAGCACGCTCGACCTTTCGGGCTTCTCCGCCGAAGGGTACGGGCTCTCACCGGCGTGGACCTCCACCGGCCAGGTGGACCAGGACGGCACGTGGACCCACGAGTTCGACGTCGCGCACGGCGGCTACATCGAGGCCTCGATCGCCAACCAGTGGTCCGACCTCGACCTGTATCTCGACTCTTGGAACGGTTCCGACTGGGACCCGATCGCCGTCTCGGAGACGCCGATGGGCGACGAGTACCTCAAGGTCCTGACGCCGGACGACGGCCACTATCGGATACGGGTCTACGGGTTCGACGTCAACGGCGGGACCGACTCGTTCGACGTGCGTCTCGCCGTCCCCCAAGGGACCGGTGTCGCCGTCACCGGCGTTCCTTCGGCAACGGTCCCGGCGGGCGTCCCGATAGCCCTTTCGGTGCACTTCTCGACGTCGCGGCCGACGCTCGACGAGCGCGACCAGGTCCTTCTCGGCGTCGTGAGCTGCGGCCCGGCAGGCTCGATCGACGCCGTGCAGATACCGGTCACGGTCACCTATCCGCTCCTCGTCGAGAGCACCACACCCGAGCCCGGCTCGATCGACGC
>DATCGP010000032.1:0-19943 GCA_036508875.1 Coriobacteriia bacterium | reverse complement strand
GAGCAGGACGCCGTGGCTGTCCGGCGGGTTCCTGTTCGCGAGCGGATTCACCGTGCTGTGGAGCTCGGTGCTGTCGATCAACGTCGAGTCGCGATGGGTCGCGGTCGTGGCGCTCGGAGTGGCGATCGCGCTCGGAATCGGGCTCGGCTGGTGGCGCTTCGGGCGTTCGAGCGAGACGCCGGATGCGGGTGCGGGCGACTAGACCGGTATGCGCCCCAACCCGATCATGCCGACGATGAGCATCACGAGCACGACGATCGAGTCGATCCCGATCCGGAAGTAGTTCTTCTCGGGACGTACGATCACGCTCGCGGCGTACACCATCGTGGTCAGTATCCCGAGCCCCGCGAGCCAGCTGTTCTGCGCGCCGGCCGACGCAAGAGCCGCCTTCCCCGCGATCAGGTCGGCGACGATGAAGAGCGTCACCTGGAAGGCGTTCCCGCCGAAGATGTCCCCCATGACGAGCTGGTTGTCGCCCAGCTTGGCCGCCGTGATGCCGGTGGCGATCTCGGGAAGGGCGCTCGCGACAGCTAGTGCGGTCGCGCCGAAGATGACGCCGCCCACGCCGTAGCGGTCGGCGAGCAGCGTTCCCGACTGGGTGAGGACGACGCCGGCGACGAGCGTGGCGATCGAGCCGCCAAGGAAGATCAGCGTGAGCCGCACAGTGGTGAAGCCATGGTACGGATGCACGACGGTCGGGTGCTGGATGCGCCGGTGGGGGCGTCCCGGTTTGCTCCCCGGCATCGCGACCTTCCACTTCGGGGCGTTGCGCACGCGGTTGATGACCACCATTCCGAAGAGCCACACCACGACGATGGCGATCGAGGCTGGGCTCATCCCCCAGACGACCTCGGTAGGAGGAAGCAGCGCTCCGAGCATCGCGAGGGCCGTGACGCCGACCACCAGCGACGCCTCGAGCACCGGGATAAGTGACCCGACGAGGTACGACAACGGCTTCTTCTCGGTGACGAAGTAGTCGCAGATGATGAGCACGCCGGTCTGGATGGCGATCCCGCCGAGCAGGTTGCCGGCGGCGACGTCGAGGCGGCCGGCCAGCGCGGCGCTGACCGTGATGGCGACCTCCGGAAGGCTTCCGGAGATGGCGAGCAGGACCATCCCTCCGAACGCCTCGCCGAGGTGCCACCTCTGGTCAAGGACGTCGGTCGCCCGGGAAAGGTACACGCCCGCGGCCTACGTGACGGCCGCGCCGCCCGCGAACAGTGCCCAGAGCCAGCCGTTCGCGAGCGCGTTTATCAGGTGCGGGCCTCCTCGCTCAGGGTCTCGTTCAGCGAGCCGGTGCGGTAGCCATCCAGGTCGAGAGCGGCGTACGCGAACCCGGCGGACTTGAGTGCGGCGGACACCGCCGCGCGTTCCTGGAAAGCGCGGGCGAGCTCGTCGGGCGCGACCTCGAGACGCGCCACGTCTCCGTGCACGCGCACGCGCGTCTGCGCGAACCCGAGCGCGCGGAGCGACTCTTCGGCAGCACCGACTCGCGCGAGGCCCCCGGCGTCGATCACGGTCCCGTAGGGGAACCGTGAGGCGAGGCACGCCATCGACGGCTTGTCAGCGGTCGGGAGGCCGAGCATGCGCGACACGGCGCGGATGTCATCCTTCGAAAGCCCCGCGTCCTGCAGCGGGCTGACGACGTCGAACTCGACGGCGGCCCGGCGGCCTGGGCGGTGGTCCGCCATGTCGTCGGCGTTGTTGCCGTCGGCCACGTGCGCGAGCCCGCGGGCGTCCGCAAGATCGCGCAGGAGGCCGAACAGCTCCTGCTTGCAGTAGTAGCAACGGTCGGAGGGGTTGGACGTGAAGTTCGGATCGGCGAGCTCGTCGGTCTCCACCTCAAGGAGGTCGAGCCCGAGTGCCGCGGCGGTCGCCTCGGCCGCCTCCACCTCACGGCGTGGGTAGGTGGGGGAGACCGCCAGCACGGCGAGCGAGCGACCAGGCAGCGCCTCGCGGGCCGCGACCGCCAGCAGCGTCGAATCGACGCCTCCGGAGTACGCGACCAGCACGCTGCCGAGGCCGCGCAGGCTCTCGACGAGTCGGGCGTAGGCCGCGGTGGGCGTCTCCGGGCTCACGGGCGTTCCGCATCGGGACGCCACGGGCATTCGTTGCCGGCTCCGGAGAAGCGCGCCGCAGCGTACAGCAGGTCGCCCGCCCGGTTCAGGAACGCGAGCACCTGCGGATCGACCGGCTCGCTGGCCGCGAGCCTGGCGGCCACGCGCTCGGCCCTGCGGATGACGGTGCGGGCGACGTGAAGGCGTGCCGAGGTCTCGTCGCAGCCCGGAAGCATGAAGCCGCGGAACCCGCCGAGCCGATCGGTGAAGCGGTCGATCGCGGACTCCAGCGCGGCCACGTCTTCCGGCGTGATCGAGGGCATCTCCCCGGGCTGCTGGCCGGTCGCGAGACAGGCCGAGCAGTTGAACAGCCGGTGCTGGAGGAACTCGAGGACCGCGTCGACGTTGCTGTCCACGACGTTCACACGCGCCAGTCCGATGAGACAGTTCGCCTCGTCGAGCGTGCCGAACAGCTCGATGCGCGGATCGTCCTTGCCGACCCTCGTGCCGTCGGGCAGGGATGTCTTCCCGCCATCGCCCGAACGAGTGTAGATCTTCGCCATGCATCGCTCCTCGGTGTTCGCCCGCGCGTACCGCTATGGTACCCGTCGGGCGGCCGCGGGACGGCACGGGGCGCTGCGTCACGCGGGTGACAGTTGCACGCCCGTTCAGGCGCGCTCGCGGATCCTCATCGCGACATGTCCGAGGACACCGGGATCGTCCACCGGTTCGCCGAGCTCGTCGGTGACGTGGAACACGTCGCGGGCCACCCCGTCCTTCGTCAGCGCACGCGCCCAGGCGATCCGCAACCCTGACTGGGCGAAGGCGAGCGCCAAGTCGTGGAGGAGACCCACCCGGTCCGCGGCGCGGACTTCGATGGCGGTCGCGTAGACACCGCTGTCGCGTGTCTCCACCCGGGTCCGGACACGGGTGCGGGCGGGGTAGTGGCGCTGGCGTTCGGCAAGTCGCGCGGCCAACCCGCCCGGGTCGATGAGCGCGCCCGACAGGTGCCGCTCGAACGCCGACCACGTCGCGGTGTCCACCGTCGCGAGCGTGTCCGAGCGGACGGTGAACACGTCGACTGCCACGCCCTCATGGGCGTCGTACGCGTCCGCGCCCATGATGTCGAGGCCGCTCAGGGACAGAGCGCCGCAGATGGCGGCGAACAGGCCGCTGCGATCGCGGGCGGCCACGCTGACGCGCCAGGTCTCGGGCGCCGGTCCCGGGCTCACCGCGGTCCGGAAGGCGTCCTGCAGTCCGGCGGCCGAGACCGCCGCTGCGAGCGTCGCGTGGCGGACCACCTCGTCGGCGGGCACCGCCGCGAGGTAGCGCAGCGAGGCACGCTGCACGAAGGCTGCGAGGGGCGCCGCGTCCGGGAGGTCGCGGATCCGTGAGAGGGCCTCGGCGCGCACAGCTTCGGCATGCCCGACGATGCCGGCTCCCGAGACCTCGTCGGAGAGCGCCGACCTGAGCCGGTCCGACAACTCGCCGATGAGGGCGGCGTGCCACGCCGTCCATGCTCCCGGGCCGGTCGCGAGCGAGTCCGCCATGGTGAGCAGGTACAGGGCGTCGAGATCGGCTGGCCCGGGGATGCGAGAGGACGCCCGCAGGAGCACGTCCTCGTCGTGGATGTCCTCGCCCGAGGCGGTCTCCGCCAGCAGCAGGTGCTCGCGGACGAGCAGCGCAGCCGCGTGCGTCTGCTCGCGGCTGAGGCCGAAGCGGGGACCCAGCGTCTCGACCGCGGCGGCTCCACGCACGGCGTGCCCGGGCGCGCGTTGGGACTTGCCGACGTCGTGCAGGATCGCCGCGACCTGGAGCGGGCGGACGTCCTTCACGCGGGCGGCCGCGCGAGCGGCCTCCGGGCGCGAAACAGCCAGGGTGGAGACCAGCGCCGCGGTGCGAAGGCAGTGCGCTCCCACGGTGTACTGGTGCGTGAGTGCGGGTCGGCGAACGGTCATCAGTTCGCCGAACGCGGGTGCGAGGTCGTCGATCATCCCGGCCCACGCTGCCTCTTCGAGAGCCGGGAGAGAAGGTTCGCCCGCGTCCAGGAGCGCGAAGAGCGCGGGACCGTCGAGAGCTGCGGGATGCGGCTGCACACCGTGCGGGTCGCACGCGGTGTGGCGCCCGGACACGCGTCCGCGCACGCGCAGCAGGATGTGGTGGATGTCAGCGAGCGCCTGCTGCACGCGCTCCGTGTCCACCCGCCCTTCCGCGCCCAGTTCGAGCGTGAGCGTGGAAGCGGCGCGCGGCGACAGGCGGTGGACCTCCCACCGGGCGGCGGTGACGAGCGATCCGGCTCCGGCGAGCGGTTCCATCTCCGCGGCGTCCACCATCCCGGCCGCGACGAGCGTCGCAGGGTCTCCGGCGGGCCGTCCCGTGAGCACGGACCCCAGCCACGTCATCTCGTCGAGGTCCCGTTGGCCGCCCGCGCCGACCTTGAGGTCGGGTTCGAGAAGGTAGGGCGATCCCGGTCGCTGACGCTGCGCCAGCTCCCGCGCGAGCGCACGCGAGCGCTTGCGCGCGCCCGAGGCCACCTCCGCGAGAAGTCGTTCGCCCAGCACGCGATCGCCGCACAGCACCCGCCCCGTGAGAGTCGCCGTCAGCGTCTCGAGGTCCGAGCGGCACGCGCGCTCGTGGTCACGCCGGGTGCGCACCTGATGCCCCACCGTGAGGCCGGCGTCCCACAGCGGATACAGCACGTCGCGCAGCGCCGCACGCAGTTCGGCCGGAGGTGCGTCAGCCACCACCAGCATGTCGAGGTCGGAGCGAGGAAGGAGGCGTCCGGCGCCCCAGCCGCCGAGCGCGAGCACGGTCCACGGGGACGAGAGCGTGGACAGAGCCGCCTCCGCGAGTGCGGAGACGGCTCTGTCCGAGAAATCGCTGAGCGTACGTGCGGCCTCAGGCCCCGGTGTCGCCGACGCGATCAGCGAAGCCCGCTCGCGCAGGAATCCGGCGACGCACGGCACCCCGGCGCTCGCGCTACAGTGCGTCGTCGCCGCGCTCGCCGGTGCGGATGCGCACCGCGCCCACGCAGTCGAACGTGAACACCTTGCCGTCGCCGATCTTGTCGGTCCGAGCCGCGTCGATGATGGCCTGTTCCACCTTCGGGGCCAGGTCGTCCGAGACCACCAACTCGATCTTGGTCTTCGGGACGAAGTCGATCGTGTACTCGTTGCCGCGGTAGACCTCGGTGTGGCCCTTCTGACGGCCGAACCCCTTGACGTCGTACGCCGTCATGCCGGTCACGCCCAGTGCGTGGAGCGCTTCCTTCACCTCATCGAGCTTGTGCGGTTTAATGACCGCTTCGATCTTCTTCATGGAGAGCTCCTCTTCGAAAGCTGTCCTAGAACTCGTACCCGGTCTCCGCGTGTTCGGCTACATCGAGGCCGCCCGCCTCAGTCTCCGCATCCACGCGTATGCCCATCGTAGAGTCGAGAAGTTTCAGGATGATGAACGAAACAGTGAACGAGAATGCGATCGTCGCGCCCACTCCGACGAGCTGCTTGCCCAGGAGGGCGAGCCCGCCGCCGAACAGCAGCCCGTTCGCTCCGGCGGAGTTGACGGCGAGGGATGCGAAGACGCCAGTGAGTATCGCTCCGGTGGTGCCCCCGACCCCGTGCACACCGACCACGTCCAGCGCGTCATCGAACCCGAAGTGGGACTTGACCCGCAACCCGAAGTAGCAGGCGACGCCGGTGATGGCTCCGATGGCCAGCGCGGGCATCGGGCCGACGAAGCCGGCCGCCGGGGTGATGCCCACGAGTCCCGCGACCGCGCCCGACGCGGCGCCGAGGACGGTCGGCTTATGGCCGGTGAGGACTTCGGCGAGGCCCCAGGTGAGCATGCCCGCCGCGGCCGAGAGGTTCGTGGCCATGAACGCGGAGCCCGCCAGCTGGCCCGAGCCGAGCGCCGAGCCCGCGTTGAAGCCGAACCACCCGAACCAAAGGATCCCCGCGCCAAGGACTGACATCGGGATGTTATGCGGGCGCATCTCCTCGGTGCCGTAGCCTTTGCGCTTGCCGAGCACGATCGCCGCGGCCAGCGCCGCCGCCGCCGACGCGATGTGCACGACGGTCCCGCCGGCGAAGTCGAGCGCGCCGAACTGCGCCAGCCAGCCGCCGCCCCAGACCCAGTGGGCGAGGGGGCTGTAGACGAGCAGCGCCCACAGCGCCGCGAAGATGACATAGGCCTTGAACTTCATGCGTTCGGCGACCGCGCCGGTGATCAGCCCGACGGTGATGATCGCGAACATCCCCTGGTACATGGCGAAGACGCTCGTCGGGATGGCGGACGTGCCGGTCCCGGTGACCGCGCCGAGCACGCCGTCCAGACCGAGGGACTTCAGGCCGCCGATGACTCCGCTGGCGTCCGGCCCGAACGCCAGCGTATAGCCGATGACGGCCCAGATTACGGAGACGAGGCCCATCGCGAACAGCGAGTGCATCGTCGAAGAGAGCACGTTCTTGCTCCGGACCATGCCGGCGTAGAAGAGCGCGAGCCCCGGCGTCATGAACAGCACCATCGCGGCGGAGACCAGCATCCAAGCGGTCGATCCTGTGTCGATCGCCGGCATCAGGCAGCCCCTTCCATCGCGTGCGCGGAGCCGCAGGCGCGACCTTTCGCGTGGCGCGATGATGCGTGGTGGTTGTTTCCTCGATGTTTCCGCTGTGTCACGACGCTTGGACGGAGCGGAAAAGGATGCGAAACATGTCGTGCGTGCATGCTCGATCGACGTCTAGTCGCGCACGGCGCGCTCCGCCACATCTCGCAGGAACACGGCGACATCAGTGCCGGGCGCTCGTCGGTACATGTCCATTCCGAGCACGACCGACAGGCGTGCTCGGGCGCTATCGGGGTGTCTGGGCCGCACCAGGATCCGAACGTCTTGATCCAGGGCGTTGAGGTAACGAGCGAGACGTTCCAGCGAGAAGTCCTCGAGCCTGCCGGCGAGCAATTCGGAGACCTTCGGCTGGGTCGTCCGCAGCAGATCCGCCGCCCGCGCTTGTGTCAGACGCCGGTCTTTGATGATGGCGGCGATTCCCGCTGCGAGCATCGCCTTGGACAGAAATCCATCCGAGTAGGGCAACCTCAGGGCGGCGAGCAGTGGAGCGACATACAGGGTGTCTGCGAAGTCTCCAGGACCCGTAGTGGTCTGCACCCCGACTACTGTCTCTACTCCGGCTGCGGTCCTCGTAGGCACGACGCTCTCTCTCCTGTGGTGATCCGAGTATCCCGGAATCGGGATACTCGAGAGTTTCCTCGCCCCTGGCGGCGCTGTTGCCCCGCCCGCCGCCCGGCGCTGCTGTCCCGCCCGCCGCCGCCCGCCGCCGCCCGCCGCCTGCCGCTCCAGGGTCGCTCCGGCAACGGCTGTGCCGCCAGGTCTTGAGCATCCCGGTTCCGGGATACGCGAGGCGTCCGATCGAGTCGTCACGATCATGGGCCTCTCCGCCATGGTCTCAAGCTGGACCGACTCCATTCAGACCCGTTCCTGAATGGGACCAGTCGTCGTCGCCCGACCTGCAAAGGTGCGCTATCATACGAACACATGTTCGGTTGCGCCGGTGCGTATGATGGAGGTTCGGCGGAAACCGACCCGCCGGACGCACTGCCGGAACCACTCTCCCGAAAGCGAGACGGCTCGATGTCCCTCGACTTCATATCGATACGCGGCGCCCGCGAGCACAACCTGCGCGGCTTCGACCTCGACATCCCGCGCGACAAGCTCGTCGTGATAACCGGCCTGTCCGGCTCCGGCAAGTCGTCGCTCGCGTTCGACACGATCTACGCGGAAGGGCAGCGCCGCTACGTCGAGTCGCTGTCCGCCTATGCGCGACAGTTCCTCGGACAGATGCAGAAGCCCGACGTCGACCACATCGAGGGCCTGTCGCCGGCGGTCTCGATCGACCAGAAGACCACAAGCCGCAACCCGAGGTCGACGGTTGGCACGGTGACCGAGATCTACGACTACCTCCGCCTGTTGTATGCGCGCGTCGGCATCCCGCACTGCCCGCAGTGCGGCCGCGTCATCGAGAAGCAGACGCCCCAGCAGATTGTCGACCGGCTGCTCGAGCTGCCGCAGGGCACGAAGTTCCAGGTGCTCGCGCCGGTCGTGAAGGGCCGCAAGGGCGAGTACGGCAAGCTGCTCGAGGACCTCAAGAAGGAGGGGTTCACGCGGGTTCGGGTGGACCGCGAAGTCAAGAGTCTGGACGAAGATATAACCCTCGACAAGAAGTACAAGCATGACATCGAGGTCGTGGTCGACCGTCTCGTGATGAAGGACGGCATCATCGGGCGGCTCACCGACTCCGTCGAGATGTCGCTGCGCCTCTCGGGCGGCACCCTGGTCGTGGCGCCCGAGGGTGCGGACGAACTCTCCTTCTCTCAGGCGTACGCGTGTCCGGTGCACGGGGTCAGTATGGAGGAGCCGCAGCCTCGCGACTTCTCCTTCAACGGCCCGTACGGGGCGTGTCCGGAGTGCATGGGCCTCGGGTCGCGCCTGGAGCCGGACCCGGACCTCATCGTCCCCGATGGCGCGCTGTCCCTGGGCGAGGGCGCCCTGAAGCCGTTCTCGGGCGGCATGAACTACTACCCGCAGCTCATCGCCGCCGTCGCGAAGCACTTCCAGGTCTCCGAGGACACGTCGTGGAACGACCTGCCCAAGAAGGTCCGCGATGCGCTCCTCTACGGGCTGGGCGACGAGCGCATCCGCATCGACTACCACACGCGCGACGGCCGCGAGACACACTGGTTCTCGAAGTGGGAGGGCGCCGTCAACGCGGTGTCGCGCCGCTACGCGGAGACCGAGTCCGAGGGCAGCAAGGAGAAGCTCGAGGAGTACATGGCGGTGATCCCGTGCGCGACGTGCCACGGCGCGCGCCTCAAGCCCGAGATCCTCGCAGTCACGTTCGGCGGCAAGAACATCCACGAGGTTACCGAGCTCTCGGCCAAGGACTCGCTCGAGTTCTTTGACGGCGTCGTGCTCTCGGACCGCGACGAACAGATCGGCCGCCGCGTCATCAAGGAGATCGCGGAACGGCTGCGGTTCCTCGTGGACGTAGGGCTGGACTACCTCACGCTCGAGCGCGGCACCGCCACGCTGTCGGGCGGGGAGGCGCAGCGCATCCGGCTCGCCACCCAGATCGGCAGCGGGCTCATGGGTGTGCTGTACATCCTCGACGAGCCGTCGATCGGGCTGCACCAGCGCGACAACGCCCGGCTCATCGCCACGATGGAGCGGCTGCGGGACCTCGGCAACACCGTCATCGTCGTGGAGCACGACGAGGAGACGATCCGCGCCGCGGACTTCGTCGTGGACATGGGCCCGGGCGCCGGCGAGCACGGCGGCGACATCGTGTGCCTCGGGACCACCGAGGACCTGCTCGCGTGCCCCGAGTCGCTCACCGGCGCGTATCTCTCCGGCGCGCGGTCGATCCCGGTGCCGGCCACGCGCCGCACGGCGGAGCGCGGCGTCGTCCGCATCCAGGGTGCTGCCGAGCACAACCTCAAGGCCATCGACGTCGAGATCCCGATCGGGAACCTGACCGTGGTGACCGGCGTCTCGGGTTCCGGCAAGTCGTCACTCGTTGCCGATACGCTGGCGCCCGCGCTCACCAACGCCGTCTACCGCACGCGCCGCCGCACCGGCCGCTACGAGCGGATCGAGGGGCTCAAGGAGATCGACAAGGCGATCGTCATCGACCAGTCGCCGATCGGCCGCACCCCGCGATCGAATCCCGCGACCTATGTGGGGGTATGGGACGACGTGCGCAACCTCTTCTCCTCCACGCAGGACGCTCGCGCGCGCGGCTACTCGCCCGGGAGGTTCAGCTTCAACGTGGCCGGCGGACGCTGTGAGGCGTGCAAGGGCGACGGTCAGATCAAGATAGAAATGCACTTCCTGCCGGACGTCTACGTCCCGTGCGAGGTATGCAAGGGGCAGCGGTACAACCGCGAGACGCTCCAGGTCACGTACAAGGGCAAGAACGTCGCCGAGATCCTCGACATGTCGGTGGAAGAGGCGGTGCACTTCTTCGAGAACATCCCGCGCATCAAGCGGAAGCTGCAGACGCTCTACGACGTGGGGCTCGGCTATATCAAGCTCGGCCAGCCAGCCACCACGCTGTCCGGCGGCGAGGCGCAGCGCGTCAAGCTCTCGAGTGAGCTGCAGCGGCAGAGCACCGGCCGCACCTTCTATATATTGGACGAGCCCACCACCGGCCTGCACTTCGACGACGTGCGCCAGCTGCTCGTCGTGCTGCAGCGCCTGGTGGACAAAGGTAACACTGTCCTGGTGATCGAGCACAACCTCGACGTCATCAAGAGCGCCGACATGATCATCGACCTCGGCCCCGAGGGCGGGGACCGCGGCGGGGAGATCGTGGCGGTCGGGACGCCGGAGGAAGTGGCGGCGCATCCGACGTCGCACACGGGGCGTTTCCTGAAGCCGGTCCTCGAGGGCAGGGGAGCGACGGTGGCGCCCGAACTGGGCGACCGGTCACCGATGAAGGGCGCCGCTCGCAATCGGGACTAGCATGTGCGCGGTGGTTCGTGGAACAGTATGCGATGGCCCCGCGGGTTTGGCGCGATTCCTGCTCCCTGCGTAGCCTGGGTAAGACCGATTGATCTCGTAGGGGTGTGGTACGACTGCGCCGGAGCAATCCCCGGCAGGACCGGCGCAGCAACAGTCCAGGAGACAGATGGATCCGGTCGACGACGAAGGGGCGGTATCCGCCCCGGCATCACCCAGGCCCGCGCGAGTGCGCGGTGCCTCCTCAACCGGCTCCGCGCGCCTCGACCGATGGCTGACTATCGGTGTGTGGGCAGCAGCGGTCGCCGTCGTCGCCTTCGCCGGGTTCTTCGCGTACAGCGTGTACGCGCAGCAGCAGGCCGCCCGGCTCTCTAGCTCCACGTCGCTGGCTGTCGATGCACTCCAGGGCCGCCGGTCGAGTGCCATGACGTCTTGACGCTATGACGCTGGTGGAGTACGTTCGCCTCGGAGGTGGTCTTCATGACCGAGGCACGTCGTTCGACGATCTATCTGGACGCTGAGCTGCATCAGGCGCTGCGCCTGAAGGCCGCGGCCACCGACTGCTCGCTGTCCGAACTCGTCAACGACGCCGTTCGCGCGGCGCTCGCCGAGGACGAAGAGGACCTGCGCGCGATCGAGGAGAGCGAAGGCCAGCCGCTGATGGCATACGAGGACTTCCTCGGCTACCTTCAGGCCCATGGCAAGCTATAGCGTCTTTCTCGTTCCCGCTGCGCAGAAGCAGATCGAGGACCTCGAGAAGCGGGATCGGCTCCGCGTCCTGGAGGCGGTCGGCGCGCTCGCAGAAGAACCGCGTCCGCGAGGCTGCGAGAAACTCTCGACACTTGAGAAGTACCGGATCCGCGTCGGCACGTACCGCGTGGTCTACACGATCGATGACGCGGTGGTCCGCGTCGTGGTCGTCCGCGTAGGCCGTCGCCGCGACGTCTACCGCCGGAAGGGGTAGCGCTTCCCCATGACGCCCCGCTACGGCAGCGACCATATCCGCGAGCAGCTCGACTCTGTGCCGGACTCCCCGGGCGTCTACCTGTGGAAGGACGCCGGCGGCACCGTCATCTACGTCGGCAAGGCCAAAGCGCTGCGCAAGCGCATGAAGCAGTACGCGCAGGGGCACGACGACCGCGCCATGGTCCCCGAGATGATGTCGCGCGTCGCCACCTTCGACTACGTGGTCACCGCCAACGAGGTCGAGTCGCTCATCCTCGAGAACAACCTGATCAAGGAGCACCACCCGCGCTACAACGTCGACTACCGCGACGACAAGACCTACCCCTACATCGCGCTTACCACCGCGGACCCTTTCCCGGCCATCAAGTACACCCGGGAGAAGCACCGCAGCGGCACCACCTACTTCGGCCCCTACACCGACGCCCGCGCCGCACGCGCCACCATCGACGTGGTGCGCCGTGTGTATCCCATCTGCCGCACAGACTGCGTCGAGTGGAAGCGCGTCACCGCGCACGATGGGGCGCCCACCGGCAAGCCGTGCTTCGACTACCACATCGGCAAGGGCCCGGGCCCGTGCGTGGGCGCGATCACGCGCGAGGACTACGCGAAGATCGTCGCGAAGGTGGAGTCGTTCCTGGACGGCAAGCAGGCGTCGGTGGAGCGCGATCTCGAGAACCAGATGCACGAGGCGTCGTCGCACCTCGACTACGAGGCCGCCGCGCGCTACCGCAACCGGCTCGACGCGGTCCGCTCGATCCTGGAGCGCCAGACGATCGTGAGCTCGAGCGGACTCGACGCCGACGCGATCGGCGTCTGCCGCGAGGAGACGATCGCGGCCACCCACGTCGTCCACATCCGCGAGGGCCGCGTGATGGGCGCGAGCGAGTTCGTGCTCGACCAGGGCCTCGATGTGTCCGACTCCGAGCTGGTGGAAGCGTTCCTGCTGCGCTACTACGCCGACGCCTCTCACGTGCCGCGTCAGGTGCTCGTGGCGTCGCTGCCGCTTGAGGTGGAGCCGCTAGAGCAGCTCTTGGAGCAGCGGCGCGGGCGTAAGGTCACGATCGAGCGGCCCGAGAGGGGAGAGCGGCGCCGGCTGCTCGAGATGGCGACCACCAATGCCCAGCACGCGCTGGCACGCTACAAGTTCCGCACCCGCTACGACGAGGACCGCGTCAACCAGGCGCTGCTCCAGCTGGAGAGCGCGCTGGGCCTGACCGTGCCGCCCCTGCGCATCGAGTGCTACGACATCTCGACCCTGCATGGGCGCTTCTCAGTCGGATCGATGGTCGTCTTCGACGGAGGAAGACCCGACCCGGGCGCGTACCGCAGGTTCCGCATTCGCGCCGAAACGCCCGAGGCGAACGATGTCGCGATGATGCGCGAGGTCCTGCAGCGCCGGTTCGTCCGCGAGGCCAAGGAGGGCGCACGGTTCGCCCGCAAGCCGGACCTCATCATCGTCGACGGCGGCAAGCCGCAGCTGTCTGCGGCGCTGGCCGCGCTCGGAGACATCGGCGTGACCGGCGTCCCCGTGGTGGCGCTGGCGAAGCGCGAGGAGGAGCTGTTCGTGCCGGATTGGGATGAGCCTGTCATCCTGCCGGGCGGATCGCCGTCGCTCTACCTCGTGAAGCGCGTCCGGGACGAGGCGCACCGCTTCGCGGTCACCTACCACCGCGAGCTGCGCGGCAAGGCGATGACCGCGTCGATCCTGGACGAGATTCCGGGGGTCGGCCCGACGCGCCGGCAACTCCTCATCAAGGTATTCGGCTCGGTGAAGCGCCTGCGCGCCGCGAGCGTGGAGGATGTGGCCCGGGTGAAGGGCATCGGCGCGGAACTCGCGGGCGACATCGTCGAGTTCCTCAAGAGTCTGGACGCGCCCATAGCGGACGGCGCGGGCGAGTGACGCCGCGTCGACGCTGATGGAAACGCCCGGCCCGGTGTGGGCGTGCGTTGGTATACTCACGCTGACGGCGCGCCGCGCCGCCACACCGATGCGAGAGTGGGGTGGTCGAAGGTGATCAGGTTCCTCATCCGCACGGCGATCACAGCCCTTGGCGTGCTGCTGGTCGCATACCTCGGGCTCATCCAGATCAAAGGGTTCGCCTCCGGCGCGGACATCACGCAGACCGCGTTCCTGACAGCCTGCCTGTTCTCCATCGTGCTGGGACTCGTGAATGCGGTCATCAAGCCGATCGTCCAGGTCCTGGCGCTGCCGATCACGATCCTCACGCTCGGTATCTTCGCGTTGATCGTGAACATCGGCATGTTCTACCTGGCCGCTTGGATCGTTCCCGCAGTCGTCCCGAACCCGAACCTCCTGCTCACCGGCCTCGCCGCGATCATCGTCTCGGTGTTCTCGGGGATGGCCGGTTCGGTCACGAAGCGCGGCTGAGATGACCGCCGAAGCCGCTGCGTGCTCGGCTGACGAGACCTTGTCCCCTATCGAACTGGTGGTCATCACCGGCCTGTCCGGAGCAGGGCGCTCGGAAGCCATACACACGTTCGAGGACATCGGCTACTTCTGCATCGACAACCTGCCGCCGACGCTCCTCTCGCAGCTCGAGAAGCTCACCACGCTGCCCGGCAGCCGGATCCGGCGGGTCGCCGTGGTCTGCGACATGCGTTCGCTGGAGTTCTTCGGCACCCTGCTTCAGGAGCTCGATGCGCTCGAGGCGGCCGGACATCCGTACCGGATCCTGTATCTCGAGGCCTCCGAGAAGGTGCTCGTCAACCGCTTCAAGACGACGCGCCGCCGCCACCCGCTCGCCGAGGGCGGCGTGGTGACCAAGGGCATCCGCGCCGAACAGCGCGGGCTGGCCACCGTCCGCGAGCGCGCTGACCTCATCATCGACACGAGCGAGATGCTTCCCGCGCAGTTGCGCGAGGTGATCCGTCGTCGCTTCCTGTCCGAGTCGATGAAGGACTGGCTCGCGGTGACCGTCAGCTCGTTCGGGTTCAAGTACGGGCTCCCGATCGACGCCGACATCGTCATGGACGTGCGCTTCCTGCCCAACCCGTTCTACATCGCCAAGCTCCGGCACCACACGGGCCTGGAGTCCTCCGTGAAGAAGTTCGTCATGGACCGGAACGAGACCCGGCTCTTCCTGGACAAGTGGCTGCCCTTGCTGCAAGACCTGCTCCCGAACTACCTGATCGAGGGGAAGCACCATCTCTCGATCGCTCTCGGTTGCACCGGCGGGATGCATCGCAGCGTGGTTCTCGCCGAGCACACCGCCGACTTCCTGCGCTCACTCGACTACGACGTGGCTGTGGCCCATCGCGACATCCGCAAGGACCTGGACCGCGCATGACGGCGCCTGCGAAGCGGGCCGTCGCGATCGGCGGCGGTACCGGACTGCCGAAGGTGCTGTGGTGCCTGCTCGAGATGGGGCTGGACACCACGGCCGTCGTCACCATGGCCGATGACGGCGGCTCGAGCGGGCACCTTCGCCGCGAACTCGGGATGCTTCCTCCCGGCGACGCCCGCAACTGCTTGGTCGCCATGGCCGCCGATCCCGATTCCTCGGTGGCGGGCGTCTTCTCGTATCGCTTCCCGCACGGAGAAGGGCTCGCCGGGCACGCTCTCGGCAACCTTGTGATCGCCGCGCTCGCTGACATCGAAGGCTCTTTCCCGGCCGCCCTGGACGCCGCGGGCCGTCTGCTCGGATCGCGCGGCCGCGTCGTGCCGTCGACTTTGGACGATGTGGTGCTGGCCGCCGAGGATGTGGAGGGCGCGCGCGTCGTCGGACAGCGCAACGTCGCCGAGAGCGCCACGCCGATAGCCCGCGTCCGCTTCACCGGTGGCGAGGCGACCGCGTACGGTCCCGCGGCAGAGGCGATCGCCGGAGCGGGTCTCGTCGTGATCGGTCCCGGTTCCCTGTTCACGTCGATCCTTCCGAACTTCCTCGCCGGCGGCATCCGCGATGCCCTGCTCGCCACGACCGGCCGCGTCGTCTACGTGTGCAACGTCGCGAACCAGCGGGGGGAGACGACCGGCATGGACGCCGCGGACCACCTCGCCGCGCTCGACCGTCACGGGCTGGTCGGCGCCGTCGATGTGGTGGTCGTGCACGACGAGGCCGCACACCCGCTGCATTCGGACCTGGACCCGGTCCACGCGGGCGAGCGCGTGCTTGCGCGCCTGCGCGCCGCAGGCGTCGAGCCGTTCCTCGCCAACGTCGCCGACGCCTCCGACCCGCGCCACCACGACCGCGAGGCGCTCCTGGCCGCGCTCCGGGAGGTCGCGTCGTGAGCTTCACCGCCGAGGTCAAGGAAGAGCTGTCGCGCGTCGAGACGCCGCGGTCGTGTTGCCCGCGTGCGGAGCTCGCTGCGTTGGTGCGCGTGGAAGGCACGATCCACATCGCGGGCGGCGAGCGGTTTCGGCTCGAGATGGCCACCGAGACCGCCCCGGTCGCCCGCAAGGCGATCAAGCTGATGCACTCGCTCTACGGGCTCAAGACCGAGCTCACGGTGCGGCGCAGCGTGCTGCACAAGACGAACAACTACCTGATCACCGTTCCGAGCCAGCCGGCGTTGGCGCCGGCGCTCACGGACCTCGGCATCCTCGACGAGTCCGGCGGGCTGACCTACGGCGTGCCGCCGCGCCTCGTGCGCAAGGACTGCTGCGCGGTGTCCTACCTGCGCGGCGCTTTCCTAGGCGGCGGGTTCGTCGCCGACCCCCACGGCGACTTCCACTTCGAACTGACCGCTGAGACCGAGCTGCACGCGCGCGATCTGGTCGGACTGATGGCCCGCTTCGGCATCGAAGCGCGCGTGACCAGGCGCCGCGGTCTGTACGCCGTCTACCTTAAGGGCGCCGAGCCGATCGTGACGTTCCTGGCGCTCGTGGGTGCCCATCGCGCCCTCCTGCGCACCGAGGACGTCCGCATCATCAAGTCGATGCGCAACGACGTGAACCGCCTGGTCAACGCGGAGACCGCGAACCTGCAGAAGTCCGCCGACGCCGCGATAGCCCAGGTCGAGGACATCCGCTATCTGGCGGACCTCCACGGGATGTCCTGGCTGCCACCGGCGCTCCAGGAGCTCGCACGGCTGCGGCTCGACCACCCGGACGTCTCGATCCGCGAACTCGGCGAATACGCTGTCCCGCCGCTGTCGAAGTCGGCGGTCTACCATCGCATCCGGCGCATCGAGTCGCTCGCCGCCGAGCTGCGCACCGAGCACGCGTTCGAAGGGTCGCTTGACGCGCGGGTCGACGGCGGAGAAGGTTAGCGGGGCAGTTTCGGGGACCACACCGCGCTGAGGGTGGCGCGGCGAACAGCATAGGGAAGGAACGGACCGGAAGCCGCGACCGAACCAAGCGGGCGTCGGCGACATCTCGAGAGGGGACCACCAGCATGACCATTCGAGTCGGCATCAACGGTTTCGGACGCATCGGGCGTCTCGTGTTCCGCGCGGCGCTGCGGGGCCCGAACATCGAGGTCGTGGCGGTCAACGACCTGACCGATGCCAAGACGCTCGCGCATCTGCTCAAGTACGACTCCACCCACGGCAAGCTCGACGGTGTCGTGGCCGGCGAGGGCGCGTTCACCGTCAACGGGCACGAGGTCAAGGTTCTCGCACAGCGCGACCCGGCCATGTTGCCGTGGGGTGAGCTCGGGGTGGACGTCGTCGTCGAGTCGACCGGCTTCTTCACTGACGCGTTGAAGGCGCACGCGCACATCGACGCCGGCGCGAAGAAGGTCATCATCTCGGCCCCGGCCAGCAATGAGGACATCACCATCGTCATGGGCGTCAACGACGGGGAATACGATGCGGCCAGGCACCATGTGATCAGCAACGCGTCCTGTACGACCAACTGCCTCGCGCCGTTCGCGAAGGTGTTGCGCGACGAGTTCGGCCTGGTCTCCGGCTTCATGAACACGATCCACAGCTACACCAACGACCAGGTCATCCTTGACTCGCCGCACAAGGACCTGCGTCGCGCCCGTTCAGCCGCGGTCTCGATCATCCCGACGTCGACCGGCGCTGCGAAGGCGATCGGCCTCGTACTACCGGACATGAAAGGCAAGCTCGACGGCATGTCCATGCGCGTCCCGACCCCGGACGGTTCCGTGGTCGACCTCGTCGCCCAGCTCGGCCGTGAGGTCACGAAGGACGAGATCAACGCTGCGATGAAGGCCGCTGCCGAAGGGCCGATGAAGGGCATCCTCGAGTACTGCGTCGACCCGATCGTCTCGATCGACGTCGTGGGCAACCCTGCCTCATCGGTGTTCGACTCGCTCCAGACGATGGTCATGGGCGGCACCGGCAACTTCGTGAAGTGCATCTCCTGGTACGACAACGAGTGGGGCTACAGCAACCGCGTCGTCGACCTCGTCAAGCTCGTCGGCTAGGTGACGGCTGTGTTCGCCAAGAAGACGGTCAAGGACGTCGACGTCCGCGGCAAGCGCGTGCTCGTGCGTGTGGACTTCAACGTGCCGCTCACAGACGGCCTTGTGACCGATGACACGCGCGTTCGCGCAGCGCTGCCCACCCTGCGCTACCTGGTGGACCACGGCGCGCGCGTGATCGTGATGAGCCACCTCGGCCGGCCGAAGGGCGCGCCTGACCCGCAGCTCTCGCTGAGGCCGGTGCGCTGCATCCTGCAGAAGCTTCTCGGGCGCAACGTCGTGTTCGTGGACGACATCGTCGGCCCCGAAGCGCACGAGGCCGTGGACCGCATGGTCGACGGCGAGATCATCATGCTCGAGAACGTGCGCTTCGAGCCGGGCGAGAAGACGAACGACCCCGAGTTCGCGAAGGCGCTCGCCTCGCTCGCCGACATCTACGTCAACGACGCCTTCGGCGCGGCGCACCGCGCCCACGCCTCCACGGAGGGCGTCGCGCACCTGCTGCCGGCCTACGCCGGCCTGCTGCTGGCGCGCGAGGTCGAGACGCTCACGGGGATGCTCGCCGATCCCGAGCATCCGTTCGTCGCGATCCTCGGCGGCTCCAAGGTCTCTGACAAGTTCGGCGTCATCGACCGCCTGCTCGACTGCGTCGACACGCTCATCATCGGCGGCGGCATGTGCTTCACGCTGCTCGTCGCCAAGGGCGTCGGCGTCGGCCGCTCGTTGGTCGAGGAGGAATGGGTGGAGCCGGCCAAGGCGATGCTCAAGAAGGCGGAGGACAAGGGCGTGGACCTGCTCCTCCCGGTCGACTTCGTGGTCGCCGAGGCGATCGAGGACGGCGTGGACACGAAAGTGGTCGGGCGCGAGGAGATCCCCGCGGACATGATGGGCCTCGACGTCGGCCCCACCACCACCGAGCTGTACAAGGGCGCCATCGCGGCCGCCCGGACGATCTTCTGGAACGGCCCGATGGGCGTGTTCGAGCTCAAGGCGTTCGAGACGGGCACCCGCGAGGTGGCCGTGGCGGTGTCGCGCAACAACCGCGCGGCGTCGATCGTGGGCGGCGGTGACTCCGTCGCGGCGCTCAAGAAGTTCGACCTCGAGGGGCGCGTGACCTTTGTATCGACGGGGGGCGGCGCGTCGATGAAGCTGCTCGAAGGCGCCGAGCTCCCCGGGCTCACGGCACTGCTCGACAAGTAAGGTATGCGAGTGCGGCCCGAGGGCGACTTCGGGCCGCTTCATCGCTCGAGGAGAATGAGGGAGGCAACCCGTGGCAGGCAAACGCAAGCCGATGGTCGCCGGCAACTGGAAGATGTACAAGACGTCCGGAGAAGGCGCGGTCCTCATCCAGGACGTCGCCGACGTCGTGCAGGACGCGTGGGACCAAGTCGAGGTCGTCGTCTGCCCGCCCTCCACGGGCCTGAAGGCCGCCTCGACCGTCATCGAGCTCGACCGCCTCTCCCTCGGCCTCGGCGCCCAGGACGTCTTCTGGGAGGAGGAGGGCGCCTATACCGGCGCGATCGCGCCGCGCATGCTCGAGGAGCTGCGGTGCGACTACTGCATCGTGGGCCACTCCGAGCGCCGCGAGTACTTCGGCGACACGAACGAGACCGTGAACAAGAAGGTCCACGCGCTGTTCCGCCACGGGATCAAGCCGATCATGTGCTGCGGCGAGTCGCTCGGCACGTACGAGGCTGGGGAGACCGACGCCTTCGTGCGCACCCAGGTCCGCGACGGCCTCGCGGGCCTCACGGCCGAACAGGCCTCCGAGCTCGTGATCGCCTACGAGCCCATCTGGGCGATCGGCACCGGCCACACGCCGACGCCCGAGAAGGCCAACGACGTCGCGCGGATGATCCGCGCGACCGTGGGCGCGCTGTACGGTCAGCCCGCGGCGATGTCCTTGCGCGTGCTCTACGGCGGGTCCGTGAAGCCGGAGAACGCGTTCATGTTCTTCGCCGAGCCCGACATCGACGGCGCGCTCGTCGGCGGGGCGGCGCTCAAGGCCAACGACTTCTCGGACATCGTCCACGCGGCGCTGTA
>DATCGP010000031.1:0-14830 GCA_036508875.1 Coriobacteriia bacterium | reverse complement strand
GCGGACGCGATCCGGCTGGCCCCGCCGCTGGTGATCAGTGCTGGCGACGTCGACCGCTTCCTGGCCGCCGTTCCGGCGATCCTGCGGGCCGCTAGGGTCGCCGCATGAGGCGCCGAGCACGGTGAGCCCACCGCACGTACTGGTGGTGGCGGACGGGGCTCCCGGGGAGGCTCCCGGGGAGGCAACGTGAGGGAAACCTCGGTGCCCGCGGCCCCCAACTCGCGGACCACCACCGCCACGGCGTCGGCGCCGTTGACCCGGGCCGCCCGGCACGCCCGGATCGTCGCGCTGGTCGAACGGACCCCGGTACGCTCGCAGGCCGAGCTGGCCCGGCTGCTGGCGGCCACCGGGATCGTGGTCACCCAGGCGACGCTGAGCCGCGACCTGGAGGAGTTGGGCGCGGTCAAGGTGCGCACCGGCGACGGCCCCCCGGCGTACGCCGTGCCTGGTGAGAACGAGCCGCGCCGCCGCCGGGCCGCACTGGAGCCGGCGAACAGCAGCGACCGGACCAGCGACCGAACCGACGCCCGGCTGGCCCGGCTGCTGGAGGAGCTGCTGGTCTCCGCCGAGGCGAGCGGCAACCTGGTGGTGCTGCGAACCCCGCCCGGCGGGGCGCACCTGCTCGCCTCCGCGGTGGACCGGACCGCGCTCTCCGCCGTGATCGGCACCGTCGCCGGCGACGACACAGTCCTGCTGGTCTGCCGGGCGGCGACCGGGACGCACGGTGGCGACGCCGTCGCCGGTCGTCTGCTGCGACTTGCGGAGGGCCACCCCGGACCTGCTCCGCACCCGACCAAGCACCTCGACAGCAACAGGAGCAACCCGTGACAGAGCGCGTCGTCCTGGCCTACTCCGGTGGCCTGGACACGTCAGTGGCCATTGGCTGGATCGCCGCCGAGACCGGGGCCGAGGTGATCGCGGTCGCCGCCGACGTCGGCCAGGGCGGCGAGGACATGACCGTCATCCGCGAGCGGGCGCTGGCCTGCGGTGCGGTCGAGGCGGAGGTGCTCGACCTCAAGGACGAGTTCGCCGACGACCACTGCCTGCCGGCGCTGCGGGCCAACGCGCTGTACATGGACCGGTACCCGCTGGTCTCGGCGCTGTCCCGGCCGGTGATCGTCAAGCACATGGTCGAGGCGGCCCGCCGGTACGGTGCGAGCGCGCTCGCCCACGGCTGCACTGGCAAGGGCAACGACCAGGTGCGCTTCGAAGTCGGCTTCGGCGCGCTGGCGCCGGACCTGCGGGTGCTGGCTCCCGTGCGCGACTCAGGCATGACCCGGGACAAGGCGATCGCGTTCGCGGCCGAGCAGGCGCTGCCGATCGACGTGACCAAGTCCTCGCCGTACTCCATCGACCAGAACGTCTGGGGTCGCGCGGTGGAGACGGGCTTCCTGGAGGACATCTGGAACGGCCCCATCGAAGACGTCTACTCCTACACCGCGGACCCGACCGTCCCGCGGGAGCCGGACGAGGTGGTGATCACCTTCGTCCACGGCGTACCGGTCGCGCTCGACGGCCGCCAGCTCTCGATGCTGCAGATCATCACCGAGCTGAACACCCGGGCGGGGGCGCAGGGGGCGGGACGCCTCGACATGGTCGAGGACCGGCTGGTCGGCATCAAGAGCCGGGAGGTCTACGAGTGCCCCGGCGCGATCACCCTGATCACCGCGCACCAGGAGCTGGAGAACGTCACCGTTGAGCGCGACCTGGCCCGGTTCAAGCGGGGCGTGGAGCAGCGCTGGGGTGAGCTGGCGTACGACGGGCTGTGGTTCTCCCCGCTGCGTCGGGCGCTGGACACCTTCATCGACACCGCCAGCCAGCACGTCTCCGGCGACGTGCGGTTGACGTTGCACGGCGGCCGGGCAGTGGTCACCGGCCGTCGCGGCGTGGCCTCGCTCTACGACTACGGGCTGGCGACGTACGACGCCGAGGACACGTTCGACCAGTCGCTGGCCAAGGGGTTCATCGAGCTGTGGGGCCTGCCCAGCAAGCGGGCGGCGCACCGCGACCGGCGGCTCGCCGGGGGCGCCGGTGCCTGAACCGACCCAGACCCCGGGAGCGCCGGTGCCTGAACCGACGGAGACCCCCGCGGGTGCCGGGTCCGCCCCGATGCGGCTGTGGGGCGGCCGGTTCGCCGCCAGCCCGGCGGAGGCGCTCGCCCGGCTCTCGGTCAGCGTGCAGTTCGACTGGCGGCTGGCGCCGTACGACCTGCTGGCGTCGCGGGCACATGCCCGAGTGCTGCACCAGGCCGGCCTGCTCGACCACGACGAGCTGGCCCGGATGCTGTCCGCGCTCGACGACCTGGACGCCGCGGCGGCGAACGGGTCGTTTCGGCCGACGATCGAGGACGAGGACGTGCACACCGCCCTGGAGCGCGGTCTCCTGGAGCGACTCGGCACCCTGGGCGGCAAGCTGCGGGCGGGTCGCAGCCGCAACGACCAGGTAGCCACCGACCTGCGGCTCTTCCTGCGCGACCAGGTCCGGCGGATCGCCGAGAGGCTGGCCGAGCTGGAGGAGGCGCTGCTGGGCCAGGCCGAGCGCCACCTCGACACCGCGGCGCCGGGGATGACCCACCTGCAGCACGCGCAGCCGGTGCTGTTCGCCCACCAGCTGCTGGCGCACGTGCAGGCCGTTGCCCGCGACGTCGACCGGCTGAAGGACTGGGACCGCCGGGCGGCGGTCTCGCCGCTGGGGGCGGGGGCGCTGGCCGGCTCCAGTGTGCCGCTCGACCCGCTGGCGACCGCGCGCGAACTGGGCTTCGACCGGGCGGCGGCGAACTCGATGGACGCCGTCTCCGACCGCGACTTCGTCGCCGAGCTGCTGTTCGTCGCCGCGCTAGTCGGGGTGCACCTGTCCCGGCTGGGGGAGGAGGTGGTGCTCTGGACCACCCGGGAGTTCGGCTGGGTGGAGCTCGACGACGCCTTCGCCACCGGCTCCTCGATCATGCCGCAGAAGAAGAACCCGGACTTCGCCGAGCTCGTGCGAGGAAAGACCGGCCGCGTGGTCGGCGACCTGACCTCGCTGCTCGTGACGCTCAAGGGGCTGCCGCTCGCGTACAACAAGGACATGCAGGAGGACAAGGAGGGCGTCTTCGATGCCGCGGCGACGCTGGCCGACTGCCTGCGTGCCTGCGCGGGCATGGTCGCGACGCTGACCTTCGACGAGGGCAGGATGCGTGCAGCGGCGCTCGGCGGGTACATGGCCGCGACCGACCTCGCCGACCACCTCGCCGCGCATGGCGTCCCGTTCCGGGACGCCCACGAGATCGTCGGACGTCTCGTCCTTTCGTGCGAGCGTTCGGGCCGCACGCTGCAGGATCTCTCGGTGCAGGAGCTGCAGGCCGCTTCGCCCGCCTTCGGTGAAGACGTCTTGAGCGCTGTCGACATCGATGCCATCGTTGCCCGCCGCGTGAGCGAGGGCGGCACCGGACACGACGCGGTGCGGGCCCAGCTCGTGCTGGCCCGCGACGCCATCGCCGCGACGAAGGCGTGGCTCGGCTCGCGGAACCGCTGAGCCGGGTCCCCGCCACCCCCGACCACGTGGATACCGGCGCGCACGCCCCGAGTGTGCTCCCTGTGTCGTTCTACGAGCGCGGAACCGTTCAGGTAGCTCGAGGACTGCTCGGATGCACGCTGGTGAGCATTGCGGGCGGCGTGGTGACCAGCGGCCGGATCGTTGAGACCGAGGCCTATCTCGGCGCGGACGATCCCGGCTCTCACGCCGCCACGAAGGGCATCACGCGCCGAAACGCCGTCATGTACGGGCCGGCGGGACACGCGTATGTGTACTTCACCTACGGCAACCACCACATGTTCAACGTCGTGACCGAGAGGGAGGGCACGGCGGGGGCGGTGCTCGTCCGCGCCCTCGAGCCGCTCGAGGGCGCGGACGTGATGGCGGTGCGCCGGACCGTCCACCGTGGCCCGACGCGTGCGCTCGCGGATGTCGACCTCGCAAGTGGCCCCGGGAAGCTTTCGGCGGCCCTCGGGATCGACCTGTCGTGCAACGGCGCGCCGCTGGATGGGAGCGCTACACTGTTCATCTTGGAAGGGTCGGCCGCCGGCCGGGAGGTCGGCGTTTCGGGCCGCATCGGGCTCAGCTCCGGGCATGAGGTGGAGCTGAGGTTCTACCTCGAGGGGAACCAGTACGTATCACGGGCGCGTCCGGGCCGACGTCCGGCGACGCGTTCGCATGAGAGAAGGGTCTGACCGATGAAGTTGCGCGACATCTACCGCACGTGCATCGAAGCGGGCATGGAGGCCGACCCGCGCTCGCCCGAGGAGCTGCGCCGGGTGCTGGACGCTGCCAAACGGGCGTACGAGAAGCTCGATGAAGACGAGAGGCCCTTCTACGACGTCGAGCGGCTGACGAATCCGTATGCGGACACCCGCGTAGCGGCCGGCGATCTGGACCTGGAGGTCCGCGGCCTCATCACCGGCGTGGACATGGAGACCGCAGAGGTGCTGCTCGCCGATCGGCTGCGCGAGCACGGCGAGCCGATCGACCTCATCTTCTCGCACCACCCGGAAGGTCCCGGATTCGCACGGCTCGACGAGGTCATGCACATGCAGGCCGACATCTGGGCCTCCCGGGGCGTCGGCATGGGCGCGGCGGACTCGCTCATCTCGAAGCGTGCCTCGGAGGTCCGCCGCAAGTTCAGCCCGTACAACCACTACCGGGCGATCCAGTCCGCGGAGCTGCTGGGATTCGCGTCGATGTCCTGCCACACGCCGGCTGACAACTCGGTGCAGCGGTTCGTGCAGCGCGCGCTCGACGCTGCCACTCCGGCGACCTTGGACGACGTGGTGAAGGTCGTCCGATCGATCCCCGAATACGAGTACGCGGCGAAGAAGGGCTACGGGCCCGAGCTGATCCTCGGTCACGGCTCTCACAGGCCGGGCACGATCGCCGTGGACATGACCGGTGGGGCAGAAGGCCCGACAGACGCGCTGAACCGCCTCTCGGCCGCTGGCGTGGACACGCTCGTGGGCATGCACTACAGCGAGGAGCACCGGAAGCGTGCCGAGGACCTGCACATGAACCTGGTGCTGGCCGGCCATATCTCGTCCGACACGCTCGGCATGAACCTCATCCTCGACAAGATCGAGTCCCAGGGCGTGAAGGTCATCTGCACCTCCGGCATCGTGAGAGTCCGCCGCTACTGATTGCGCCCGTCCGATCGAGAACAGGAGAAGGCCCGCCATCCGGACAGATGGCGGGCCTTCTGAGCATCGGGTCGGCGGCTTCGAGACTAGGGCGTGGGCGTCGTCGTCGGCTCCGGAGTCGTCGTCGTGTCGGGCGGTTTGGGAGGCTTCGGTTTGGGCTTCGGGTTGTGCGCCGCGGCCCAAGAGCTGGCCTCGGCCGACCATGCCGCCTTCCAGATGTAGTGCGGCGCTGACGCGCGCGAGAAGCGCACGACCGGCTTGCCCTTGAGCGCGGCGGACATGAAGAGGTGCCACATCGGCGCGCAGAACGTGCCACCGAACGCCCTCATCCCGTGCACGTTGCGCATCGGGAAGGAGCCCTTCTGGTATCCCATCCATACCGCTGTGACCAGCTGCGGGGTATATCCGACGAACCACGCGTCCTGGTAGTTCTGCGCGGTGCCGGTCTTCCCAGCCGCCTCGCGTCCCGAGAGCCGGGCGCTCGTCCCTGTACCGCCGGTCACCACGCCGATCAGCTGCTGGGTGGCCGCCCAGGCGATCTCGGGCGTGAGCGCCCTCGAGCCGGTCGGCTTGTTGTCGAAGATGGTAGCGCCGCTCGCGTCCAGGATCTTGGTGATCGAGACTGGGGGCACGTGCACGCCGTTGTTCGCAAGGGTCCCATAGGCAGAGGCCATCTCGAGCGGGCTGACCGGCGCGGTGCCGAGGGTGATCGACGGCAGAGCGGGGATCGGGGAGGTGATCCCCATCCGCTTCGCCGTGGCGGCGACCTCGTCGGCCCCCAGCTCCCAGATCAGGCGGGCGAAGACGCAGTTGACCGAGTTCCTTGTCGCGGCCGAGAGGGTTATGTAGCCCCTCCCGGACCCCTCGGAGTTGTTCACGATCCACACCGGGTGGGTCGGGATGCGCGCGGGGGAGGACGCGTTCATGGGCCTTGAGGGGGGGATGCCCTTCTCGAGTGCGGTGACCAAAGTGAACATCTTGAAGGACGAGCCGGCCTGCCGTCTGCCCTGGGTGGCGTTGTTGAAGCTGTTCTTCGCATAGTTCTTTCCACCGTACATGGCTACGATCGCACCCGTCTTGGGATTGATCGACACGATCGCGGCGTCTGGGTCCTTCTTGTTCGGCAGCACCTTCTTGACGGCCTTCTCGGCGGCACGCTGCAGCCGGGTGTCGATCGTCGTGTAGACCTGCAGGCCGCCCTTGAACACGAGCGTGTCCGAGTACTGCTGCAGGAGCTGCTTGCGCACGTAGGAAACGAAGTAGGCGCAGTCGTAGATGCCCTGAGTGGGATCGACGGTCTTCTTGAGCGTGATCGTCGTCTCCTCGGCCTGTGTGGCCTGCGCCTGGGTGATGTACCCGTTCGCCACCATCCGGCCGAGTACCCAGCGCTGGCGCGACATCGCACCGTCAAGGTTGTAGTAGGGATTCAGCCGGATCGGCGACTGCGGGAGGCCCGCGAGCAACGCCGCCTCTCCGATCGTCAGATTGCTCGCATGCTTGCCGAAGTAGTCGAGCGCCGCGGCCTCTGCGCCATACGCGCCGTCACCGAAATAGACGGTGTTCAGGTATGCGGCCAACACCTCGGCCTTGGTGTGCCGCTTCTCATACTCCCACGCGAGGTACATCTCGCGGATCTTGCGTTCGATCGTGATGCTGTAGCGTTCTTGTGACAGTATCGTGCTGCGGATGAACTGCTGGGTAAGGGTCGACGCACCCTCTTTGGCGGAGCCCGTGGTCAGGTCGATCCATATCGCGCGGGCGATCCCCACCGTATCCACACCGTTGTGCTGGTAGAACCGCTCGTCCTCGACCGCGATGACCGCGTTCTGGAGGTTCTTGGAGACCGAGTCGAGCGGGACGATCTCGCGGTTCTCGAGGTAGAAGTTCGCCAGGAGCTTGCCGTCAGCGGAGTAGATCTTCGTCGGCTGCGCGAGGGCGAAGGCGTTCGGGTCATTTATGTCAGGAAGGTTCTTGAGGGCGTTCACCACAAAGGCGTACGCGACCCCGGCACCCGCGAGCAGTATCACGAGCAGCAGCGCGGCAGCGATCGCGACCACGCGGCCGATCGTGCGTTTGCCCTTCTTCTCCCGCTCCCGACGTACCCTGCTTGACATTCGACCTCTCCCGCTCGCAGTCTGACCGGATACAGGGTACTCGCTATGCTGTGTACACGCGCGCGAGGTGCCGAAGCGTTACATAGGTGTTAGGCACGGATCTGCCCTGTCCGAAGGACCGAGCCACCGAGAGGAGCCCTGCACCGAGTGAGCGTGAAAGCACGGACCGCCTCTCTCGAACTGCTCGCTCCCGCGGGTGGTCCCGATTCGCTGAGGGCCGCGGTCCGCAACGGCGCCGACGCGGTCTACCTCGGCACGCGCGACCTCAACGCCCGCCGCGGGGCCGAGAACTTCGGGGGAGACGAGCTGCGCGACGCGTGCCGGTACGCGCACCTGCGCGGCGCGAAGGTCTATCTGACCGCGAACGTGCTCATCCTCGAGGACGAGATGCCCTCCGCGCTCGAGATGGTCGCACGGGCCTGGGAAGCGGGCGTGGATGCCGTCATCGTGCAGGACCTGGGGCTGATGGCCTGCATCCGGGCGACCCTGCCGGAAGTGAGGATTCACGCGTCGACGCAGGTCGACGTGCACAACGCCGCCTCGATCCGAGCACTTGAGCGGCTCGGGGTCTCCCGCATCACGCTCGCTCGCGAGCTCTCCGTGCCGGAGATCACCGCGCTGACCGCCTCCGCAGGAGTGGAGCTCGAGAGCTTCGTACACGGGTCCCTGTGCTTCTGCCACTCGGGGCAGTGCCTGATGTCGTCGCTCGCGGGTGGAAGGTCGGCGAACCGCGGGCAGTGCGCGCAGCCGTGCCGCCTGCCCTACGAGCTTCTCGACGCCACAGGAGCCGCCGTGGACGTGCCTGGCCGCTATCTCCTGAGTCCAAGGGACCTGTGCGGCATCGGCCTGCTGCCCGCGCTCGCGGCCTCAGGACTTGCGGCGGTCAAGATCGAGGGCCGCATGAAGAGCCCGGAGTACGTCGCCTCGGTGGTCTCGGTGTACCGGGCGGCGATCGATCGTGTGCTCGCAGACCCGGAAGGGTTCGCAGTGCGCGAGGTCGAGTCGGACACGCTCGAGGAGGCGTTCAACCGCGGTTTCACCCCCGGCTACCTCTCAGACGTGCGCGACGACGCGCTCATGAGCTACCAGCGGCCGAACAACCGTGGCGTCCCCCTCGGCCGAGTGGTGGAGACGCGCCCGGGGCGCGCGGTGGTGGCGCTCGAACGCGCGTTGGAGTCGGGAGACACGATCGAGTTCTGGACCGCCGCCGGAAGGTTCGCTCAGCCGGCGGGTCCGCTCGGACTCGGCGACGGAGCGGTGTCAGCCGCGCCGGTGGGCACCAAAGTCTCGATCGTCGTGGAGAACCCCGTCCGGACCGGTGACCGCGTGTTCCGGGTGATGAACGCCGCGCTCATGGAGGCGGCTCGCCGCTCGTGGCAGTCCGCCGAGGAGAAACGGGCGCTCCCGCTGCGCGTGCACGCCCGCGTGAGGATCGGGGAACCGCTCTCGCTCACCTTGGAGGCCTCGGGTGTCTCCGTCACCGTGACCGGCGCGGTGGTCGAATCCGCGCGCACGCGGCCGGTCACCGTCGAGGATGTCGCAGAGCATATCGGGAGGCTCGGGGGAACGCCGTACATGGCCGCCGACGTGACTGTGCATCTCGACTCCCTCGCGGGCATCGGCTTCTCGGAGCTGCACCGGGTGCGGCGGGAGGCGGTCGACCGTCTCGACGAGGCGAGGCTCGCACCGTGGGCAGGCCGCACCGCTCCGGCCCGTCCCGCGCCGCCCCGCCTGCAGTCCGGCCCGCGCCCCGTTGCGGCCGCGTCCGCTCCCGAGCTGGTCGTGGTGGTCGCGGACGAAGAGACCGGTCGCGCCTGCCTCGCGGCCGGGGCGGGCAGGGTCGTCGTCGCGGACACCTCGATCGCCCCGTGGGGCGCGCGCGTGCGCGCGCTGCTGCCGCGCGTGGCCCACGATGCCGAGATACCGGACCTCATGGCCCGGGCCGAGCGGTTCGCGCCACCCGCCATCGCGGGGAACCTGGGCCTGGTGCTCGAGATCGGCGAGCGGGGAGAGGCGGTCGAGGCCGACTGGGGGCTCGGCGCGACGAACCCCTGGACCGCAGGCGCGCTCGCGGGTATGGGGGCGACGGCGGTATGGGCGTCTCCGGAGATCTCGGGGCGGCAGCTCGCGTCACTCGTCGCGGGGTCGCCGGTCCCGGTCGGCGTGCTTGCGGGAGGTCACGTGGAGCTCATGGTGGCGGAGCACTGTGTCCTTCAGGCGGCGGGGCCCTGCTCCCACGACTGCGCGAACTGCGCGCGCCGCCGGCAGCGCTGGACGCTCCGGGACCGCAAGGGGTACGTGATGCCGGTCACGACCGACGCGGCAGGAAGGGCGCACATCTACAACGCCGTCCCGCTCGACCTGTCACGTTCGATCGGCGAGATCCTCGAGGCGGGCGTGGCGATGGTGCGCCTGGAGGCACAGGCCATGGACGCCACCGGCGCGGCCTCGCTGACGCGCGAGTGGAGCGATCGCCTCAAGCGCGCGGCGGCCGGCAAACAGCTTCCGTACACACCGATCGTCGAGCCCTCGACCACCGGGCACTTCTATCGCGGCGTGCGCTAGCCGGCGCGAGGCCTAGTGGACCACGACCTGCTTCGTGATGGACACGGTCGTGCCGGCGTGGTCTGTCACCCAGAGCACGACGTCGTACGTCTTCGCGGTCGCGTAGGTGTGGTTCGCCACCGCTCCTGACGAAGAGTCGCTCGCGCCGTCGCCGAACTCCCAGAGCCACTTCGTGATCGACCCGTCGGCCGTGCTGGCGCTCGCGTCGAACTTGACCGCAGCGCCTGTCGCAGGCGTAGCGGGAGTCCAGGTGAACGCGGCGGTCGGCGGGTGGCCGCTGCCGGCGCCTCCTGTGGACACCGTCAAGGCGATCACCGTGGCGCTCGTGATGACACTGCCGGACGAGGGCGTCTGCGCGGCCACGATCCCCGCGCCGACACCGCTGACGTCGCTCTCGGTCACGGTGTAGTGCAGCGCGGTCGCGTCAAGGGCGGCGAACGCTTTGGCCTTCGACAGTCCGACAAGATCGGGGACGACGAGACCCACGGCGGTCCTGTGGAGCGTGCAGAGGCCCGGCTCCTCGCCGGCAAGGAAGAGGGCCGTTCCGGTCTTCGGACACAGCGCCGTGGCCCTCTGCCCGCTCGCGAGGCAGATCTTCGCGCTGACAAGCCCGCTCGGACGCTTGAACTGGCTGGACGGCGTGGACTTGAGCGCCGCTTTCATGAAGGCGGCCCAGATCCGCGCGGGGAACGACCCGCCGGTGACGCGGATCCCGTGCACCGAGTTCATCGGGCGGCTGGAGGACTCCGCGTAGCCGACCCAGACCGAGGCCACCAGGTCCGGCGTGTATCCCACGAACCACGCGTCGATGTTCTGTTGCGTGGTGCCGGTCTTTCCGGCCGCGGGGCGGCCGATCGCCGCCGCCGTGCCGGTCCCTCCGGTGATGACGCCCTTCAGGATGTCGGTGGTGAGGTAGGCGATCGCGGCGTCGATCACGCGCTTGGGTTTCGGGTCCGCGGTGAACAGGACGGTGCCGTCCTTGTCCGTGACCTGCAGGATCGCGATCGGATCGGCGTGCATGCCGTTGGTGGCGAGCGTCCCGTAGGCGGAAGCCATCTCCAGCGGGGTCACGCCTTCGGCCATGCCTCCGAGGGCGACCGCAGGGACGGGCGTGATCTTCGTGGTGATGCCCATGTCTGTCGCGGCCTGCACGATCCGGTCGGCGCCGATCTTGAGCGCGAGCTGCGCGAACACCGGGTTCAGCGAGTGCACCGTCGCGACACGCAGGCGGGTCGGGCCCTTGAAGCCGGGCTCACCGGCGACGGACCATGTCTGGCCACCGGGGATGGTGAACTTCCCGGACTGCGCGGTGAAGATCGCCTCCGGAGATACCCCGTCCTGCAGGGCCGCAACGAGCGCGAACGGTTTGAACGACGAGCCCGACTGCCGATGCCCCTGTACCGCCACGTTGTACTGCAGCTTCGAGAAGTCACGGCCGCCCACCATTGCGCGGATCTCGCCGGTCGCCGGGTCGATAGCGACCACGGCCGCCGAGGGGTCGGTCTTGCGGTCCAGGTTCTTGGCGACCGCCTTCTCAGCGGCAGTCTGCATGCCGAGGTCGAGTGTGGTGGTCACGGTGAGCCCGCCGCGGTAGACGGCGTCCTCGCCGTACTGGTCCACGAGAAGGGTCTTGAGGTACTCGACGAAGTAGGGTGCGATGACGCTGCCCTGCTTGAGGCCGGTCGTCTTGATCGGGGTCGCCATGGCGGCGTCGTGGGTGGCCGCATCGATGTATCCCTGATCCCGCATCTGCCCGAGCACCGTATCGCGCCGCTGCTTCGCGGCCACCGGATCCAGGTACGGCGAGTACCTTGCCGGGGACTTGATGACCCCCGCGATCATGGCCGCCTCGGCGACGGTGAGGTCCTTCACGGGTTTGCCGAAGTAGGTCTGCGCGGCGGTCTGCACCCCGTAGGAGCCGTGTCCGAAGTAGATGGCGTTCAGATACATCTCAAGGATCTTGTCCTTGCTGTACTGCCCCTCGATCTTGTAGGCGAGCAGCGCCTCCTGAAGCTTGCGCTTCAGAGTGCTCTGGTCGCCGACGAACGCCTGCTTGGCGTACTGCTGCGTGATCGTCGATCCGCCCTGGACCTGGGCGCCGGCCTTCACGTCGGTCCACAGCGCGCGGGCGATGCCGAGCAGGTCCACGCCGGGGTGTTCGTAGAAGCGCTGGTCCTCGGTGGAGATCACGGCGTCCTGCAGCGCCTTCGGGATGTCGGCGAGCGTGACGTACGTGCGGTTCTGGTCAGCGAACAGCGTTGTGATCGGCTTGCCGTTGCGGTCGAGGATCCTTGTCGACAGATCGGTGCCCTTGAGAGGCTTCGTCGGGTCGGGGAGGTTCGCGACCAGGTCGTTGTAGACGATGACGCCTGCTACGGCCGCCGCGACGAGCAGGAACGCCGTGACGATGCCGACGATGCGCAGCACCAGCCTGGTCCGGCGCTTCCGTGGCGTCTTCGGCCGCGGCGCGCCCTCCTTCGGCCGGGGGCGCGAACCCTTGACCGGTGGACGCGTCTTCCGAAGCTGCCTCGGGGCGGGAGCCGCCGAGGCACGCGGACGCGGGCGGGGTTTCGGTCTGTCTGTGGGGGAGGTGGTCATTCGCTCACTCTATGTTGTGGGATCCCGGTGGCACCGTTGGCGCGGTCCGTTCGGGCGGTCGACCGCTCGCTCCCGGCTTCGCCCGGGCTGGCACGGCGGGGAAGCACGGGGCACATGCTAGTATGGCCTGCGGTTCCGGTCCCGCCAAATGTGGCGCGTATCCGTCAACCGGTCGTGAAGTCCGGCCATGCCGGAAGGACCGAAAGGCCACCCACGTGCTTCCTCCCGACGAGCAGGTCCACGTCATCGAGAGCGGTACCTCGGCGATCGTCCCGCGTCAGGCGATGCTCGACAAGCTCGCCATGGGCCGGCCCCTCCGGATCAAGCTCGGCGTCGATCCCACCGCGCCCGACCTGCACCTCGGCCATGCCGTGCCGCTGCGGAAGCTCCGCCAGTTCCAGGACCTCGGACACGTCGTCGTGCTCATCATCGGCGACTTCACCGCGCTCATCGGCGATCCGTCGGGCCGCACGGCCACGCGCCCGCCGCTGTCATGGGAGCAGATCGAGGCCAACGCCCAGACATATATAGAGCAGGCGTTCCGCATCCTCGACCCGGACAAGACCGAGCTGCGGCGCAACTCGGACTGGCTGATGAAGCTCGGGTTCGCGGACCTGCTGCGCATCACGAGCAACTTCACCGTGGCGCGCACGCTCGAGCGGGACGACTTCGCCAACCGCTATGCGGAGCAGCGGCCGATCTCCCTGCACGAGTTCCTCTATCCGGTCGCGCAGGCCTACGACTCCGTCGCCGTCGAGGCGGACGTGGAGATCGGCGGCACCGACCAGCTGTTCAACCTCCTCGCGGGCCGCGAGCTGATGGAGAAGCAGGGGATGGAGCCGCAGGTCTGTCTCACGCTCCCGCTGCTCGAAGGCACGGACGGCGTGCAGAAGATGAGCAAGTCCTACGGCAACTACATAGGCCTCACCGACCCCGCCGACGAGATGTTCGGCAAGGTCATGTCGATCCCCGACGGGCTGATGGCCAAGTACTACCGTCTGTGCACTCCGCTGTCGGTCGACGAGGTGGATGTCATCGAAGCCGAGCTCGCGGCGGGCACGGCGCATCCGAACGCGACGAAGCGGCATCTCGCGCGGGCGATCGTCGAGCTGTACCACGGAGAGAGGGCTGCGATCGACGCCGAAGCGGCGTTCGACCGCGTGTTCAAGGACCACGACGCCCCCGCAGACGTTCCTGACGTGGCAGTGCAGGAGACGCCGATCGTGCACCTTCCGGCGCTGCTCAAGGAACTCGGTCTTGTGACCTCGAACGCTGAAGGCCGGCGCATGATCGATGCCGGGGCGGTGCGCATCGAAGGCACCGCTGTGGCTCCGCAAGCCTATGACCTGCGGTGGGACGAGGTCGTCGGCCGCGTGGTCCAAGCGGGGAAGCGGCGGTTCGCGCGGCCCATGGCGGCGCGCTGAGCCGGCCCGTCTCGCGGGTTCCGGAATCGGGCAAGATAGTTGTTGCCCCGGCGTGAGCCGCGGTGCTATTCTATCCCTCGCCGCTTCGACGGCCCTGCAGCTACGAGCGTGGAGTGCAGTCTTGATAATGAGCATCCTTACGGAGGCTGGTTCATAGGGACGACAGTCGTCGCAACGTGCGACGCGCTGTGGCCTGATGAGCGCCTCCGGCAACGGGGGCGCTCCTCTTATGAGCAGGGCGAACGTGCCCGCAGGAACGTTGAAACCGGTCATTGACAGTGTGGGTACACGCAACGTAATGTATCCCGCTGTGCCTGAACCTTGAAAACTGGATACTGTGACTACAAGCCAGCCGGTCCGCTAACCCGGACCGGACAAATGAAATACCCTGAACGCCTTTCGAGAGGGCCAGTCAAAAGGCCAAACCGAATGGCACCTTTGAGGGTACTGTCGACTCGAACCACCCTCGCTACCCCGTAGCGTTGGAAGGCGAGCCGACCCCGGATCCCAGAGATCCAAATACTTCGTGGAACTCGAAGCGCAAGCTTCGTGACCATTTCAACGGAGAGTTTGATCCTGGCTCAGGATGAACGCTGGCGGCGTGCTTAACACATGCAAGTCGAACGCTACACACGCCTTCGGGTGTATGTGGAGTGGCGAACGGGTGAGTAACACGTGGGCAACCTGCCCCTCACACTGGGATAACTCAGGGAAACTTGAGCTAATACCGGATACTCCGAGCTGACCACCTGGTCTACTCGGGAAAGCTCCGGCGGTGAGGGATGGGCCCGCGGTCCATTAGCTTGTTGGTGGGGTAATGGCCCACCAAGGCTGCGATGGATAGCCGGGCTGAGAGGCCGATCGGCCACACTGGGACTGAGACACGGCCCAGACTCCTACGGGAGGCAGCAGTGGGGAATTTTGCGCAATGGGCGAAAGCCTGACGCAGCAACGCCGCGTGCGG
>DATCGP010000030.1:0-2286 GCA_036508875.1 Coriobacteriia bacterium | reverse complement strand
GGCAAGTGTCGCGCACCGGGCGCGGTCCGTCACGGAACGGGCGGTGGTCGTCGGAACGGGCGGTGGCTATCCCGGGGCGATCCCGACGTCGGTCCAGTCCAGTCCGAGCCGCGACAGCGTCTGGGGGGTGGGATTGCCGGTGCCGACGTCCCACCCGGCGAGGCGGTAGTACTCGTCCTTCGCGGCCTCGATGTCGGCCTCGACGAGCGCGATCCCGGCCGTGGGTCCCGTCCCGCCGAGTGGGCGGAAGAACTTGGCCGGAAGCCGGTCATGGGCGCGGTCGAGGCCCTCGCGCGCATTGAACACGCGGAGCATGTTGAGGCGTCGCTCCCCGATCTCCATCAACTCGTCGAGATCGAAGTCGGACCAGCCGGTCACCAGCCGTACGAAATCGACGGTCTCCCGCGGCCCGTACAGCGTCCACGCGGGGCCCCAGACGAACTGGCACAGCGTTGCCGTGTCGAGGAACGAGTAGAACTGCTGGGTCCGGAGGGCGAAGCGCACCTTGTCCGGGCCGAGCGAGCCGGCGGGCAGCGCGTGGTCGAGGCCCAGGAGCGCGAGCCGCTCCAGGTACAGCTCGGCCGTCCCGTCCTCGATCATCGGGTCGTGCTCCGACGACTGGTGGTCGGCGCCGAACGGGTTGACCGCGTAGATGAGCCCGAGCGACCGCTTCGCCTGCGGCATGTGGGCGGGCGCTTCGGCGCCCTTCACGGTGATGAGGAAGTCGTGGCCCTTCCCGAGCAGGTCCGCGGCGCGCCGCGACCCGTTCGAGAGCACCTCGCCGATGCCCTCCCGCGTCGCGATCATCCCGACCAGGCGGACCATCGCCCCCGCGTCGCCGAAGTGCGCGGAGAAGCCGAGGTCGTCCTCCGTGAGCAGGCCGTTCTCGAAGCACTCCATCGTCCACGCGACCGTGGCCCCGGTACCAATCGTGTCGAGCCCGTAGAGGTTGCAGATCTGGTTGCCCATCGCGATCGCCGGCAGGTCGCTGACACCGCAGTACGAGCCCAGCGTGCCGAGCGTCTCGAATTCGGGGCCGCCGAAACGCGGCTCGACGGGTCGGCCCTCGAACTCCGTCTTGACGACCCGCTTGCAGCGGACAGCGCAGGCATAGCAGCTCTCGCGTGCCTTGAGGATCGTCTCCGACATCGTCGCGCCGCTGATCGGCTCGTACTGCGCGAACTGTCCCTCGTTGTAGTTGAATGTCGGCAGCGAGCCGATCAGGTGCTGGTACTCGAGGACGCCCGGCGTGCCGTCCGCGCGGAGCGAGATGACGTCCGGGTTGTTCGGGATCTCGGCGGCGCCCCAGCGGGCCATGTCGCCCAGCTTCTTCGCGTCGGCGAGCGGGACCTTCTTCCTTGTCCCGCGGACGACCACGGCTTTGAGGTTCTTCGAACCCATGACCGCGCCCATGCCGGTTCGGCCGTTCGCGCGGTTCGACATGTTCATGATCGCGGCGAGCCGGACGAGACGTTCGCCGGCCGGCCCGATCTGGGCCACCTCGATCTTCTGGTCGTCGAGCTCCTGCTTCAGCAGGTCCTCGGCCTCGGGCGTCGTCAGGCCCCAGAGGTGATCCGCCGGCCTGATCTCCGCCTCGCCGTCGTGGAGCCAGAGGTAGACGGGGTTCGGAGCGCGCCCGGTGATGACGATCCCGTCGAAGCCGGAGAAGCGCAGCTCGGCGGGGAAGTACCCGCCCGCCTGGCTGTCGCCGATCCCGTCGACGATGGGCGAGCGCGCGCTCACGCACATGCGGCTCTGGCCCGCGATGGGCGTCCCGGTGAGGGGACTCGCCATGAACGTGAGCACGTTCCGGGGATCGAACGCGTCCGTCCCGGGCGGTGTGTTCCGCAGGATGTAGTACATGCCCATGGCCGAGCCGCCGAAGTACGTCCGGAAGAACGACTCCGGCGGAGACTCGACCTCGAGTCGTCCACTCGCCAGGTCGACGTGCAGAATCCGGCCATCCGTGTCGGCCGTCACCTTCCACCCTCCTGCGGGCACAACTGTTTCGTCACGTGGATAGTGTCATCGCCACGTCCATCTACGATCAGCCGGGTCGCGACGGATCACTCGATTCCCACCAACTCCATGCGCACGGTCGATCCGGGCGAGTTCCGCCAGATTGGTTGTCATCGGACAACTAACGTGGTACAATCCCGGCGATGAGACATGACGCTGCGGTCCAGGCGATCGAGCTCGTGGCGCGAGCCACGGTCGACGTGACGACGCGGGCACTCGCTGAGGCTATGCCCGCGCTCGACCCCAGCCTGCTCCAGTGGCGTGCGC
>DATCGP010000029.1:0-45392 GCA_036508875.1 Coriobacteriia bacterium | reverse complement strand
TGGTGGAGCCAAGGGGGCTCGAACCCCTGACCTTCTGGCTGCCAGCCAGACGCTCTCCCAACTGAGCTATGGCCCCACTTGTCGCTCGCCCGGTTCGGGCGCGAGGGACAGTATACGGAGGGGGTGCTAGAGGGTCAACCGGCGCTCGCGCCTCCGGATCGGTCACGGAGCTTGCTTGGCCCCGCAGTCCTAGTCTGGCTCCACCAGGTTGCTCGGCGGACCTTCGAGGGCGATCTCGAGAACCTCATGCTCGCCGCGCTTGGCCACGAAGGCGCCGAGCACATCGCTCGCCGCCATCCCGGTCAGGATGAGCACCGCCCCGAGCATGCCCATCGCCCCGATCCCCTCGCGCATGAACACCCAGGCGTACAATCCTCCGAACGCCGGTTCGCAGATCAGGATAAGCGCGGTGCGCGTCGGCGAAAGGTGCTTCTGTGCATGGGTCTGGACCGCGAACGCGATCGCGGACGCGAAGACACCGGTCACGACGAGAGCGGTCCAGAGCCCGGCCGTAGCGGGCACCGCAGCGTGTTCCGTTGCGAAACCGAGTACCGCGCAGACCGCCGCCACGGTGGCCAGCTGCACGAAGGCGAGCGGCAAGGTGTCGTGACCGCGTCCGATGGAGCCCAGCACGATGATGTGCCCCGAGTACACCACGGCGCAGAGCAGGACGAGGGTGTCCCCGAGGCCCCATGAGCCGCCCAAGCCGACCCCCGACAGCAGCCACAACCCTGTGACTGCGCAGACGATGCCCACCCACGCGGTCCAGCGCGGCATCCGTCTGAGCAGGGTCGCCTGCATGAACGGCGTGATCACCACGAACATCCCGGTGATGAATGCGGCACGGCCCGGCGACGTCATCCCTGGGGCGAGGCCGAACGTCTGGAACACGTAGCCCCCGGTGAGCAGGAGCCCGGCGACGACCCCGGTCCCGATGGTACGGACATTCATCCGGCCGAACGTCTTCGGGAAGATGACCGCGAAGGCGACGGTGGCGATGGCGAAGCGCCATGCGAGGAACGAGAAGACCGGGTAGTCGGCGACGGCGGTCTGCACCATCACGAACGTGGAGCCCCATACCGCCGCGACCCCGATCAGCGCCGCTGTGAGCAGCAGCCGGCGGGTCTTGTCGGTCACGAGACCTCAGCCGGAGCCGACACCGCCGCATTGGCGACGTCCGCAGACAGTTCGAGCCTCGGCGCGTCGCTCCATAGCTTCTCGAGCCGGTAGAACTCCCGTTCGGCCGCCTGGAACACGTGGACGACGAAGTCACCGTAGTCGAGGAGCACCCACGTCAGCTCGCGCTCCCCCTCACGGCCGATCGGCTTCGCGCCGGCTTCGCGCAGGGCGTCCTCGACCGAATCCGCGATCGCGTGGACCTGGCGGTCGCTGGACCCGGTCGCGATCAGGAAGTAGTCGGTCACCACGAGCGTCTCGGCCACGTACAGGGCCATGACGTCGGTCGCCTTCTTGTCGGCTGCGGCACGTGCGGCTATGCGGACGAGGTTCTCGATGTCTGCGCGGCTGACTGCTGTCACTGCACTCCTTCTGTCGGTACGGTCGATATATCGCTCGTCGGGGGACGGTAGTCGGCGCCGACGATGACGATCATATCGGTGAGCTCCTGCGGAGCGGATTCGACGATGATCCTGCCGACACCGAGCGCAGCGCGGACGGCGTCCGCGTCGGCTTGGGTACCGTGGAACAAGTGGATCTCGGTCGTGGCGTAGTCGAAGTTCGCGGCGTTGCCGCTGTCGACGATCCGGTAGCCGGCCCTGATAAGCTGCTGCGCCGCCACCCCGGCGAGCCCCGGAGTCCCCACGCCGTTGTAGACGATCACGCGCGGCGTGGACTGCGCCTGACTGGCCTGGACTCCCCACCACTGGAGAAGGAGGTCGGCGATCTCCGCCTTCTGAGGCTCGAAGTAGCGCTGATCGCCGACCGCCACGGGCTTGACCGGCAACGGGACGATCCAAACGTCCTGCGTCCCGACGGACGCGAAGTAGCTCGTGAAGGCGGCGCGCTCGTGTTGCGTCAGGTCGGTCGACGTCACGGCCGGCATCAGGCCGGTCACGTCCTGTCCCCGGAGCATCGCCTGGTACTCCGTCCCGTCGACCACGACGTACTTCCGGAACGGCACGCCGAAGAAGTTCGAGATGGCGTCCTCGCTGACCTGCGGACCACCGAGGTAGCTCGCGCCGACACGTTCGAAGCCTTGTCCGGGGACTTCCACGAACGCCCCGTCAGGGATCGCGATGCCGAGGACCTTGTTCGACGAACGCTCGGCCTTCAGGGCGGCGAAGCCTACCACAACGCCATCGCTCACACCGATGACCAGGAGGTTGTCCTGCGCCGGGAGGGCCACCGTCGCGGTGCCCGCGTTCCGGAGCTTGTTCCAGCGCACGAGCCAGTTGATGCCGTCCGCGAGCAGCGGCAGCGCGGCCACCGCTCCCAGCAGAAGCACGACGATCAGCACGACGGACACGGCGCGCTTCCCCAGCTTGGGCATCGCAGTCCGGGCGCGAGTCAGGCGGCCTGGGCGCCGGTGCGCGGCCTCATCCACCGGCACAGCGGGCTCCGCGGGAGCCCCCGGCTGCGGCTGCTTCGCCTCTTCAGCGGCGCTTTCGCGCGTCGGACGACTCCGCCGCGACCGTCCATGGGCGCGCCGGCGCGCATGCGTCGCCGGTGCGTGGCGCGGCCCATCCTCCGGCTCGGCATCCACTCCAGATCCGATATCGGCATCGGGATCGGACTCGCGCCTCGCGAAGTCCGCGACATACTCGTCCGCGTCGAACAGCGTCTCCACCTGCGGCGGCCGGAACGCGTCGACGAGTGAGGTGTCGAGGTCCATATCGATCTCAGCGCGAGGCCTTTCGGGCCGCCTGCGCACCTTCCGGGACCACCATGCCATCACGCCACCTCCGCCGGGTCGAAGAGGGCGCGACCGGTCTCGCGCTCGATCGCGGCGCCGACGGCGGCGCTGATCGGGTGAAGGGCGAGTCCACGCTCGAGCACGTAGCGCACCGAACGCCCGTAGCCCAGTCGGAAGCACTCCGCCAGAGGAAGCGTGTCGCACGCCGCCCTCAGGGCCTCGACCCCGTCGAAGTCCCGTGCAGGCTCGATCATGTCAGCCAAGTAGACCACCTTGTCGAGGTCGGACATCGGCAGCCCACCGACGGTGTGGACCTCGATAGCCGAGAGCACCGCCTCGCTGATCGCCGGAAGGTCGCGACGCGCCAGCGCGGCACCTACGCGGGCGTGCAGCAAACGGGGGTTGTTGCGCTCGAAGGGCGTCAGCGGGATGCCGAGCGTGTCAGACAGGGCCAGCAATGACTCGCCGCTCTCATCGCGTGCGTAGTCATGCAGAAGGCCCGCCAACTCCGCGTCATCCACATCCACGCCGGAGCGGCGCGCGAGCGCCACGGCGCTCGTCGCGACTCGTTCTGAGTGCGCGACCGAGCCCGGAGAGAGACGCGATGCGAGCAGCGCGCGCGCCTGCGCGAGGAGCTCAGACGAGCGGCTCACGATAGAGCCCGTTCTTCTCGATGTAGGCCGCGACCGCCTCGGGGAGGAGGTAGCGCACCGGGCGCCGCGCGGCCACACGCTGACGGATGTCGCTGGACGATATCGCGAGCGCTGGCACAGCCATCGCCTCGACCCGGGGGACGGCCGCGCCTTCGGGCGACCGCAACGAGCCGAGATCTGTGTCGAACCCCGGGCGGGTCGCTGCGATGAACGTGCACAGCTCCGCGACGCGTCCGGCGTCCTTCCACGTCAGGATCTCCCGCACAGCGTCGGCTCCGGAGATGAAGAACAGCTCAGTGCGGGGTCCATACAGGTCGCGCAACTGCAGCATCGTGTCCACCGTGTAGGTGTCACCGGGACGGTCGATCTCGAGGCGGGAGACCTCGAAGTCGGGGTTCGACGCGGTCGCGATCACGGTCATCAGGTAGCGGTCCTCCGCTGACGACACGTGCTTGTGCGTCTTGCGGACCGGACGCCCCGTGGGCATGAAGACCACCTTGTCCAGGTTGAACTGGACCAACGCCTCCTCGGCCGTCACGAGATGCCCGAAATGGACCGGGTCGAAGGTGCCCCCCATGACCCCCAGACGCAGTGTCTTCCTCACGCGCGCACCTGCCCGCTGCCCATGCCGATGAACTTGGTCGACGTGAGCGCCACAAGGCCCATGGGGCCGCGCGCGTGCAACTTCTGGGTGGAGATGCCTATCTCGGCCCCAAGGCCGAATTCGCCGCCGTCAGTGAAGCGCGTGGAGGCGTTCACATACACGGCGGCTGCGTCCACCTCGTCCACGAAGCGCTTGGCGGCCTCATAGTCACCGGTGACGATCGCTTCGGAGTGCCGGGTGCCGTATCTGTTGATGTGCGCGATCGCCTCGTCCAGACCGGGCACCACCTTGATCGACATCTTCAGGTCGAGGTACTCCGTGCCCCAGTCGTCCTCGGTCGCCGCTGCAACGAAGCCGCCACCGAGCGCGACCGCGCGGGCGTCACCGACCAGTTCGACGCCGGCGTCCGCCAGCGCGCGGACGATAGGCGGAAGCGCCTCTGCCGCGATCGCCTCGTCCACGAGCAGGGACTCCGCGGCGTTGCAGACCCCGGGACGCTGGCACTTCGAGTTCGTCACGATCGGGACCGCCATCGAGACGTCAGCGCCCGCGTGGACGTAGACGTGACAGTTGCCCACGCCGGTCTCGATGACCGGCACCTTCGAGTTCGCCACGACGGTGTTGATCAGCCCTGCTCCGCCACGGGGGATCAGGACGTCGATCAGGCCGTGCAGGGACATGAGCTCGTCGGTGGCGGCCCGGTCGGTGGACGAGATGTACTGGATCGCATCGCGTGGCAACCCGACCGTCTGAATCGCGTCCGCCAGCACCTCGGTGATCGCCATGCAGCTGCGGAGCGCGATCGATCCCCCTCGCAGGATGACCGCGTTGGCGGTCTTGACGGTGAGAGCGGCTGCGTCAGCGGTCACGTTCGGCCGCGCCTCGTAGATCATGGCCACGACACCCAGAGGCACGCGGACCTGCGTCAGCCAGATCCCGTTGGGCATCCGGTGCCCCGACACGACCTCGCCGATCGGATCGGCCTCGCGAGCCAGCGCCACGATCGCAGCGGCGATGCCCGCGATCCGGCCCTCGTCCAGCATCAGCCGGTCGAGCAGCGGTCCCGGCGTACCGGCCTCGCGCGCCGCTTGCATGTCGAGTAGGTTCGAGGCCAAGATGAGGTCCGCGCGCTCCAGCATGGCCGCAGCCATCGCGAGCAGCGCCTGGTCGCGCGTGGCGCTCGAAGTGCCTGCGAGCACGCGCGAGGCCTCACGGGCCCTGAGTGCGAGTTCTCTGACTTCCGGCATATGCTCACTCCCGCTGGCTCGGGTCCCTGACGGGCTGGGGTTCACAGGATGACGAGCCTGTCGCGATGGACGACCTCGCGCCCGGCGAGCGCCGGATCCAGTGCGGCTACAGCGTCCGACCGCATCCCACGGATCCGCTCGAGGTCTGAGGATGACACGTCGGCTAGTCCACGTGCGAGCTGCTTGCCCGTCGTGTCGGCGATCGCGACCGGGTCTCCGGCGGCGAAACGGCCTTCCACGCGGACGACGCCGGCAGGCAGGAGGCTCGTGCCGCGCAAGCATAGCGCCTCCCGCGCGCCATCGTCCACGACGACGGTGCCCTTCGGATGGCGTGCGAAGGCTATCCATAGCTTCCGGGCCTCGACGTCTTCCTCGCCTCCGGCGAAGTAGGTGCCCACCGGCTCACCGGCGAACGCGTCGATCAGCACGTCCCGGCGCCGGCCATCGCATACGACCATCGGGATGCCGGCCTTCATCAGGATCCGAGCTGCGTCCAGCTTGGTGGCCATGCCGCCGGTGCCGTGCTCGCTCGCCGAGCCTCCGGCCGCCGCGACGACCTCGTCGGTCAGCTCATCGATGTGTTCGAGCAGAACCGCGTCATCGCCCCGGCCCGGGTCGTGGTCGTAGAGCCCTTCTATGTCGGTGAGCAGCACTACGAGGTCGGCATGGACCATCACACCGACGAGAGCGGCGAGCGTGTCGTTGTCACCGAAACGGATCTCCTCGACCGCGGTGGTGTCGTTCTCGTTCACCACCGGCACGACCCGCATGTCGAGCAGACGGTCCAAGGTGCGACAGGCGAACACGTACGCCTGCCGGTGACCGGTGTCGTGCCGGGTCAGCAGCACCTGCGCGACCGGCACGTCGACCGAGCCCATCACCTCGGCGTACGTTCCGATCAGGCGCACCTGGCCCACCGCCGCGGCCGCCTGGAGCCCCGTGAGGTCCGACGGACGAGCGCCGAGACCCAGAGCTTCGACACCGGCGGCGATGGCACCCGAGCTCACGACGACCACGTCAGCGCCGCTGGCGCGCAGAAACGCGGTCTGTCGCGCGAGGTCCGCGAGCCAGACACGGTCGACCCGGCCGTCGGCCCCTGTCAGGGTCGACGTGCCGACCTTCACGACGATCCGCTTACCGTGACTCATGCGCTCTCCCGACCGAGCGGGTTCTGCCACCCGAATGGTATCGGACGATCCGCCGCGCTCGCGGCCCTAGTCCAGTACCTCGTCCGCGCCCTCGGCGTCGAAGTCGAAACTGATCGGTCCGATCGTGATGCTGTCGCCGTCCACGGCGCCCGCCCGGATGAGCGCAGGCTCGACACCGGCATGTCTGAGGCGACGCTGCAGGAACCCGACCGCCTCGTCGTTGTTCATGTCGGTCATGACGACCATTCGCTCGATGTGCTTGCCATGCACCGTGAACTCGCCCGGAGCGGTCCTCTCGATCTCAAGGTCCTCGTCCTCGGGCGGGTTGTAGACGTACACCTGCTGGTAGGGCGCATCATCGACCACCGCCGCAAGGCGCGCCGCGCGTACCAGCTCGCCGACGGCCTGCATCATCGCGTCCATGCCTTCACCGGTCACGGCGGACACCGGGAAGTACGCCCGCTCCCGTTCCGCGGCCCAGGCCGCGACCGCTTCCGACGCCTCGCGGGCGCCCTCGACGTCGAGCTTGTTGCCGACCAGCACCGTCGGGCGCAACGACAGGTCCGAGGCGTGGGCGGACAGCTCCGCCTCGATGGCGGCAATGCTCTCGATCGGGTCGCGTTCGTCGTAGCCACCGGTCAGATCGATCACGTGCATGATCACAGCCGTGCGCTCTATGTGCCGCAGGAACGCGTGCCCCAGGCCGAGGCCCTCGCTCGCGCCTTCGATGAGGCCCGGGACGTCGGCGACGACATAGCTGTACTCCCCCGCCTTCACGACGCCGAGGTTCGGCACCAGAGTGGTGAACGGGTAGTCCGCGATCTTGGGACGGGCCGCAGACATGTGCGCGATGAGGGAGGACTTGCCTACGCTCGGGAACCCGACCAGCGCGGCGTCCGCGAGCAGCTTCAGCTCGAGCGTGACCCAGCGCTCCTCGCCCGGCTCGCCCAGCTCTGCGAAGGCCGGCGCCCGGCGCATGGGGGTCGCGAAGTGTGTGTTGCCGCGGCCACCGTGCCCGCCCTTGGCGACGACCGCCTTCTGCCCCGCGTGCACGAGGTCGGCGATCACGTTGCCGGTCTCGTCGTCACGGATGACGGTGCCGAGAGGGACTTTGAGCTCGAGGTCCTCGCCCACCGCCCCATCCATGCGGCTGCCCTTGCCGTGAGTGCCACGGGTCGCCTTGAAGTGGCGCTTGAACTGGTAGTCGATGAGCGTGGACGTCTGCACTTCGGCCACGAACACTACCGCGCCGCCGCGACCGCCATCGCCGCCATCCGGGCCGCCCTTGGGGACGTGCTTCTCACGCCGGAACGAAGCGCAACCGGCTCCGCCATCTCCCGCGTGCAGGTGTATGCGAGCCTCGTCGACGAACATAGCGACCACGTCATCTCATGTTGTGCGCACGCCGCCCCGGGTGGGACGGTTCCCGATCCAAGACTACCGCGAGCCCCCCACTGCGAGTAGCGGCGGGGGGCTCGGAGAGAAGCAGCGAGCGGTGGAACGTTCCGCTCCGGGCGCCTATTCGGCCGCCGGGCGGATGTGCACCTTGCGGACCTTGCCGTGCGTGAACTCGACCACGCCCGGCTTCATCGCGAACAGCGTGTCGTCGCCGCCACGGCCGACGTTCTCGCCCGGGTGGATCGCGGTACCGCGCTGACGGACCAGGATCGTCCCGCCGAGGACTTCCTGGCCGGCGAAGCGCTTGACTCCGAGCATCTTCGGCTTCGAGTCGCGACCGTTACGGGTCGAGCCGAGGCCTTTCTTGTGAGCCATCTCTCTACACCTGCCTCGTTACTCGGCCGGCTCAGCCGGCTTGGTGGTCTTCTTCGCAGCGGGCTTCTTGGCGGCAGCCGGCTTCTTCTCGGCGGCAGCCTTCGGCGCAGCGGGCTTCTTGGCGGCAGCAGGCTTCTTCTCGACTGTCTCGGCCTTGGGCGCTGCTGCCTTCTTCGGAGCGGCCTTCTTCGGGGCGGCGACCTCGGCCTTGGGGGCGGCGGCCTTCTTGGCTGCCGGCTTCTCGACCACGACGGCCGTCTCGACGGCCTTCGCGGCCTTCTTCGCACCCGCGAGCGCGATGCCGGTCACCTTGAGCAGCGTCAGGTTCTGGCGGTGGCCACGCGTGCGCTTGTAGCCCTTCCGCTTCTTGAGCTTGAAGATCATCACTTTGTCGGCCTTGCCGTGGCCGAGTACCTCTGCGGTCACGGTGGCCTTGGCCGCCTCGTCACCGGTGAACAACTTGTCACCGTCGTTGATCGCGAGGGCGGGCAGGGTTACGACGGCACCCGGCGAAGCGTCGAGGAGCTCGACGGAGACCGTCTCGCCCACTGCGACCTTCAGCTGCTTGCCGCCGGTCTTGACCACTGCATACATGTCAGGTTCGCCTTACTGCTCGGTTGATTGCGCGAGGAGGTATGTTAGCACAGGGTCGGACGTGCGCAAACCCCGCACTACGCGTCCGGGAGTGTCCACCGAAGGGACGCGGACCTGAGCGCTACCGGAGGGCCCGCTCGATCGAACCGGCCTTGCCCTCGATCAGCACGCGCACCTCGGCCGGCCCGCAGTCCGGGTCGGCGACCATGGCCACCTGCTTGTGCGTCTCGGCGCGCAGGGCGGCGAGCACGTTCCGGCCGGGCTGGTTCACGATCGCGAGGGTCTCCGGCGCGATGCCGAACAGATAGGCGGCGCTCCTGCCCGCCAGCAACGTCTCCCGCATCCTGCGTTCGACCATGATCCGGCGCGTCGCTTCCGAGAGCACCCTCCCCTGGCCATGGCAGGTCGGACACGGATCGGTCAGCACGTTGTAGAGCCCATCGGTCACGTTCTTGCGTGTCATCTCGACCAGCCCGAGGCGCGAGATCTCGCTGGCACGGGTCTTCGTCCGGTCGCGTTCCAGCGCGTCGCCCAGGCGCTGTTGGAGCTGCTGACGGTGCGCCGGGTCCTCCATGTCGATGAAGTCGATGACGATGATGCCGCCGATGTCGCGCAGCCTCAGCTGGCGCACGACCTCTTCGGCCGCCTCCAGATTCGTCTTCACGATCGTGTCCTCAAGGCTGCGCCTGCCGGTGAAGGAGCCGGTGTTGACGTCGATCGCGGTGAGGGCCTCGGTCTGGTCGATCGCGATGTAGCCGCCGGAGGGCAACCGGACGGTCCGTTCGAGGACCGCGTCGATCTGCGAGTCCACCCCCGCGAAATCGAACAGCGGTACCTTCTCGCGATAGAGCGAGACCCGCTTGACCAGATGCGGCGACGTCTTCTTCAGGAACGAGACCAGCTTGTCGAACGTGGCCCTGTCGTCGACGATGAGGCGCCTGAAGTCCTCGCCGAAGACGTCACGAGTGAATCGCAGTGCGAGGTCCATCTCCGTGTAGATGACCTCGGGCGCAAGCGCTTCCCCTGTCTGATGCTGGACGCGCTTCCACAGCCGCTGCAGGAACTCGAGATCGGCCAGCAGGTCCTTGTCGCTGGCACCCGCCGCGGCGGTGCGCACGATCAGCCCGATGCCCGGAGGCGCCGCCTCGGTGATCAGCGCGTGCAACCGCTCCCGTTCGGCGTCCGGGAGCTTGCGGGAGATCCCGACGAACTCCGAGAAGGGCATGAGGACCAGGAACCGTCCCGGAAGGGTGACGTCGGTGGTGACGCGAGCGCCCTTCGTGCCCATCGGGTCCTTCAGGACCTGGACGACGACCTGCTGCCCCGACGACAGGAGCTGTGAGATCTCGCGACGCGGGAGTTCGACGCTCCCGTCGGTGTCTACCACTTCGTCTATATAGAGGAAGGCGTTCTTCTCAAGCCCGATGTCCACGAACGCCGCCTGCATGCCCGGCAGTACGTCGCGCACACGAGCGAGATAGATGTTGCCGACCACGGAGCGTTTCGCCCGCTCCAGGTAGAACTCGACCAGCGCCCCGTCCTCGACCACGGCGACCCGGGTCTCGGAGCTGTCGTGGGAGATCAGCATCTCCCGAACGAACTCGGCCATACCCGCTCCTATAGAAGGGCGGACCACAGGACGCGCCTGCAATGCCTACCCCTCCATCGGGCGGAGAGCGACGCGCGTGACGGTCATGGACGCAGACCTCGCATCCATACGTCCGAGTGCCTCACGGACAAGGGCCTCCGGCCTGAGCGACCCCCACGGACCCATGTGAACCACCATGCGCGCGGTTGCCCGGCCGGGCTCCTCGCCGACCTGCGCCCCTTCGGGGAGGCAGACCGCGAGGTCGTAAGCTTTCATCGCACCCTTGTGCTCGATCGTGAGGCTCCCCGACCCGACAACGTCGGCAAGCGCCTCCGCCAACCTTCCCGGACCCATGCCCGGGTCTTCCACAACAACCTCGTACTCTCCGAGCGTCAGCGCGGCGGTGAGCGACGGTTCCTTGTCGCTGACATACCGCGCGTCGACCGGGGCGAGGCCCGCAGGGGTCGCCACCAGCACCATCTCGAGCGCCTCCGCCGCCGGGACCAGCCGCGAGAGCCACAGATCGTAGGCCTCCGCGACCCCGGCGCTCCCGACCGGCAAAGCCGGCCCGAAAGCGATCCGCATGCGTGGGTTGAACCCCTGCGTGACAGCATACCCCAGCCCGGTGCGGCGTACCGCCCTCTCGCAGGCGTGCGCCACTTCGAGATGGCTCAGGAACCGTAGACGCCCGGTCTTGCCGTAGGTGACCCGCAGGCGGAACGCAGCGTCAGCCACGCGCACCACCCGCCAGGACGATATCGACGCCGAGCTGAGGGCATGCCCCGCAGTCGGTGCAGCCGTCGAACGAGCAATCCGGGGTCGATTCTCCGGAGAGCGCCCGCTCCCGCTCCAGCGCGAGGTACGCCTCGCTGACGCCGGAGGAGATGTGACTCCAGGGCTGTGGTGTCCCGACCTCGCGCGGCGTCGAGGCGAGCGCCACCGGGTCGACGCCCGCAGCTGCGAACGCCTCGAGCCACCGGCTGAGCGAGAACCGCTCGGTCCACGCGTCGAAGCCTCCGCCCGCGCGCCACGCGTGCTCGATCACCGGTGCCAGCTCGCGCCCTCCGCGAGCGAGCGCCCCTTCGATGAGCGACACCTCGGCGTCGTGCCAGTGCAGTTCGACGCCCTTCCGCGGCATCGACTCGCGCAGCACGGTCTGCCGGTGCCGCACCTCCTCCAGCGTGAGCTGCGGCTCCCACTGGAAGGGGGTGTGCGCCTTCGGGACGAAGGTGGAGACCGACACCGCGATGCGCATTCCGCCACGCTGTGCCGGCGGGGTCGCCTCGCGGGCGATGTGCAGGACCTTCGAGACCAGCGCGCCGATCCCGCGGATGTCGTCGTCCGTCTCCGTGGGCAGGCCGAGCATGAAGTAGAGCTTCAGCCGCCGCCAGCCGCCGTCGAACGCCGTCCGCACGGTGTCGAAGAGATCGTCCTCAGTGACATTCTTGTTGATGACGTCGCGCATCCGTTGGGTGCCTGCCTCAGGCGCGAAGGTCAGGCCGCCGCGCGCGCCCTCGCCCACGAGGCGTGCCATCGCCACACCGAACGCATCGACGCGCAGGCTCGGTAAGCCGACGGTCACCGCGCGGCCGCGCAGTGCGGCGCCGAGGCGGCGCAGGATCTCCTCGATCTGACTGTGGTCGGTCGTCGACAGCGAGCTCAGCGAGAGCTCCTCCTGCCCGGTGCACCGAAGCTGGCCGAGCGCGTCCCGCACGACGGAGTCCGCCGTCCGCTCGCGGACGGGGCGGTAGACCATGCCCGCCTGGCAGAAGCGGCACCCGCGGGTGCATCCGCGAAGCACCTCGATCGTCGCGCGATCGTGCACGACGTCCATGTATGGCACGACCGGGCACGCCGGAGAGCGGACCTCGTCCAGGTCGCGCACGACGCGCTTGACGACTTCGACCGGCGCGCCCGAGCCTGCGCGCGGACGCACGCCAAGGCCGTCGCCCGCGGGCTCGTACAGCGAGGGTACGTAGACGCCCGGGACCCTTGCGAGCGCGGCGAGGACTCCGGATCGGTCGAGCCCACCGGCGACAGCGGCGCGGTGGGTGGCCACGATGTCGAGGACCGCTTCCTCGCCCTCACCTATCAGGAACGCGTCGAAGAACGGAGCGAGAGGCTCCGGGTCGAACGCACACGGCCCACCGCCGACGATCAGCGCGTGACCGGACCCGCGATCGGCCGCGTACAGCGGGATCCCCGCGAGATCGAGCGCCTCCAGCACGTTCGTGCAGGTCAGCTCGTAGGGCAGCGTGATCCCGAGCAGGTCGCAGGACGAGACCGGCAGCGCGCTCTCGAGCGTCAGCAAGGGAGCGCCAGCGCCCCGCATCGCCGCGGCCATGTCGGGAGCGGGGACGAACACCCGCTCGGCGGCCACTCCGTCGATCGCATTGAGCGCGTCGTACAGGATCGCGATCGCCTGGTTCGCCATGCCGAGCTCGTAGGTGTCCGGATATAGGAGCGCGACACGGTAGGCTGCGTCAGGGCGGTGCAGGGCGCCGAATTCGGAGTCGATGTAGCGCGCCGGCCGCTCGATGTTCGCGAGGAGCGGCTCGACCTGTTCCCATCGGGCCGTCACCGCACGGCGCCTCTCTGTTCCCCGAGTGTGTCCGGCCCGTCGAGGACCACGAAGGTCGGCTCGACCGGCGGGACGTCGATCAGCGTCGCCTGAGCAGGTCCGTCATCAGCGGCACCCGGAGCTGTCGGGACGTATCCCGGTATGCGCGCCTCATGCGGTCGCACGTCCGGCGCCGCGGTGGCCGAGACGACCGCCGACGATGCAGGGCCCTCAGCGGCATGTGGGGCATGCAGGCCGATCCTCGCGACGGTCGCGGCCGCATGTTCGCTCAGCGACCGCACCACGCCGGTCAAGTCCGCGCCATCCTCGAAGTAGCCGATGGCGGCGGTGCCCATCGCCATCGTGCCTCCGTACGCGATCCCGGCCTTGACCGCCCACCCGAAGCCGGGCACCAGCCCGACCACCTCCCGGGCGAACGTGCGGAACATGAAGCCTCCGGCCACGACCGCGGCGAGCTCCTTGATGCGGTCCTTGTCGATCGCTTCGCCATAGGCGGCGGCGATCTTCAGCAGCATCCGCCCCTGATTGAGAGTCATGACCGGCATGTCCGCACCGGGGAGGAGCAGCACGGCCCCCACCGCGGCGTTCTGCCACGCGCAGTGCCTGACCGCATCCTTGGCCACGGCACGACGCATGAACTCGAAGTTGTGGCCGAGCGCCGTCTGCAGCTTCCCCAGCCGTTGCATCGCCCAGTCCGCCAGCGCCCCCGGGAAGATCCCGGCGGGGTCCTCCCCCACGAGCACGTCGTTCGCGGGATGCCCGATCAGGCGCGCGAAGGATGGACCGTCCTCGCGCACCGCGAGCACCGCGGTCGGGATCAGGCGCGCGCGCAGGTCCTGGAGCGTCGGTCCGAGATGCGCGGCGCTGCCGGCAAGGACGATCACGGCGTCCGCCTTCGAGTCGACACGAAGCATCTGCTCCGGCTCGATCACAGCGATGTCGATGATGCCGGTCGCGGACTTCGGATGCAGCATCGAGCGAGCGGCCTCGACGAGCGCGTCAGGAGCGTCGATCTCGACGAGCACGGCAAGGCGGACCGGACGTTCCCGGTCGGCCTTCAGCCGCTTGCCCGCATCGTACAGAGCGCGGACGTCGACGGGCATGTTCATAGCCATGGCAGCGTCCCCCTCTCATCTCGGTCGGTCACAGTCCGGTCCCGTACCTTCGGGACCAGATCGACAACAGGATACCTACCCCAGCGAGGTTGGTGACCATGAAGGAGGAACCATAACTCATGAACGGGAGTGGGATCCCCGTGACCGGCATGATCCCGATCGTCATTCCGATGTTCTCAAGGATCTGGAACAGCCACATGGACAACAGGCCCGCGGCGATCAGCGCCCCGTACAGGTCCCGGCTCGAAGCCGAGATCGAGAGTGTCGCGGAGAGCAGTGCGAGATACAGCGCCAGCAACATGATGGCGCCGACGAACCCGAACTGCTCGCCGAGCACGGAGAAGATGAAGTCGGTGTGGGGCTCGGGGATGAAGTTGAAGCGGCTCTGCGTGCCGGCGGCCAGGCCCGTGCCGGTCATCCCGCCCGACCCGATCGCGATCTTGGACTGGGCGAGGTTGTAGCCTGCGCCCTTCGGGTCGCGCGAGGGGTCGACGAACACGAGCAGACGGTCCTTCTGGTACTGCTGCAGCAGCGGCGTCGTCAGTCCCGCGACAGCGAAGACCACGATCAAGACGGCTGCGACGGCGAACCAGCGCCCCTTCAACCCTCCGACGAGAAGCATCCCGAGCGCGATCATGATGAACACGAGGCCGGTCCCGAGGTCCGGCTGCAGAAGGATCAAGACGAACGGCAGCGCCACATAGCCCGCAACCTTGAGCACGTCCGGGCGCCGCTCGATCTTCCCGCCGAACTCGGCCACTACCGCGGCCAGGACGACGATGAACAGCAGTTTCGCGGGTTCCGACGGCTGGAAGAGGCGCACTCCGAAGACCTCGAGCCATGAGGTCGCACCCGACGCGGTGCCACCCAGCCCCGGTATGCGCGGCGAAAGGATCAGCACGCACAGCAGGATCATCAGCGGTCCGGTCCACGACTTGTACTGCGTATAGTCGATCAGCCACGCGCCGATAAGGAAGAGGCAACCCAGCGCGATGCCGATGAACTGACGCTGGACCAACGCAGTGTGCGCGACCATGGTCACCGTCGCGGTCCAGACCATCAGACTCCCATAGGCCAACAGGATGACCACGGCCGAGACCAACCCGATGTGCAGGCGGTCCGACACGATCCTGAGCAGAGGACGGCGGGGCCTCATCGCGACACGTCCGTCGTATGGATCGCCGTGTACTTCTTACCGAACAAGTAGCTCATGATCTGCCGTGCCGCGGGTCCGGAGACTGAGCCCCCGTGGCCGCCCTGCTCGATGATCACGGCGATCGCGTAGCGGGGCGCGACCGCGGGAGCGTAGCAGGCGAACACAGCGAGGTCATCCTTCCCGTTGACCTGAGCGGTTCCGGTCTTGCCGGCTACGGAGACCGGGAACCCCCGGAAGACGCTCTTCGCCGTTCCCACCGTCGTGACACCGACGAGCGCACTTCGCAGCGTAGCGACGTTCGCAGGCGACAGCTTCGCGTCCGAGATCACCGTCGTGGTCGCCACGATGGACGCGGTACCGTCACTGGCGAGGACCGCGTCGAGAACGTGCGGCTGGATGACCGTGCCGCCATTGCCCAGCGTCGCGTATGCGCTCGCCAACTGCAGCGGCGTCACCAGCAGGTCGCCCTGCCCGATCGCCATGTTGACGGTGTCACCAGGGACCCACTGCTGATACTCGGGGTAGTTCTGGTTGAACGCCTTCTTCCACGCGGCATCGGGAACCCGGCCCGCGACCTCACCGGGAAGGTCGATCCCGAGAGGCGCGCCCAGCCCGATGGACCGCGCAAACGCCTGCAACTGCTCGCCCGGCGCCTCATAGAACAGCTTCCCGACGTTGTAGAAGTAGCTGTCACAGGACGCCTCGATGGCGCCGGTGAGGTTCAGACTCCCGTGCCCGGAGTGCAGCCAGCACCACTTCGCCCACTGCGAGCCGAACCCTGACCACCGGCCGGTGCACGTGAACCGCGTTCCCGCGGTGATCAGTTTCGCCTGGAGTCCGGCCATCGCGTCGATCGACTTGAACGTCGATGCCGGGGGATACGCAGCCATGATGGCGCGGTTGTTGAGAGGGTAGTTCGAGGCCGGATCGTTGAGCGACTTCCATTCCGCCGGCGAGACCCCGCCGAGGAATACCGCCGGGTCGTAGGTAGGCACGCTGGCCATCGCCACGACGGCGCCCGTCTTGACATCGAGGACCACCGCCGCGCCGGCGCGGGCCTTTGTGAATCCCTGCCTGTGCGCCTCGACGAGCGCATCGGCCAGCGCCTTCTCGGCGACCGCCTGCACGTCCTTGTTGATCGTCAGACGCACGTCCTTACCCGCGATCGGAGCTCCCTCGGCGAGCACGCTCCGCACGCGGCCTTGGTTGTCGACCTCGAACCGGCGGAAGCCCTTCTCGCCCTGCAGGACCTTGTCGTAGAAGGCCTCGACACCGGTCTTCCCGACGATGTCACCCATGCTCGCGTTCACGGTGCTCGTCGCCGCCAGCTGCTCTTCGGAGATCTCGCCCGTGTACCCCAGGACGTGGCCGGCCAGCGACCCGAACGGGTAGTCGCGGACCGCGGCCTCCTGCACCTCGACCCCGGGGAAGTCCGCGGAGTGTTCCGACAGGTAGGCGGCGACGGCGAGCGGGACGTCGGTGCGCAGGACATGGGGCGCCAGACGTTCCTGCTTGAACGAAGCCAGCTTCGACTGGATCTCGTCGACCGGGACATCGATCGCGGCGGACAGCCGCGCGACCAGCGTCGCGTCCTGCGAGATGCTCGACGGCGCGGTGACGTTCATCACGGGCCGGTTGGTGACCAGCGGCCGGCCCTTGACGTCCAGGATGCGGCCGCGTGGCGCCGGGAGGGAGACCTCCCGGGTGCTGTTGTTCTGCGCTGCGGCAGTGTACTGCGTGCTCGCTATCACCTGCATGCTCCACAGCCGCACAGCCAGTGCACCCAACACGACGAGGACGACCACGCCGAGTACGGCGAAGCGCCCTTTAAGCTGTTCGCGGAAGGTCGTCATGACAGGCTGTTCCTAGAGGGTCGCGCGGCCGGTCCCGCCCTACGCCAGACGGCGGAAGGACTTCATCGGTCGCTCAGTCCGCAAGAGTCGGGCCAGCAGCGGGTACAGGATGACCGCCAGCGCCGTGTGGTAGATCACGCTCGGCACGACCACGGTCAACAATCCGTCCCAGAACTGCGGGCCTGTGCCGAGCACCGCAAGGATGAGGCCGTAGGATACCTCGGTCGCCAGGCTCGCCACGGCGACCACCGTCACCGGCAAGAGCCAACCCTCGGCGAACAGGTTGGCGTTCAGCGCTCCCGCGACGTACCCGACCACCGCGAGGACGAGCGCGAAAGGCCCGACGACGCCGGCGTTGAGCAGGTCGAACACCAGCCCGCCGACGAACCCGGCCACCCCGCCTGAGACCGGGCCCTGAGTGAGCGCGATCGTCACGACCACCAGGAACATGAAGTTCGGCACGACGCCGAAGACGGCGAGCTGGGGCGCGAGCGAGACCTGCAGCACGTATCCGCCCAGCAAGGCGAGGGCGACCGACAGCGTCTTGTTCACTCTCCCCCTCCCGGCAGGATCGTGGACGAGTTCTGGCCGGTCATGACCAGGACTTCCTCGATCCGGTCGATGTCCACCCGCGAAGCCACGGTGATGGCTGCGTACAGGCCCGCCTCGGGAGCTGAGACCGCCGTCACTTCACCGACCACGATCCCCTTGGGGTAGGTCCCGCCGAGGCCCGAGGTGACAAGGACGTCCCCGACCACCGGCGCGACCTGTGTCTGAACGAAGTCGAGCTCGAGTGGGGCTTCGAGCGCCCCGCGCACGATGCCGTTGACGCGAGTGCGCTGGACGAGCACAGCCACTCCGCTCGCCGAGTCGGTGATGAGGCGCACCTGCGCGTCGAAGGGAGTCACCTCGACGACCTGCCCGACCAACCCGCCGGCCGCGACGACGGTGTCCCCCTTCTGCACGCCCGAAGAGGTACCGCGATCGATCACGATCGACCGCTGACGAGAGTCGGTGGGCCGGCCGATGATGCGGGCTCCGATCGTGGGCACGTCCTGGGCCTTCGCGAAGTCGACCAGCGCGCGGATCCGGTCGTTCTCCAGCTTCGCCTCCTCGAGCGCGGCGAGCCGCTCTTTGAGCTGCTGGTTCTGGTCCTTGAGAGACGCGTAGTCCGCGCTGTTCACGCCGAGGCTCCCCACCCAGTTCCCGAAGCCGCGGAACGGCGTGGCGATCCAGGTCCCGGCGGTCTCAAAGGGCTGGCCGACCGCCACGACCACCCTCCGGGCGGCGTGCAAAGGACCGTCGTCGCCCTCGCGGTACCAGACGGTCGTGACGATGAGCGCGGCGACAATGAGGACCGCCAGCACGAGCGGGCGGCCCGCGCCACGGCGGGTATCGATCTCAAGACGCTTCACAGGCTATCCAAGACTGCCTCTCCCGCCCGCTAGTGCGAGACGGTGAGGACTTTCTTCAGGACGTCGATCTCCTCGAGCGCCATGGCGGAGCCGAGGACAACGTTGATGAGCGCGTTCTCCGAGACGTGCACCGGGATGCCGGTCTCGGCCATGAGCCGGTCGTCCAGGCCCTTGAGGAGCGCGCCGCCGCCCGTCAGGACGATGCCGAACTCCATCACGTCGCCCGCGAGTTCGGGGGGCGTCTCCTCCAAGGTAGCCTTGACGGCTTGGACGATCGCCTTGGTGGGGTCCTCGACCGCGGTGCGGATCTCCTCGCTGGAGATCGTGAGCGTGCGCGGCAGGCCCGTTTGCAGGTCCCTGCCTCTGATCTCGACGTCGAGTTCCTCGGAGAGCGGGAACGCGCTCCCGATCTCCATCTTGATCTCTTCGGCGGTACGCTCCCCGATCAGCACGTTGTACTCGCGCTTCACGTGGGCGACGATCGCTTCGTCGAACTCGTCGCCGCCGATGCGGATCGATTGGGCGACGACGATGCCACCGAGCGAGATGACGGCGACCTCGGTCGTACCTCCGCCGATGTCGACGACCATGTTGCCGGTCGGCTCCTGGATCGGCAGACCCGCGCCGATCGCCGCCGCCATCGGCTCCTCGATGAGGAACGCCTGCCGAGCGCCGGCCTGCATCGTGGCCTCGAACACGGCCCGCTTCTCGACCTCTGTCACGCCCGACGGCACGCAGACGACCACGCGTGGCTTGGGCTGCCACGGGAAGCGCTTCACCCGCGTCTTGTTGATGAAGTAGCGGAGCATCGACTCGGTGACCTCGAAGTCCGCGATGACGCCGTCCTTGAGAGGCCGGATCGCCACTATCGAGCCCGGCGTGCGGCCGAGCATGCGCTTCGCCTCTATGCCCACGGCGAGGACACGCTTGCTGTCCTTCTCGACGGCGACGACGGAGGGCTCGATGAGCACGATCCCTCGGTCTCGGACGGAGACGAGCGTGTTCGCCGTCCCGAGGTCGACTGCCATGTCGGAGCCCCAGGAGTTGAAGAACAGGTCGATGAGCGACACGTCTAGTTCCTTTCGCGGGCGCGGATCGCCCGTGGAGATGTCCGCCCTGCGTACGTGGAAAAACGACCGAGGCCGCGCGGACCAACAGCCGCGGGAACCGGTCTGACTCGTGCGTCAGTCTAGCACAGGGACCACAAAACCCCTGCTCGATGGCGAGAACGACACACTCCCGTCACAGCACGCCCATATGCCGCAACGACGTATGCGCGCCCCGTCGCCTATCACGATGTGATCCAGTAGTTCTATCCCGAGCACTTCGCCCGCCTTGGCGAGGCGCCGCGTGAGCTGCAGATCGGCTCCGCTGGGCGTGGGGTCGCCGCTCGGATGGTTGTGGACGACGACCACCGAGGCCGCGGACATCCGGACCGCCTCCTTGAAGAGCTCCCGCGGATGCACGATCGAGGCGTTCAGCGACCCTACCGACACTTCGACCATCCGGAGCAGGCGGTTCTTGGTCGACAGGATCAGCGCCCAGAAGTGCTCCCGGTCGAGACCGCGCAGCTGCGGGGCGCACAGGGCGACGACGTCCTCGGGAGTGGATACGAGCGGGCGCTCGACCACAGACCACGAACTCGCGCGCCGTGCGAGCTCCAAACAGGCCAGAAGCCGCGCCGCGCCGGCGGGTCCGACTCCATCGAGTGCGATGAGGTCCTCGGCTGCCACCCGCCACAGCGCGTCCGGTTGCGGGTGGGCCTCGAGCAGCGCCCGGCCCACGGCCGGTCTCGACTCGCACACGAGCAGTCCCACGAGTTCAGCATCAGTGACAGCGTCCGCGCGGCCGGCGAGCACCGACGTGCGACACGATCCGCCGCGTGTGTGGATCCTGGGGGCCATCCGCGTCCCGCCGCCTCTCGAAAGACGTGCTTCGATGTCTTGAGGGGACGGCAGGGGGAGATTCCGGGTCGAGCGAGCCCGCGGCCGGACGGTCAGGCGTGCCCGTGGGCGCGCAAGGCGCGCGCGACACCTGCAGCGGTACCGGGACCGCCGGTCACGCACACCGTGGCTGGAGCGCTGCCCGCCGCGACTGCGCATGCGGCCGCGAAACAGGAATCGTTGCCGCACGCACCGCAGTTCCCGCCAGGGAGCGCATCCAACACCGCCGAGACGACAGGTTCCGGAGCGACGGGCACCCGCCGGGAGGTCCGCAGCATCGGTACGCCGACGACAACGGCGATCGCGGCGACGGCCACTATCGCGATCGAGAACCCTCCCACGGGACACCTCCTGTCATCGACGTCGACATCGGACCTTCCCGCCGCATTCTACCTTTGAGGGACGCCCCCGGGCGCCGAGTCCCCGCCATCATCGCCGGACGGCCTGTCCGGCTTTCGCACTCGCGCTTTCCGGAACCTGTCCGCGACCTCCCCAACGCAACGGAGCGCCCGCGGAGGCGCTCCAGCGTGTGCTCTTCGTCACCTCGCGGGGCTAGTGCACCGAGCAGCTCAGACATGGGTCGTACGCACGGACGAGCTCCTCTACCAGCACCGCGAACTCGGGCTCGCTCCTGTCCGCGACGGTCGGCGCGAAGTCACGCATGTCCGCCTCGAGGTTCGCCAGGTTCTGCGCCGTCGGGGTGATGACGTCGCCGTGTGTCACGAACCCGTCATCGTCGATGGAGTACGAGTGATAGAGCGTCCCGCGTGGGGCCTCGGTGGCCGATCCGCCCTGGCCCGACCGGATCCGGAATGGTTGCGGGACCGACGAGCCCCCCATGTCCAGCAGGCGCTCGATGTAGTCCGCGCAACGCGCCGACGCATCGGCCAACTCGACCGCCTGCATCACGTTCATGTGGAACGTGTTGCGCGTCGGCAGGGCCACGCCTGACTTCGCCAGAGCTGCCCGGCCGGAGTCGTTCAACCTGTCCGCGTTGAGGTTCATGCGCGGCACCGAGCCCACCATGAACGGACGGCCGCCGACGGTGGAATGCTTCGCGTTGCTGTGCCCGACGACCGACTCCGAGATGAAGGAACGGTACCCGGCAGACGGGCGACGCCAGGCGGCGTCCAGCGCGGCGGTGTCCCCGTCGTAGATCGCGTAGTCGTCGTCCGCTGTGAGCGCCAGCATCTCGCCCGCCGACGCGAAGTCGGGCACCGTGAACGACGCGAAGAGCTCGGTTGTCGCGAGCGCATCGGCAGCAACACTCAACAGCGCGTCGCGGTATGAGGCGAGCAGCGCCGGCGCGGGCTCGCTGGTGAACCCTCCGACGACCGCGCTCACCGGATGGACCGGTCGGCCGCCGACGGCGGTCGTGAGGTCGTTGCCCAGCTTCTTGAGCCGCAACGCGCGGTCGACGACCTCGGGCATCGTCTCGGCGAGCGGGAACACACTCGGCAGACCGACGTAGTCCGGAGCGGCGAGGATGTACAGGTGCGTCGCGTGGTTCTGCAGGAACGAACCGTAGACGAGCAGCTTCCGCAGCAGCTTCGTGCGCTCGCTGACCTCGATCCCCAGCGCAGCCTCGATCGCCTTGATCGAGGTGACGACGTGGTTGGGAGAACAGATCCCGCAGATGCGGGAGGTGATCAGCGGCGCCTCATCGAACCGCCGCCCCACGACCATCGACTCGAAGAAGCGCGCGGGCTCGACGATGTCCATCCGGACCTCGCGCACCTCGCCGTTCTCCACGTTGACGATGATGTTGCCGTGTCCTTCGATGCGAGCGACGTGTTCGACGGTGAGTCGCGTCATGTCAGCCACGCACCTCCTTCGCGGTGTTGTAGACGCTCAGTCCGGTCTCGAGAGCGTCAGGACGGCCGCCCCCCGCGACGATGATGGCGCGCGCCGACTCGAGGTTCGCGTCGGACGCCACTCCCCGGCAGCCGGTGCAGGGACGGTTGAGCGACGGGCATCGGGCGCCGCACCCGGCGCGAGTGACAAGACCGAGACAGAAGCCGCCGCGGTCGTAGAAACACACCGTCTCGTTGACCTTGCACGAGGCGCACATCGTCTGGTCCGGCACACGGTCCTTCATGCCCAGCAACACGTGCGAGAGCGTCCGGAGGAACTCGGCCGGGTCGATCGGGCAGCCCGGGACGTGGTAGTCGACGTCGATGAAGGCGTCCAGCGGCATCGGCGCGCGCTTGCCCGCGGCGACCTTCGGCTCTCCGCCGTTCCCGTAGACGACCGCGTAGCGCTCGTCGAGGTCGAGCAGATTGGCCATGCCGGGGATACCGCCCGTGTTGGCGCAGGCGCCGATGGCGATCACGACCGCGGCCGTTTCGCGTACCGAACGCAGCAGATCGACGTGCTCATCGGTGGTGACGGCGCCTTCGACGATGGCGACGTCATAGGCATCGGGCATGTGCCCGCTGGAAGCGAGCTGCCAGTAGGTGAGGTCGATGACCCCCAGCACGTCGAGGATCTCTTCCGTCATGTTGGTGAGCTGCACCTGGCAGCCGAAGTCGGAGGCCAGAGACAGCACGACCACTCGCGTCGCCATGCTAGATCGCCTCCTGGAGGTTCATAGCTTCCCAGTAGTTGAACACCGGGCCGTCGATGCACGCGTACTGGTGCCCGACCCCGCAGTGCCCGCACTTCCCGATCCCGCACTTCATCCGCCGCTCGAAGGAGACGTAGATGTGGTCGACGTCCATCTCCTTCTTGCGCATCTCGGCGATGACGTGCTTGTACATGACCGGCGGCCCGCAGATCGCCCCGTAGGTGCCCTTCAGGTCCACGTCGATCTGGCCGAAGAGCTTGGTGACCAGGCCGACCTCGCCGTCCCACGTGTCGTCCGGCGTGTCCACCGACAGGATCAGGTCGAAGTCGTCGCGGTGCCGCCACATGTCGAACTGCTGGCGGAAAAGGATCTCGGGCGGTGTCCGCGACCCGTACAGGATCGTGACCTTGCCGAAGTCGTGACGGTCGTCGTGGATGTGGTTGATGAGCGACTTGAGCGGCGCGATGCCGAGCCCGCCGGCCACCAGCAGGATGTCGTGGCCCTTCATCTCGGAGAACGGGAACCCACGTCCGAAGGGGCCCCTGAGCCCGACGATGTCGCCACACTTCTTGGCGTGCATCGCTCCGGTCACGTCGCCTGCGTTGCGCACGCACAGCTCGATGAAGCCCTGCTTGCTGGGCGCGGATGAGATCGAGATCGGGGCCTCACCCACCCCGAAGATCGACAATTCGACGAACTGGCCCGCTTGGAAGTCGAACGCCTCCCGGGCGGCGTCGTCGATGAGCCGCAGCTCGAACAGCTTCTCCATCGGCGTCAGTTGGATGATCGAGGTGATGCGGGCGGGATGGGGGCGATACGGGTTCACGACCGGCGGTGCGGCCTTCATCCGAGTGTGCATCTAGTCCACCACCCCGGTCTGGAGCGCGCGGACGACGCGCGGCGGGCTGATCTTGGCCTTGCACGCCAGCGTGCAACGGCCGCAGCCGACGCACAGGACGCGTTCGAACTTCGACAGGTAGCCCCACTGCTTGTGGTAGTAGCGGTACTTCACACGGCTGGCGCGCGTCGCCCGGAAGTTGTGGCCGTGGGCCACCTCCGCGAACTCCTTGAACTGGCAGGAATCCCATACGCGGACCCTGCGGCCCGTGGTCTGGTCGGCGTCGAGCTCATCGCGCACGTCGAAGCAGTAGCACGTCGGGCAGACCATCGAGCAGGCGCCGCAGCCGAGGCACTTCTCCCCAAACTGCTCCCAGATGTCGGAGTCGAACTTGGCGTCGAGCAGCACCGGGAGCTGTGACGTGTCCACGTCGTTGGTGAAGGCGGCCTTGAACTCCGCCGTACGGCGCTGGAACGCCGCCGTGTCCTCGTCAGTGATGGACCGCCCCGAGACGTAACGGTCGACGAGCTCGGCGCCCATGACCGACCTGATCGACGCGTAGTAGTCGTCCCCGATGTCCGACAGGAAGATGTCGAACCCCCAGTGGGTCTCGTCGGTGCCCCAGGCGTTGCAGAAGCAGTGCTCGCCCGGCATGCACGACACCCCGACTATGAGCGTGTTGTCGCGCCGTGCCTTGTAGTAGGGGTCTGGGTTCGCCCCCAGAAAGACGTTGTCCATCAGCAGGAGCGAGTTCACGTCGCACGGGTGCAACCCGAACAGGACTCGCTTCGTCTCGTCGATGGCGGTGTCGACCACCACGTTGTCGGCCACCCGGAACGTCATGATCGTCTCGGACGGCGGGAAGAACCAGGCCTTCGCCGGGAGCAGCGTCATGCCGTAGTCCAGCCGGAGCGTGGACGGGTCTTCGACCGGCGCGTAGACGAACGAGCCGTCCTTCGCCACAGGCCCTATGACCTCGTGCTCGCGCGCGAGCCCGCGAACCAGTTCTGGGATCTCGCGCTTGGGAATGATGCGGAAGAACACCGTCGGCTCCCTCCCCCGGCCGCCCGAGGGCGGCCCACGCTATGCCGGAGGCGACCGGTGTGTGCCGGCCGGTCGATCCGTGCTGGCTGACCGATACGATCTAGAAGAAGATGCGGATCTCGCGCTCGGCGGATTCCGGAGAGTCCGAGCCGTGCACGACGTTGGCGTCCATGATCAGTCCGAAGTCGCCGCGGATCGTGCCGGGCGCAGCGTCACGCGGGTTGGTGGCGCCCATGAGCTTGCGGCACACCGACACCGCGTCGGGACCCACGAGGACCATCTTCACTACGGGGCCGCTCGTGATGTAGTCGATCAGCCCGGCGTAGAACGGCTTGCCCTCGTGTTCGGCGTAGTTCGCCGCCGCCTGCTCCGCCGTGACCATCCCGTACTCGAGACGCTCGAACCTCAGCCCGGTGTCCTCGAAGCGCTGGACGATGCGTCCCACGAGACCGCGGGCCACGGCGTCCGGCTTGATCATGATGTAGGTGCGCTGATCCACGTCCGTCCTCTCCATCTGTTTCGCGACAAGGCCGCGACCCCTGAGCGCGCGGCGCGCACATCGTAACAAGTGTTACAAAGTCGGGCAAGACCGTCTCTCCCGGAGAAACGCGAACGGTCACTGCGTGAGCGATCCCCAGCTGTTCTGGATGCCGACGACCTTCCATCCGACGCCCTCCCGCTGAAGCATCACGAGGAACGACTGGGTCGCACCGCTCTGGAGCGACACGGAGACGGCGACGGTGCTGTCCGCTGAGGCACGGTCCACCCCGTCGATCGTGAACGAGGTGTACGCCGCCGGCAGCGCGCGCATCGACTGGGTCACATCCTCCGCTGGCGCCGCCACCCAGAAGTCGGCATAGGTGGCCGAACCGGTCTGGTACGCGCTCAGAAGGCCGGTGACCGTCTGCTCCTGCGTGGGGTAGCCGTACCCGAGGAAGAAGGCCGCCCCCAGGCCTCCGCCGATGACGAGCAGCACGATCACCGCGATCGCTATCCGCAGGATGAGCCGCTTGGGCGTCCTCTTCCGACGGCGCTCCTGCTTCCGCACCGCGCGATCGGCCTTGCGCATCTCGTCCTCGGTACGCGCGAAGAAGCTGCGTGTCGCCTCGTCGTCGGCGTCCGGCAGCACGGGCGCGGCGCTCGTGGCGCCCTCCGGGGGCAAGAAGTCCTCCGGAAGGTCGCTGTCCTCGGCCACGTTGTCGCCCGGATCGCGGCCCGCGACGAAGTCGTCGTCCGGACCGGCGCCCTCCGTCCTGACCCGCGCGCGCGCCGTCTCGTACGTCTCCAGCGTCGCGCCTATCAGTTCGTAGCTGTGTTCGTCGCGCGCCGACTCGAACTCGAGGACGGCGTCCTCGAAGAAGCCCATCGCCGCGTAGGCCAAGCCCAGGTTCGCTGACGCCTTGCCCTTCGACGCGTAGCCCTCGATGCCGAGCGCGGCCTTGAACGCCTCGACCGCATCCTCGGGCCTTCCGAGCGACATGAATGAAAGCCCCAGGTTGTTGAGCGCTCTGCCCGGATCGGGGTTGCCGTCGGCCCATGCCGCCTGCCGGAACGACTGCGCGGCATCCTCGAAGCGCCCGAGCGCGTAGAGCGCCCCGGCCTGCCCCAGCAACGCCTTGTACGGCGTCGCGTAGTCCGGGTCGACCAGCGCGTTCCCGTACGCCTCCAGGGCCTCCTCGCTGCGGTCGACTGCGGCGAGCGCCGCTCCGAGGTTCGCGAAGACCGCCCCCCGCTTGGGATACGTGGTGTCCCGGACCGCCTTCTGATAGACGGTGACCGCGTCGGCGTACCGCCCCAGCTTCACGAGGGCGTTGCCGGCATGGTGGAGGGCCGGACCCGCACCGTCGGCTGGCGAACCATGCGCCGCCGCCATGAACTCGAGCGCCGCGTGCTGCCAGTCACCGGCCGCATAGGCGGCCTCGCCAGCGGAGAGGTGTCGTTCGTCCATGAGTGCGGCTCCCTTATCGTACCGGCCGGTACCGGTCGGTACCCACTCGCACGCTGCCCGGCATGCAGCGTGACCGACTCCGTATGTTACCAGCGGGCGCGATGCGGCGCCTCACCCAGCGGGGTCTCGCCGCTCTTTCGCACCGGCCCATTGGTGATAGTGTTTGTCACGCCCCGCGCGGGCGCGCGCGGTGGCAACAATAGGGAGGCCCGCCCGGCTTCGAGATCTCGAACCGGGCGAGGAAGGCATCGCTCATCGACGTGTGGAGGCGATCGGGTATGGGAGCACCGAGCACTGACAAGGTCCGGAACGTCGTCCTTGTCGGCCATGGAGGCGCGGGCAAGACGTCGCTCGCCGAGGCGATGCTCTTCATGGCCGGGGAAACGAAGCGCCTCGGCACCGTGGACGACGGGCACTCCTCGCTCGACTACGACCCCGAGGAGATCAAGCGCTCGATGACGGTGAGCCTCAAGCTCGCTCCCGTCACGCACAAGGGCGTCAAGATCAACATCATCGACACCCCCGGTTTCGCCGACTTCACCGGCGACGCGATCGCAGGCATGGAAGCCGCGGAGATGGCGCTGTTCGTCGTCGACGCAGTGTCCGGCCCGCAGGTCCAGACCGAGCGGTTGTGGGACGTCGCGGGCAACATGGACATCGCTCGCGCGGTGTTCATCAACCGCATGGACAAGGAACACGCCGACTTCGGCGCAGTCATGGCCAAGCTGGAAGAGCAGTTCGGCCATCGCGTAGGAGCCGTTCAGATCCCGATGGGCGCGGAGGCCGCGTTCCACGGCGTCATCGACATCATCCGCATGAAGGCCTACCACCACGAGTCCGACGGCGAGCACATGGACGAGATCCCCACGGAGTTCATGCCCGCCGTGGACGCCGCCCGGGAGAAGCTCACCGACCTCGTGGCCGAGGCCGACGAGGCTCTCATGGAGAAGTTCCTCGAGGGCGAGACGCTGTCCCAGACCGACCTCGAGAAGCTGCTCGGGCTCGCCATCGCGCAGGGCATCTTCATCCCCGTCTTCGTGGGCTCCGCCGCGAAGCTCCAGGGCGTCGAGGACCTCATGGACGAGATCGTCTCGTTCTTCCCCGAACCCACCGCCCACGGCCCGCTGCCCACCGTCGATGGCGGCTCGGTGCCGATCTCGACGAGCGGCACACCGGCGGCCTTCGTCTTCAAGACGCTGTCCGACCCCTACCAGGGCCATCTGAACTTCGTGAAGGTCGTCTCCGGCACCCTGACGCCTAACCTCGATCTCACGAACTCGCGCACCGGCAAGAAGGAGCGCGCGGCGCACCTCCTGAAGGTGACGGGCAAGGAGTCGGTCGAGATCGAGGGCGCGCCCGCGGGGGACATCGTGGTCCTGCCGAAGCTCGCCGACACCATGACCAACGACACGCTGTCGGCGAAGGGCGATGTCACGGTCGCGACGATGCCACTCCCCGCGCCTCAGTTCGCCGTCGCCATCGTGGCCGCCAACAAGGCGGACGAGGACAAGCTGGGCCAGGGCCTCAACCGGATCATGGAAGAGGAGCCGACCCTCAAGGTCGTGCGCGACGCGGAGACGCACCAGACCGTGCTCTACGCGCTCGGCGACACGCAGATCGACGTCGTCATCTCCCGCCTCAAGAGCCGGTTCAACGTCGACACCCAGATCGTCGACCTGCGTATCCCCTACCGCGAGACGATCCGGAAGACCGCACAGGCGCAGGGCCGCCACAAGAAGCAGACGGGCGGATCGGGTCAGTTCGCCGACTGCTGGCTGCGGCTCGAGCCCAACCCTGGCTGCGGCTACGAGTTCATCGACGAGATCGTCGGCGGGAGGATCAGCAAGCCGTACATCGTCGCGATCGACAAGGGTGTCCAAGAGACGATGACCATGGGGGCCATAGCGGGCTATCCCGTGCAGGACGTGAGGTGTGCGGTCTATGACGGGTCCATGCACGCGGTGGACTCGAACGAGATGGCGTTCCGCACCGCGGCCCGCATAGGCTTCCGCGCCGCGGCGGAGAAGGCCGACCCGGTCATCCTCGAGCCGATCGCCCACCTCGTCATCACCGTGCCGGACAAGTACGCCGGCGACGTCATGGGCGACATGTCGTCGCGGCGTGGCCGCGTCAACGGCATGGAGGGTGTCGGGAACAAGCAGGTCATCAGAGCGTCCGTGCCCTACGCGGAGGTGGTCCAGTATCCGCTGCAGCTGCGCTCGCTGACACACGGCACGGGCACCTACACGTTCGAGATCGGCGAATACGCCGAGGTTCCCCGCGAGATGGCTGCCAAGATCGTCGACCAGCATAAGAAGGACCAGGAGGAGAAGGCGTAGCGCGACGCGCGACCTCAGACACGGCGAAGGCCCGGCGCGTCACGCGCCGGGCCTTCGTTTCGGATGCGGTGGTGCCCTGTGCGGGACTCGAACCTGCGGCCTTCTGCTCCGGAGGCAGACGCTCTATCCGCTGAGCTAACAGGGCATGTGACGACCGAGGCGCTACGGTAGCACAGCGGCGGGTGCAGGTGCCACCGACGTCCGGCGCGAAGGGGCCGTTGCCGGCGCACAATGCGCTCCGATTCGGATATGCTGGCGTCGCCGACCAAGGAGGCTTTCAGGCCGATGACTCAGGGACGCCATCTCATCATCGTCAACCCGCAGGCGAGGCGCGGCGAGGCAGACAAGCTCACGCCGGTGATCGAGAACCTCTTGGTGCGCCTCCCGCACGATACGGTGGAGACCGAGAGCCCGGGCCACGCGGTCGACCTCGCCGCGGCCGCGAGCGGGTACGACGTCGTCGTAGCGGTCGGCGGGGACGGCACCGTGCACGAGGTGCTCAACGGCCTCATGCGTCACCCCGCGGAGCAGCGCCCCGCGCTCGCGGTCCTGCCCACCGGATCGGGCAACGACACCTGCCGCACGCTCGGGATCCCCTTCGACCTGTCCGACGCCACCATGCTGCTCTCCACGGGTGAGCGGCGAAGGTACGACGTGGGTTCGTGCAACGGCCTCTACTTCAACAACTCGTTCGCGGCTGGCCTCGACGCCAAGGTCACCGCCAAGGCGGTCGAGTACAAGGTCACCAAGCAGCGCGACGGCCTGTGGCTGTACCTCACCGCGCTCATGCACGTCCTGTTCAGGGACCTGGACGCCTTCGACATCCGCCTCGGCTTCGACGGGGCAGGGCCAGAGACCGTACGGACTTTGATCATCGCCGTCACCAACGGCGCCACCTACGGAGGCGGGTTCAAGATCACGCCCTTCGCCGACCCGACTGACGGCGTGTTCGACGTGTGCATGATCGACGAGCTGGGCCTGGGGGAGGCGCTCTGGCGCCTCCCGTTCGTGATCGCAGGAAAGCACACGAAGATGCCGGTCGTGCACATGTCCCGGCATACCTCCGCCGTCATCACGAGCGACGTCGCGCTTCCAGCGCAGCTGGACGGTGAGGTGCTGCTGGAGAACCGCTACGAGCTGGCGATGCTGCCCGGAGCGATCGAGTGCGTCGTGCCGAGGAGGGACTCGTGACCGACCCGGGCACGCTTTCCTTGGGAATCCTCGTGGGCGCGTGCGTCTTCCTGATCTCATACCTGACCGGCTCGATCCCGTGGGCGTTCATCATCGTGCGCGCCGTCACGGGAGAGGACGTCACGACACACGGGTCCGGCAACGTCGGCGCCATGAACGTTCGCCGCACTACCGGTTCGTGGGGATGGTTCGCGGTCGCGATGGTCGCGGACGCTGCGAAGGGGCTGGTCCCCGTGCTCGGCGCCCGCCTCGTCGCGAGCGGGTCCACGTTCTCGGTCCAAGGTCTCTTGGCCCCCTGGGCGATCGCGGCGCAGCGCGCCGCGTACCCTCCCTCTCTCCTCCCGCTGGCGTTCTTCCCTCCCCTCGCGGTCGCGGGGGCGGTGCTCGGCCACAACTACTCCGCATGGCTGGCGCTGCGGGGGAAACGGCTCGTGCGCACAGGGAAGGGCCTCGCCACCGGCGCGGGAGCGTTGCTCGCCTACGACTGGCGGTACTTCGTCGCGGTGGTCGTCGTGGGCCTTCTCGTCATCGCGATCACCCGCTACATGATGGCGGGTCAGGTGGCGGCCGCAATCACGCTGCCCGTGACCGCCATCGTGCTCGGTTCACCCGACTGGCCGTTCGCGCTGCTCATCGGTCTGCTCGTGTACGCGGCGCATCACAAGCGGTTCGTCGGCCTGCTGCGCGGCAAGGAACCCAAGCTCTACGTGGACGACGGCTCGGGCCCACGCGGCTGACAGCGCGCATACGAAGAAGAAGGCCGGCTCCCCACGGGGATCCGGCCTTCTTCTCGTCGGCGTGCGGCCCTAGAGGGTGATCGCCTCGTTGGGGCAGACCTCCTGGCATGTACCACATTCCGTGCAGTCATCGGGCCGCGCGACGATGGCGACGTCGCCCAGGTCGAGGACGCTCGATGGGCACTCGTCCACACAGATGCCACACGCGGTGCAGATGTCGGGATCGACGACCGGCTTGCCCATGGGGCCCATCCTTTCACATGAAGTGCGCAGATCCGCGCGTGATCTGCGCGGGTGCCGCGGATTCTAGCACCGCCCTAGCGCCCAGTGGGAGTACCGAGCGCCCGGTCCACCAGCCCGCGTATCTCGACCGGGTCCCAGAGGCAGAACGGGTAGGTGCGATCGATCAGGACGTCCCGTGCCTGACGCGACCGCTCGAGGCGCGCGACCCGCTCGGTCAACTCCCGCTTCATCGGTGCGAGCAAGGTGGCCAACTCCGCGTTCGCCTGCCGGATACGCGCGCCGACCATCTTCTTGTCCGCATCCGGGCGGGCGATCTCCGCGACGAGCGCACGCTTCGCCGTCGCAAGCGCGGCTGCGTGCTCGGCATCCTCATCGGAAGGGAACGACGCCTGGGCGAGCATCTGGTCAGGGTTGTGCTCCAAGCGGTTCAGCGCCATCGCCGCGTCCTCGATCTCAGCGTCGCTGACGACCGGCATCCCGAGCGGCAACATGACCGTCAAGGATGCGACCGCGAACGAAGGAGGCTCGACCCCGAAGTAGTGGCGCACCACCTCGTCCGTCACCTGGTCGTAGCGGCCTCCGCCCACGCCGTGGATGAACAGGTCCGCCACGAACATCCTGGCGAACATCGTCAATGCGAGCGCCTTCGGCGCCAGCGCGATGCCACTTCCGAAGAGCCGTTCGGCCGCCTCTTCGGCGTCCGCGCCGAGATCACAGAGCACATCGGCGTCGGAGACGAGAGCGGGCTCGCCCTGCGTGCGGACCCAGACGGGCCACCGCGCTGCGCCCACAACCCAGAAGGGCAGCTCGATCGCGTCCGCACCGATGGCAAGGTCGGGGAACGGCTGCGCGGCGCTGCGGGTACCGGTGCGCTCTCGATATGCTGCCAAGGCCGCGTTGTACGTCTCAGCGAACCTCCGCGCGTCGAGCGCGATGTGCGCTACGAACCGCGCGAACGCGCGCGAGCGGGCCAGCGAGGTGACCGGCAGCTCCAGGTAGTCGGTCCCGGCTGCCGCCTCGAAGCGACGCCGCGAGACTGTCACGAACTCGGCCAAGTTCCGCGCGCTCAGGGCCACGGACCCGAGTCCGGCACAGAACCGCTCGAAGTCGTGCAGGGGCGTGGCTACCGGGAGTGTCGCCAGGGCTTCCCTGCCCGCGCTCTCGAACGCGGCGAGCGCCTGGCCGGACGGGACCTGAGTGCACGCGTAGCAGCCCTCCTTCTCGCCGACCGCGAGGTCTGCGTGACACGAGACCGGATCCGGCCGCATGCAGGGCGCGCGCATGCCCAGCACGTCGAACCCGTCCGAATCGACCACGACGTCGATCGCGGCGGCACCGGTCTCGTCCGCGAGCCGCTGCAGCAGGAAGTCCTTCGCCCATACCCCGGGGTGGTACAGCTCCGGCTGATGTCCCGTCATCACGAGCAGGTCGGGCACGCCCTCCACCCGACGGACGCCGATCCCGCATCGCGTGCAGAACTCGCCGGCGGCTGCCAGCGCCTCTGCGCGCGCAAGCGAGCGCAGCTCGCGCGCGTCCATCCCCGCGACCTCGAACGCCCAGGTAGCCGCAGTCGCGGCGTTGTCTCGTGCCAGAGTCGCCCACACGTCGAACGCCGGCTCGACCAGGAGATCGCCGTCGGCTGTCGGGGCTGTCGGCCTCGAGTTCGTCACAGCCTCACACCAAGTCCGAGATGGAGCGGACACCGATCTCTTCTCGACCGAAGAACGGCTCACCGGCGTCTGTGCCGATCAGTGCTCCCCACGTGGCCGCCTGGCCACGCACCCAATCGAGCACCCGGGCGTTGGCGGTGCCAGCCGCGAACTGCGAGTCGTAGCAGGCCAGGGCCGCCATCTTCGCCTCGAGGTCTTCCGACACGTCGAGTACGAACGACGGCTTCGCCACCAGACGGAGATGCACCGTGAAGTAGTGGTAGACGCGCGCGGGGAAGAAGGGCGAGCCGGCCATGTCGGTCTTGACGAACTTCGCGTAGAAGCGGGCCGCCTCGACGATCGCCGAGGCGGCGATGTGATCGGGGTGCGCGTCGACGGGATAGGGAGCGAAGAGCAGCCTGGGCCGATGCTCGCGAACGAGCTCGGCCAGCATCCGGCGGGCGTCGACCGTGTCCGCCAGCTCCCGGTTGACCAGCGGCAGGGTGATCCTATGGGCGACGCCGAGCGCCCGCGCGGCCGCCGAGGCCTCGACCATGCGTGTGTCGTGCGTTCCTCGAGGGGTCGGCTCCCCGTCGGTCAGGTCCACCATGACGACGTCCATGCCCTGGCGGACCATGCGCGCCACGGCGGCGCCCATCCCGATCTCCACGTCGTCGGGGTGGGCTCCGATACACATGACGTCAGCCATCCTGTCCCTCCGGTCCCTTCTTCGGCGCGCCTTCTCGAAGCGCGCGGTCCCATACGCTCATGTAGTACGCGAACCGGAGTTCGGGGTCGTCCAGATGCTCCCCGAACGAACGGTCGTGGTCGAAGTAGATGCGCTCCACCGGCATCTCGCACATCGTGAGCCCCTCCCGCCACGCGCGCGCCCAGAACTCGAGCGGCATGGCGTAGCCGGGTTCGTCGATCGCCACGCGGCGCAACGCATCTGCCGCATACGCCTTGAATCCGCAGAACGCGTCGGTGAGGTCCCAGCCGGTGGCGTCGTTGATGATCGCCGTGACCCGCTCGTTCACCGACCGCCTGTCCGGCGGAGCTGCGTCGCCCGCGGCGCTGGCCGGCAGGTAGCGGCTGCCCGACACGATGTCGGTCCCACAGGTCCGCAACCGATTGCAGAACTCGGTGATGTGCCGCGGTTCGTGTTGGCCGTCGCAGTCCATGGTGATGACCGCCGTCGCACCCAGCTCGAGCGCTGCCTGGAAACCCGTCCTCAGCGACGCGCCGTACCCTCGGTTCTCCGGATGCCGGCACAGGAGCACGTCGTCGCGCGCGGCCACCAGCTCGACGGTACCGTCATCGGAGCCGTCATCGACCACGACGACCCATCCATCGAAGTGACGTCTGACCGCGTCGAGCACGCTTCGAACGGTCCTACCTTCGTTATAGACGGGCATGACGACGCATGTCCGGGCGGAACAGGGCTGCGTCATCCCGCTACTCCCCGACCGCGGTCTTGGGCCCAGGAGGCGCCGGTGCCACGACACTGAAGCTCGTGTTGACCTTCACCTGTGGTCCGAATGCGCCCTTCACGGAGCAGTACTTCGTCTCGGACAGTTCGATCGCCCGCGCCACCGCCTCATCTGGGATCCCGACCCCGGTGACGATGTAGTGGAGTGAGATCGTCTCGTAATAGTGAGGGTATTCATCGACCTGCTGGGCCCCTTCGACGACGATCTCGACGCCGCGCACATCGAGCCGCTTCTTCTCGAGCACGCTCACCACGTCCATGCCGGTGCAGCCCCCGAGCGCATACAGCAGCAGCTCGACCGGGCGGGATCCGGTGCCTTCGCCCTTGGGGCCGACAGGGGCGTCCATGACGACGCCGTGCCCTGCCTGGTCCCAACCCACGAACTGCCGGTTGTCCTGCCATCTCACATGGACAGTGTCCACGTCGGGTCCTCTCTCTCGAGGGCGCCTCGTTGCTCGCCCGTCCTCATTATCCCCGACCGCACCCGTCGGCGTGCATGAATGGAAGCGCCCGCGACCGCATCGAGCGGTCGCGGGCGCCGGAGAAGGTGGGGAGCGATCAGTCCTTCAGGGGTCTGCCCACAAGCGATGCGAGCTCGCGGGGGTCCTTGGCCTTGCCGATCGCCTCTTCGAACGTGACGATGCCGGCCTGCAGCAAGCGTTTGATGTCCTGGTCGAGGGTCTGCATCCCGATCGCCTGACCACCGTGGATGATCGTCGCCATCTGCTGGGTCTTGCCCTCACGGATGAGGTTCGCGATCGCGGGGGTGCCGAGCATGATCTCCATGGCCATCACTCGCCCCACGCCGTCCGCGGTGCGCAGCAGGACTTGGGAGAGCGCGCCCTCGAGCGTCGCCGACAGCTGCATGCGGACCTGCTGCTGCTGGTGGGGCGGGAAGACGTCGATGACGCGGTCGACCGTCTCCGGGCCACCCGTCGTGTGCAGCGTCGCGAGCACCAGATGGCCCGTCTCCGCCGCGGTGATCGCTGCCGAGATCGTCTCAAGATCGCGCATCTCGCCGACGAGGATGACGTCGGGGTCCTGACGCAAGACGCGGCGCAGCGCGGAGGAGAACGAGCGCGTATCGGTGCCGATCTCGCGCTGGTCAACGTATGCGCGCTTGTTGCGGTGCATGAACTCGATCGGGTCCTCGAGCGTCACGATATGGACAGGGCGGGTCGCGTTGATGTGGTCGATCATCGCCGCGAGCGTCGTCGACTTGCCGGATCCGGTGGGGCCTGTCACGAGCACGAGGCCGCGCGGGCGCTCGGAGAGATACTGGCACACCTTCGGCAGGTTGAGCTCGGCGATGGTGGGTATCGCGAGAGGGATCGTCCGGAAGACCGCACCCATCGAGTTGCGCTGCTGGAACACGTTCGCGCGGAACCGCGAGAGCCCCGGGATCGAGTATGCGAAGTCGAGCTCCAGTTCGGCGTCGAAGCGGCGGCGCTGCTCCTCCGACAGCAGGGCGAGGATGAGGTCCTGGGTGTCCTTGGGTGTCAGGGGCTTAGTGCCCTCGAGCGGCAGGAGCTCACCTCTGATCCGCAGGCCCGGGGGGCTGCCGACCGTCAGATGCAGGTCGGAGCCATCGCGGTCGAGCAGGATCCGCAAAAGGTCATCGACGGTGTGTTCGACACCGGAGGATCCCGAACCTCCGCCCCCTACAGCAGCTGATCCCTTCACGAGCACTGCGTCGCGCAGCGTCGCGAGCATCGAAGATGGATCCACCGAGGCCTCGATCTGAGAGATCGCGTGGACCTCCTCCGCACGAGTCTCGGCAACCTCATCCAGCACCGGGGCGAGCATCACGATCGGCACGAGCTCCAGCCCCGGCGTCGCGTGTATCTTCTCCGCTAGCTCGTAGCCGTCCATGTCCGGGATGCTCGCGTCGACGGCGATCACGTCAGGCTGTTGCGACGCGGCTATCGCCAGCGCGCGGGGACCGGAGATGGCACTGAGCACGGTGACGTCGGGCGCCTTGCCCGCGCAGTAGCCCCGCAACCGCTCGAACTGCGAGAGGTCGTCGTCGACGATGAGTACCTTGATCTGCGACACGGTCGTCCCGCCCTTCTTATGTGGCGAACCCCCGCTTGAACAGCGCACCGTTCCCAGAGGTTCGGGCGCCGGAATCTAGTATCGGCATACAGCCCGACGGCGTGAACCCCAGCCAGAGGCGAACAACCCCCTGCCGTACAATAGCGGGACGAGGCCGAGGACCGGAGAACCCACTTGGACCTGTTGCGAGAACTGCACGTGGACGGCCTGGCCCATGGAGGGGCCGCGGTGGCGCGCGCCTCCGACGGGCGGGTCGTGTTCGTCGCAGGCGGTTGCCCGGGCGATGTCGTGACCGCCTCGGTGACCACCGACCACGGACGCTACCTTGAGGCTGACATCGCCGAGATCATGACGCCGTCCCCAGACCGTCGTACCCCGCCTTGCCCCTACTTCGGACGCTGCGGCGGCTGCCAGTGGCAGCACGTGGCGTACGCTGCGCAGGCGGAGGCCAAGCGCGTCCAACTCGCGGACGCGCTCGCACGCATCGGAGGTATCGGTGACGTCACGGTCGGTGCGACAGTGCTCGGGGAGTCGGCGTACGGGTACCGGAACAAGCTGGAGATGCGTTGGGGCGCTGGAGCCGATGGCAGGCCGGCTCTCGGTCTGACGGCCGCCGGATCCGACGAGATCGTCCCGATCGACGCATGCCTGCTGCTGCCCGACCGGGCGAAGCGCCTGCCGAAGTCTCTGGGCGGCGCGCTGCGCTACATCCTTGGAAGGGCGCCGTTCGACTTGGACCGGGTCGCACTGCGGGTCGCGCGGAACACGAAGGACGTCGAGGTCTCCCTATGGGGACCTCCCGGGGTGGCGCCCCGTCAGGCTATCGCCCGCACGCTCGGGGACGCCTTGCGCGCGACGTCGATCACCAGGGTGCTAGTCAAAGATGACCCGAAGAAGCGGGCGGACCTGAAGGTCGAGGTGCTCGCCGGCCAGGGCAACTGGCGTGAGCGGATCGGCGGATTCGAGTACCGCGTGTCGTCGCCGTCGTTCTTCCAGTCCAACACCGCCGGAGCGGCCGGCCTCGTGTCGCTCGTGCTCGAGAGGCTGCAGGCAGACGGGAGCGATCGGGTATTGGACCTGTTCGCCGGCGTCGGGACCTTCACGCTGCCTCTCGCGGCCCTCGCAGGCGAGGTCGTGGCGATAGAGGGCGCCGGCTCATCGATCAGAGACCTTCGAGCCAACCTCGAGTCGGCCGCACTCGACGCCGAAGTGATGCCGGGCGACGCGGCGCGTGCGCTGGCGGAGGCCGGGCACTTCGACCTCGCGGTCGTCGACCCGCCGCGATCGGGGATGACGCCCCCTGCGCTGAAGGCGCTAGTCGGGACGAAGGCACGCCGGATCTGCTACGTGTCGTGCGACACGGCCACGCTCGCGCGCGACATCAAGGCGTTGGCGGAAGCGGGCTACCGCCTGGCCTCCGCCACACCGGTGGACCTGTTCCCGCAAACGTGGCACGTCGAGACGCTCGCCGTGCTCGAGCGGTAGGATCAGACGAGGCGCCCGACCTCTGGGAAGTCCGTCACGTAGACATCGTGCGGTGCGTCGTCGTGCTCCGAGGTCAGGTCTCCCCCGGCCTTGTGCGCGTCCTCGTGGTCTCCGCCGGCCCACATGGGCGAGTCGGTGACGTCGTAGACGGTGCCGGCGTACGCCACGTATGCGGGCCGGCCGTCCTTGCCGTCGAATGCCGCCAGCTCCGCGAGGGTGAAGTCCTTCATCGGGTCGTCCTTCCGTCGTGATCCGTCGTGCCGCAACCAGGCGCGGCGACCTCTAGTGCCTACTCTACCCTCGATCCGACCGTACCCACGCCGTATCGCGCCGATGCTACGATGCACCGCACGGATGCCGTTGCAGAAGTGGAAGGGCCGGGTGCGCGATGCGTGGAGTGCTCTTCGATCTCGACGGCACCCTCCTCGACCTCGAGGTGCGCGAGTTCCTGTCACGCTACTTCCTCGCGCTCCAGGTGGTCGTCGCCCCTCAGTTCCCCGGCATCGATCTGGTTCCTGCCGTGCTCGCGTCCACCGACGAGATGCAGCGGCCGCATCCCGGACTCACCAACCGTGAGGTCTTCTACCGGGACTTCACGGCGCGCACCGGAATAGATCTCGACGCGAACTGGCCTGTGTTCGAGCGGTTCTACCGCGACGTCTTCCCGACACTCGGGACCGGCTACGGGCCGGTGGCGGGAGCGCGCGAGGCGATCGAGGCGGCCCGTGCGCTCGGATGGCGCGTGGCCGTGGCCACGCAGCCGATCTTCCCTCTGGTCGCGATCGAACAGCGCCTGAGCTGGGCCCGCCTTGATGACGTCGCATTCGACGCGATCACCACGTACGAGGTGATGGAGGCATGCAAGCCTCAAGTGGGGTTCTTCCTGCAGGTGTGCGGCATGATCGGCTGCGCTCCGGCCGACTGCCTGATGGTCGGCGATGACGCGAACGCCGACATGCCGGCGGGAGCTCTCGGGGTCCGCACCCTCTACGTAGGCAAAGGGACCGCGGTGGCAGACCACAGGGGCACCTTGGCGGACGTCCCCGCCCTCCTGAAGTCCCTGAGTCTCCAGACCTGACCCCAGGCCGCAGGGCACGAGACGAAGGGCCGTCAGGCCTCGGGCTTCAGCGTGATCAGGGCGACCCAGGCGCCGTCGAGGCGCTGATCGTAGGAGAAGCTGACGCGTCCGCGCGTCTCGCGGCGCAGCTCCATCTGGTAGCCCAGCCCGGCCGGTTCGTGGTCCGTGATGACGACCACGGTCTCGGTAGCCTCCGCACCCAGCAGGTGATCGACGATGCTGAGCACCAACGGACGACGGAGTGCCGGCGTCACCGCCCTGATGTCGACCACGAGCCTGGGTCCCTGCACCGACACCTGCCGCCCCTCCCGTCGCGTCACCGGAGCCGGGGTGCGCAAAGGCACGCGACCGGCATCGCCCACCCATTGTCGCCATTTCCGCCGCATGCAGCAAACCCGGCCCCGATAATGCCGTCCAGCCGTCGCGGAAGCCGAACTAGGTATTGTGCGTAGTGCCCGGAAGAAGCAGACTTGTGAGTGGTGCATTCGACTGCGACGTCGTAAGGGGAGCTGGCGACGACAGTGCGTCTGATCTACCGAGGGGAACAGTCTGAGATCGAAGCCGGGGGTCTCTCCCGGCGTGGTTCGGCAACCCCATTCTCCCCTTGAACCCGTGGCCGGGCAGGTCTGCCCGAACAAACGCGCCAGCCGCTCTGGTGCGCTCCCTCGCAAGTCCCGACCCGACGCCGACCGTCCCGCCGCGTACGCGGCACCGACGATCGGCGTTGCTGCGTCGTGGCGAACATGTCCGCCAGACAGTTTGAAGAGCATCGAAAGGAGGATTGAGTGCCGGGTGTCCGGCGGGCGCCCCTGGAACGGGACGCCATCGGACGCAAGTCCATTCGTTCGAATGCGTTCACAACGCAAGGAGGTGTATGGGATGGCGCAAGAAGCGCGAGCAGAGTTCACGGAACTCCTCGCCGCGCGGGGTGTGTCCAGGCGTGATTTCCTGAAGTATTGCGGATCGGTTGCCGCACTGCTCGGGATGTCTGAGATGTACGCCCCGCAGATCGCGTCGGCTATCCAGGCGGGCGCGAAACTGCAGCCTGCTCTCTGGATGGCGCACGGGTTGTGCACGGGTTGCACCGAGTCCATGGCGCAGGTCGGCAAGCCGGACGTCCCCACGATCGTGCTCGACCTTCTCTCCGTGAACTACTGGGAGACGGTCATGGCGGCCGCGGGCGACCAAGCTGAAGCGAACGTCAAGGCCACCGTCGACGCTGGCGGTTTCGTCCTCATCATCGAGGGCTCCATCATGACCGGGTTCGACGGCAACGCGTTCCGCGTCGCCGGCAGGACAGGTCTCGCGGAACTCCAGGAGATCGCTCCGAAGGCGCTGGCTGTCATCGCCGTCGGTTCCTGCGCGGTGGACGGCGGCTGGGTAGCCGGGAATCCGAACCCCGCAGCAGCCACCGGAGTCACGGCCTTCCTGAAGTCCAAGAACATCGCGACGCCGGTCATCAACCTGCCGACGTGCCCCGTCAACCCCGAGTGGGTCGTCGCGATACTGGTCGACGTGCTGCTCGAAGGCAAGCTCGCCGACGGTTCGATCCTGAAGGTGCTCGACGACAAGGGGCGCCCGAAGTTCATCTATGGCTCGACGATCCACGACAACTGCCCGCGTCGCGGCCACTTCGAGAACGGCGAGTTCGTGAAGTTCGGCTCGCCGACCCAGGCAGCCGACGAAGCCGCTGGCTGGTGCCTGTATCAGATGGGCTGCAAAGGTCCGCAGACCTACACGAACTGCCCGCTCGTCCGTTGGAACCGCCAGATCTCGTGGTGCGTCGAGAGCGGCTCGCCCTGCATCGGTTGCGGCACCGCCGACCCGAACAGGGCCGACGGCTCCGGCAACTGGGTCGACGCCGACACTCCGTTCGTGTCCCGGGCTGCCAACGTCCGTCTCCCGTTCATCGGTGGCGTCCAGCCCTCGACGATCGGCGCGGTGATCGGCGGCGTAGCGGCGGCCGGCCTCGTGGTTCATGGCATCGCGTCAGCCGCCAAGGGCCGTGTCAAGGGCGTTCCGACCGAGACCGAGAAGGTCTACGACGCAAAGAAGGGGGGTGCTAAGTAGTGGCACGAGTAGCGATCGACCCCATCACCCGTATCGAGGGTCATCTTCGCGTCGAGGTTGAGGTTGTCAACGGCAAGGTCACGGACGCTTGGGCCTCCGGCGGCCTGTACCGTGGCATGGAGACGGTGCTCGTCGGCCGTCAGCCGACCGACGCCTACTACATCGCGCAGCGCATCTGCGGCGTGTGCCCGATCTCTCACGGTCACGCATCCACGATGGGCTCCGAGGCCGCGCTCGGGATCAAGATCCCGAACAACGCCCGCATCATCCGCAACATCATCGAGGGTGCCGAGACTCTTCACAGCCACATCCTGTGGTTCTACACCCTCACCGCTCTGGACTACGTCGACGTCGTCTCCGCGCTCTCGGCGAACATCGCCGACACCTATGCGCTGGCCGAGGCCGCCGGCACGTCCACAGCGGACTTCGGTGCGGTCCAGAAGCGGCTCGCCGGCTTCGTCGCCGGTGGACAGCTCTCGATCTTCACCAACGGCTACTGGGGACACCCGGCCATGAAGCTTCCGGCCGAGCTCAACCTCATCGCCGTCGCGCACTACCTCGAGGCACTCCAGATGCAGGCCGAGGCCGCGCAGATCATCGCGATCATGGGCGGGAAGTTCCCGCACTTCATGACCTCGCTGCCCGGTGGCACCGTCTGGATCCCGACCGAGGACAAGCTCGCCGACATCCTGTTCCGTTGGCAGAACCTCAACGACTGGATCAACGGCACGATGATCCCGGACACCTTGGCCATCGCGCCGTTCTACCTGGACGCGGCCGGCTACGGCAAGGGCGTCGGCAACTACCTGTCCTGGGGCGTCTTCGACGCGCCGGACTTCGACCCGAAGAAGCGCGTGCTTCCGCGTGGCGCCCTCATCGGCGGCCTGAACCCGGTCGATCCCGACCCGGCCAAGATCAAGGAATACATCGATCACTCGTGGTACAACTCGGCTGACGGGCTCAACCCTGCTCAGGGCGAGACCAAGGCCGCGTTCGATGCCTACAGCACCGATGCGAAGTACTCGTGGATCAAGGCACCGCGCTACGATGAGAAGCCGATGGAAGTCGGCCCCCTCTCCCGTATGCTCGTCGCCTATGTCGCCGGCAACACCAAGGTCAAGGGCCTCGTGGACTCCACGCTGGCCACTCTGAGCAAGGCCGCCGGCGCGACACTCACGCCCACCGTCCTCCTCTCTCTCCTCGGCCGTCTCGCCGCCCGTAACCTCGAGGCAGCGTACGTCGCGGGCGAGATGGGCACCTGGATCGGCGAGCTCGTCGCCGCCGTCAAGTCCGGCGACAGCAGCTACTTCGTCGAGCCGACCACGGACACCGGCGAAGGCGCCGGCCTGTGGGAAGCCCCCCGTGGCGCTCTGGGCCACTGGGTCTCCGTCAAGGGCGGCAAGATCGACCGCTATCAGGTCATCACGCCGTCGACGTGGGACATGTCGCCGCGTGACGCCAAGGGCGTCCGTGGACCGCTGGAAGAGGCGCTGGTCGGTGCCCCGATAGCCGACGTCACCAAGCCGCTCGAAGCGCTGCGCATCGTGCACAGCTTCGATCCTTGAATCGGCTGCGGGGTTCACGTGACTGAACCCACGACCGGCAAGTCGTCATTTGTGATGTCCAAGCCCACTGGTAGGTGATGCAGATGTCTCACGAAGGACACTACCGTGAGGCGCACCCGTTGATCTTCGTGTTCACACACTGGATCAACCTCGTGTGCATGATCGGGCTCGCCTTCACCGGCTTCTACATCCACTATCCGTTCTTCGCCGGGTTCATGTTCCTCGCCCGCTCCATCCACTTCTTGCTGATGTTCGTGCTCGTGATCAACCTCACCTGCCGCATCATCTTGGCCTTCTGGGTCAGGGATGCGAACCAGCTGGGGACTCGCAAGACCGACGTCGACATCAAGAACTGGCTGCCGCAGCCGGAGAACAAGCATCAGTTCATGGAGACGGTGAAGTACTACACCTTCTTCAGGAACACCCACGTCATCTCGGCCAAGTACGGTGCGCTCCAGAAGATCTCGTATCTGGCGACCGTGCCGATCACCCTCTTCATGGCATGGACGGGGTTCGCCCTGTTCACGCCTGCGCACGGCTGGGCGATCTGGCCGCTGTTCGGTTCCGCGATCTCACTCTTCGGCAGCGAGATGGCCGTCAGGATCGCCCACTACTTCGGTATGTGGGTCATCATCCTGTTCACGATGGTGCACGCGTACCTTGCGGCCATCGACGGCTTCAAGCCGTTCTACAGCCTCATCTTCCTGTGGAGAGAGACGCCCGGAGACGAGCACTAGCACTAAGATCCGAGCGCATCCCGCGAGGGGAAGCGCGAAGAGCGGAAGGACCCGGAAGCACGAGCTTCCGGGTCCTTCCCCATCGCGGTCCTCCCCGCCCTTCCATCTGACCGTTCGTACAGGAGAAAGCAGGCGGGCGTCGAACTAGTCGGTGAACAGCAAACGGGCGAGTGCCGGCTCGCGCATCTTCGGTGAGGACGTCCCACCGAGCGCCAGCTCGCGCTGCTCCCCTTGAGATCGTGGAGGCTTCGTGCTCGCCGAGCGCGCCCTCACCGCAGTGATGCGGCCCTTGAGTCGTCACTACACCGCCCACGGCCCCGTGGATGGCGCGAATCTTCCCGCTCCCGCTCCGGGCAAGACCTACCTGCTGTACGCGCACGTACCCTTCTGCGAGCGGCTGTGTACCTACTGCTCCTTCAACCGGTTCCTCTTCAACGAGGAGATCGCGGTCCGCTACTTCTCCGACCTTCGTGACGAGATGCGCATCGCCGCCGGGCTGGGCTACCACTTCGGTTCCCTGTACCTGGGTGGCGGCACTCCGACGATACTGGTTGACGAGCTGTGTCAGACGATCGACCTGGCCCGCGAGCTCTTCCACATCCGCGAGGTCTCCGCCGAGACGAGTCCGAACCAGATCGGCCCGGAGCTCGCCGACCGCCTCGAGGGGCGCGTCGACCGGATGTCCGTCGGCGTGCAGAGCTTCTCCGACGTGCTCCTGCGGCAGATGGACCGGCTCGAGAAGTACGGCACCGGCCCCGAGCTGTTCGACATCATCTCGGCGAGCGCAGGGCTGTTCCACTCGCTCAACGTCGACATGATCTTCAACTTCCCGTCCCAGACAGAGGCGATGCTGCGTCACGACACCCGCCTACTGAAGGAGACCGGCTGCAACCAGACGACTTTCTATCCGCTGATGGCCTCGCCGCAGCAGGCGCGCGCTCTCTCGCAGCAGATCGGAAGAGTCGACATGACCCGCGAGAAGGCTTACTACGAGGTCATCGACACAGAGCTGACGGGACACTTCGAGGCGTCGAGCGCGTGGACGTTCTCGAAGGAGAAGGGCGGCATGATCGACGAGTACATCGTCGACTATCCCGAGTACCTCGGGATCGGCTCCGGCGCGCAGTCCTTCCTGGTGGACCGCCTCTACACGAACACGTTCTCCCTCGCCGACTACGCGAAGCGCGTACATGCTGGGAACCTGTCGGTCACCCAGGTCGGCCGCCCCTATTCGCAGCGCGACATGATGCGCTACCGGTTCGTCACCGACCTGTTCGGCCTGCGCCTCGACAAGCGGCGCTTCATCGCTGACTTCGGGACCCCAGTGGAACGCGGGCTGTGGGGCGAGGTCCAGTTCATGCGCGCGGTGGGCGGGTTCGAGCGCGACGACGACGAGTGCTTCACTCTGACGCGGACCGGACGCTACCTGCTCGTCGTGATGATGCGCGAGATGCTCACCGGGTCGAACCGCCTGCGTGAAGAGGCCCGCGCGGCCCTGCCTGCCGAGGAGCGGGCTCTGCTGCTCGAGGGCGTACCGGCAGAAGCGGACACCGTTGCGATCTAGACCGGCTGCTCGCCCGTGGCTGCACCCATGCGCGCGCACGTACGAAGGCCCCGCTGCGCTATCATCGTCCGCGCGCCGAGGGCAGCTCCGCCGCACGCCACGCAATCATTCTGGAGGCACAGTGTCCGCAGAGAGAATCACGGTCATGGGGATCGGCAACCCGCTGGTCAAGGACGAGGGCGTCGGCATCCGCGTGATCGAGACGATGATGTCCACTCTCGCGTTCCCCGATAACGTGACGCTCATCGACGC
>DATCGP010000028.1:0-7781 GCA_036508875.1 Coriobacteriia bacterium | reverse complement strand
CATCGCGCGCGCCTTCGTGAACCGGCCGCCGATGCTCTTGGCCGACGAGCCCACGGGCAACCTGGACCCGGCCACGTCGCTCGGCATCATGAGCCTGCTCAACCGCATCAACAAGACCGGCACCACGATCCTGGTGGCCACTCACGACCGTGAGATGGTCGACTCGATGCGCAAGCGTGTCATCGCCCTGGAGAACGGCAGGATCATCCGCGACCAGAGCAGGGGTGTGTACGGCTATGGCGATTAACCCCGGGTACTTCGTCCGCGAGACCTGGTCCTCGTTCAGGCGCAACTGGGTCATGAGCCTGGTGGCCGTGAGCATCATCTACGTCTCACTGCTGCTCGTGGGGGCGTTCTTCCTCGCGTCGTCCACGCTCGACACGCTCATGACCTCGGTGGAGCAGAAGGTCACGATCCAGGTCTTCATCAAGGACGGCGTGGACCCCGCGGACCTGACCACTATGCAGACGGACATCCAGGCGATGCCGAACGTCGCCAAGATCACGTACGTCACCAAGGAAGAGGCGCTGGCCCGCTTCAAGGAGCAGACGAAGAACTCGCCGGCCCTGGTGGAGCAGCTGCGCGGCAACCCGTTGCCGGCCTCGATCGAGGTCGCACTCATCGACACGCGCCAGGTGCAGAGCGTTGTCGACCTCATCGTGAAGGACCCGACGCTCGCCAAGGTCGTCAAGACGCCGGACAACCCGCTGGCCAACGACATCCGATACGGCCAGGAGGTGGTCGCGAACCTGTTCCGATTCACCGGGATGGTCCGCGTCGTGGCCGCCGGGTTCCTGGTGCTGTTGCTCGGCGTGTCGCTCGTGCTGATCGGGAACACCATCCGGCTCGCGATCTACTCGCGACGGCGCGAGATCGGCATCATGCGCCTCGTCGGTGCGTCGAACTGGTTCATCCGGACGCCGTTCCTGCTCGAGGGCGTGCTGCAATCGCTGATAGGCTCGGTGCTGGCGATCCTGACGCTGCTCGTCGTTCAGGCGTTCCTCGTGCCATGGCTGCAAAGGACTTTGAGCTTCCTGCAGCAGGTGCTCACGGTCCCGGACGCCACGATGCTGCAGATGATGGCCCTGCTGATCATCTCCGGCGTGGTCGTGGGCGTGCTCGGATCGGGCACGGCGGTCCGCCGCTACCTCAAGGTCTAGGGGCAGGTCCCGAACCGTCGCGGCGCCCTGCGGCGTGACCCGTATCCGCGCGAGAGGCGTTGACGTGAGATGAAGCGTGTCACCAAGGCGCTGCTCGTTCCCGCGCTGGTCGTCGTCCTGACGCTCACCGGCTTCTGGGCGGGCACCGTCTACGCGCAGCTGGGCGGCACGATCCCTGTGGTCGGTGCGACCCACTCCAACGTCGGCGTCCTCGTCGACCAGGTCGAGATGCTGATGCAGCAGACGGCGCTGGTGCCGTCGAGCGAGACTTCCGAGGTAACCGGCGCGATCAACGGCCTGATCGGCTCGCTCGAGGACACCTATGCCGCGTACTACACGCCCGCCGAGTACTCGGCGCTCAAGGAGAGCCAGTCCGGCGAGTTCTTCGGCGTCGGCATCTCGGTGGGCCTGAACAAGGACGGCCAGCCCTACGCGGTGCGCGTGTTCCCGAACAGCCCCGCCTCGAAGGCCGGCGTGAAGGACGGCGACGTGTTCACTGCCGTCAACTCCGAGCGCCGCGCGAAATGGGACTTGGACGAGTGGGTCGCACTGGTGCGCGGCCCGGAGGGCACGACCGTCGTGCTCGAGATCACGCGGACGGGCAAGACGCCCTTCAACGTGACGCTCACGCGGGCGAAGGTCACCGTGCCCAGCACCACGATGAAGATGTACGGCGACGTCGGCTACGTGCGGCTGATGAGCTTCAACGAGCTGTCCGCGGGCGAGTTGGCCACGCAGATCAAGGCGATGGACGCTCAGGGCGCCAAGGGCTATATCCTCGACCTGCGGCAGAACCCGGGAGGGCTCCTGGTCTCCGCGATCGACGTGGTCTCGTTCTTCGTCCCGGACGGCGTCGCCGTGCGGGTGGATGAGCGCGGCAAGCCCGAAGAGGTGCAGAACGTCACCGGGGACTCGATCACGTCCAAGCCGCTCGTGCTGTTGGTGGACGGCTACTCCGCGTCCGCCAGCGAGATCGTGGCGGGCGCGCTCAAGGATCACCTCCGTGCCACCATCGTGGGTGAGAAGACCTACGGCAAGGGAAGCGTGCAGCAGGTGCAGCCGATCGCCAACGGCGGCGCTGTGAAGATGACAATCGCGCACTACCTCACCCCGGACCGCAACGTCATCAACGGTGTCGGCGTGACCCCGGACTTCGTGGTCCCGATGGATCCGCTGAAGCAGCTGGACGAGAAGACCGACACCCAGCTCACCAAGGCGCTCGAGGTGTTGCGCTCGAAATTGTAGGAGCCCTGGATCGATGGATACGAGAAGGCCCGGCGCACGTGGCGCCGGGCCTTTATCTGTTAGCGCTCCGCGCGGCTACACCTAGCGGGACTCGTCATCGTCGTCGTCCTCGAGCATGGCGTACGAGTCCGGGTCGTACGACTCCGCCTCGATGAGGCGCGCCACGCGCGGGGACGGTGCAGCAGCGGTCTCGTCCGCGTCCTCGGTCGGCTGCAGTACGAGGCGCATCCCGTCACCGGCCAGCTCGAACGTGCAGGCTCCGGCGTCGTCCGTCTCGAAGGTGAGATAGCGGAACGAGAGCACGTTCAGGAAGAGACAGCCGTTGACGAGTATCGTCGCGACGCTCGGCTCGACCATCAGTTTGACGAGAGTAGCGCGGCCCTCCGCGAGCACGTCGCCGTCGACGATCTGCTTGTAGTTCAGGCCCTCGATCGTCTCGAGCGCTCGGATCATGTCGCGCGGCGATGACACGGTGCCGTTGTGGACCAGGCAACTCGCCAGCTGGTTCGTCCGTTCCACGAGATACGCTCCTCCGATGGCTCTTGGGGCGGGTCCGACGGGAAGGCCCGTCGGCCCCGAACGCTGAGATTCTATCACCGGGGACCGACAGTCGGGGGGCGAGGGGTACGCTGTTGTAGACAGGTCTGACGAGCGGTGCACTGAACATCGCCGAACGGCGATGGCGCCCGAGACGGAGGTTCCCATGCGGGTGCGCAAGGCGATCCTGAAGGCGCTGAAGTCGCACGAGGGTCCGATGACCTTCGACCAGATCCTCGCGGGCCCCGCCAAGGGCTTCCCTCACACCCAGGTGCGCGACACCTTGCGCCATCTGGTCAACTCGGGCCACGTCGTCGAGCGGCCGAAGGACCAGTTCACGGCGCTTCCTGCGCGCAACACCGCGAACGGCCGCCTGTCCGTCAATCCCCGCGGCTACGGCTTCGTCGCGACGCCGGCCGGCGACGTCTACATCAGCGGCACCGACATCCACGGTGCGATGCACAACGACGTCGTGTCGATCCGCATCTACCAGCACCCCGGCAAGGCCGGCCCCGCGGGGGAGATCACGGGCGTGGTCACGCACGCGAACGAGCGGATCGTCGGCCGGTTCGAGAAGTCCGGCAAGCTGGGCGTCGTGACGCCGACCGACCGCAGGGTCCGCGGCGAGGTGCTCGTGGGCAGGGAGGGGTTCGGCGGCGCCTCGACAGGGCAGATCGTCGTGGCCCGCATCACCCAGTTCGCCGGACCCAACACCGCCATCCAAGGCGTGGTCGAAGAGGTCCTGGGCCTCGAGACCGACCCGGGCGTCGACGTCGAGATCGTCATCCGGGAGCACGGGCTGCGCACCGAGTTCCCGGCGGCGGTCGAGACGGCCGCGCACGCCATCCCGGACAAGATCACCGCGATCGAGGCGCCGAGGATCGACCTGCGCGACCTGCTGACGATCACGATCGACCCGGTGGACGCCCGCGACTTCGACGATGCGATCTCCGTGGAACGCCACGACACCGGTTGGCGCCTGTGGGTGCACATCGCGGACGTCAGCGCGTATGTGCCGTGGGGCAGCGTCATCGACGACGAGGCGGTCGAGCGGGCCACGTCGGTCTACCTCGTCGACCGCGTGCTGCCGATGCTCCCGGAGCGGCTGAGCAACGGCATCTGCTCGCTGAACCCCGGCGTCGACCGCTTCACGATGACCGCCGAGTTCGACCTGGACCGCACCGCCAAGGTCGTCGGCCACAAGCTGTATCCGAGCGCGATCCGCAGCAATCACCGGCTCGACTACGACTCGGTCCAGCACTATCTGGAGACCGACTCGGGGTGGCCGGACGAACAGACCAAGACGATGCTCACCGAGTTCCGGGCCTGCGCCGCAGCGCTGGGCAAGCGACGGCTGGAGCGCGGGGGCCTCGATTTCGAATCGGCGGAGCCGAAGGTGTGGCTCGAGCCGTCGGGCAAGCCCTTGCAGGTGACGCTGCGCGAGAAGACCGTCGCCACGAGCATGATCGAAGAGGCGATGATCGCGGCGAACGAGGTGGTGGCACGGCACATGCGCGACCACGACGCTCCGATGGTATATCGCATCCACGAGGACCCCGCGCCGGACGCGCTGGCTGCGATCGGCGCGATCCTCTCCGAGTTCGACTACCCGATCAAGGACGTCGGCGCGGCGACGCCGCGGACGTTCCAGAAGCTCATCGCTTTCGCGGCGAACCGGCCCGAGCGGCTGCTCATCAACTCGCTGCTGCTGCGCGCGATGAAACGGGCGAGATACGTCGACTACCTGGACAGCCACTTCGGGCTCGCGTCCGAGGCCTATTGCCACTTCACGAGCCCGATCCGGCGGTACCCGGACCTCATCGTGCACCGGCTGCTGAAGGCGCAACTGGCTGGCAAGCTTGCCGAGGGGCCGACCGCCGCGATGACAGGCGAGCTCGAGGAGCTGGCCGAGCACAGCTCGGTCATGGAGCGCGAGTCCGAGTCCGCGGAGCGGGAATCGGTGAAGGTGAAGCTCACCGAGCTCATGGCGGGACACATCGGAGAGGTCTTCCCGGGAATCATCAGCGGCGTGACCAGCCACGGTGCGTACGTGCAGCTGGACAACACCGCGGAGGGGCTCGTCCACGTCATGCGCATGACCGACGACTACTACCGGTTCGAGGGTGAGCGGTTCATGCTCGTGGGCGAGCGCAGCGGTCGCACGTGGCGCCTCGGTCAGGAGGTCGAGGTCCGCATCACCGACGCGATCGTGTCGGACCGCCGCATCGAGATGGAATGGGCGTGACCCCCGCTCGAGTGCGTCCGCGCGCAGGCGCGCGATGTTGCATGCCGGCGTTCGGGTAGACTGTCACGGTTTCGATTCTCATCCGAAAGGAAGGCGATTCCATGCGCCCGTCTGACCTGAAGTTCCTGAAAGACCTCACGGAGGCCGCGTCACCGTCAGGGTACGAGCAGCCCGCCGCAGCGGTGTTCCGCGACTTCGTCGCTCCGCTTGCCGACAGCGTCGAGACCAACGTGATGGGCTCGGTCCACGCACTGCTGAAGGGCAAGAGCAAGGGCGTCTCGGTCATGCTCGCCGGCCACATCGACGAAGTCGGCATGATGGTCAACTACATCACGCCCGAGGGCTTCATCGCCTTCAAGCCGATCGGCGGCGTGGACGCGGCCATCCTTCCCGGCATGCGCGTCGACGTTCATACCAAGACGTCCACGCTGCGTGGCGTCATGGGGCGGATGCCGATCCACCTGATCGACGAGGACGCCCGCAAGTCGGTCACCAAGATCGAGAAGCTCTTCATCGATCTGGGGCTGCCGGCCGAGCGCGTCAAGGCGCTCGTCCGCATCGGCGACCCGATCACCTACGGCGTCGGTTTCGAGACGTTCGGCGACGGCATGGCGGTCTCCCGCGCGTTCGACGACAAGATGGGCGCCTACATCTGCGCCCGCGTGCTCGAGGAGGTCAAGAAGGCCGGCGGCGCCAAGGGCGACCTGATCGCTGCGGCGACCGTCCAGGAGGAGCTCGGCCTTCGCGGCGGCACCACGTCGGCTTACGGCGTCGATCCCGTCGTCGGGATAGCGCTCGAGGTCGGGCACGCCACCGACTACCCGGACGTCGACAAGCGCAACCACGGTGAGGCGACCTGCGGCAAGGGCCCGATCATCGCGCGCGGCGCCAACATCAACCCGGTCCTGTTCGAGCTGCTCATCAAGGCGGCCGATAAGGCCAAGGTCGCGTACCAGATCGGCGCGGAGGCGCGCGGTACCGGCACCGACGCGAACGCGATCCAGCTCTCCCGCGGCGGCAAGGCGGCCGCGCTGGTGAGCGTCCCGCTGCGCTACATGCACACGCCGACCGAGGTCCTCGCGCTCTCCGACATCGAGGACTCGGTCAAGCTGCTCGCACGCTTCGTGCTCGACCTGCCGGCGAAGGTCGACTTCACACCGTAGAGTGTGGGTGTACGCGGCCGATTGGTTGCGGTGTGCCGGGGTGCAGGCGACCGGAGGAGTACGAGTGAGAAGCGACACAAGTACGGTCACCGGCCGCCAGGCACGCGCGTCCGAACGCCGTCCCTTGGTGGCGGTCGCAGCGGTCGCGGCTGTCCTGATGATGGGCGCGGCGTTCCTTTCCCCGGGTCCGCTCAATGGGGCCGGGCTCGTTCCCACGGTGAAGGCCGCTATCGCTGCTCCGGTGGCGGGCTCGGCGGTGGCGACCCCGTCGGTCGAGGCCACGCCTTCGGCGGACGCCACGCCGCTCGTTGTCGTCATCGACGCGGGTCATCAGGCGCATGCGAACCTGCACCTCGAGCCGATCGGTCCCGGATCGACGACGAAGAAGTACAAGGTCGCTGGCGGCACTACCGGGCGCGTGACGCACGTGCACGAGTCGCTGATCAACCTGCGCGTGGCGCTCCGCTTGCGGACCGTGCTCCGCGCGGCCGGCGTCACGGTGATCATGATCCGCACGACGCAGAACGTGAACATCCCGAACTCCAAGCGTGCGCAGATCGCCAACGCTGCCCATGCGGACCTGACCGTCCGCATCCACTGCGACGGCACCGCGAGATCCATCCACGGGATCCTGACACTCGTTCCGAAGCGCAACCGCTGGACCGGTCCGATCGTGGTGTCTTCCCTGCGCGCGGGTCGCGCCATCCAGTCCGCGCTGCTCCTGGCAACCGGCGCCAGCGATCGTGGGATCACGCCGCGGGGCGATATGAGCGGCTTCAACTGGAGCGGGGTGCCCAGCGTGATCGTCGAGATGGGCAACATGAAGAACGCGAAGGAGGACCGGCTCCTGTCGACCGTGGCGTACGAGCGGAAGCTCGCGTACGGGATCGCGCAAGGTGTCCTCGCCTACGCGGCCGCGAGGTAGCGCGGAACCGCTTTCGCCCCTGTGTCGTCTAGACTAGGGGCATGGACCCTGCGTGCCCCTAGTCTAGAAGGACCCCCGCTGCCGTCATGCTGCGCGAAGAAAAGAACATCACGAACAACAAGAAAGCCTTCCACGAGTACTTCGTGGAGGAGCGCTTCGAGGCGGGCATCGAGCTCACCGGTACCGAGGTCAAGTCGCTCAGGGAGAACGGCGGCTCGCTCCGCGAAACCTTCGTCTTCATCCGCAATAGCCAAGCATACCTGAACGGCCTGCACATATCGCCCTACTCGCACGGCAACCGCTCCAACGTCGACTCGGACCGCCAGCGCCGCCTACTGCTGCACAAGAAGGAGATCCGGTACCTGTTCGGAGCGCTGAAGGAGAAGGGCTGGGCGCTCATCCCGCTGCGCATGTACTTCAACACCGAGAACTACGTGAAGCTCGAGCTCGGGCTGGCGCGGGGCAAGAAGCTCTACGACAAGCGCGCGACGATCGCGGAGCGCGAC
>DATCGP010000027.1:0-11231 GCA_036508875.1 Coriobacteriia bacterium | reverse complement strand
TGCCACGGCATCGGGCAGCTGGGGAGCAACACCGACGTCGAGACCGCATTCGCACGGTCGTCAGTCCACTCTCTCGTACCATCCACGGCCCCGTATGGCCCGAGCCCGATCGAGTGCTCGAGCTGTCATGACGCGCACGGCAGCGACCGCGCCCCGGCGGCGCTCCGTGGCCGGTGCTGCTGCGTTCCTACTCGCTGGACTCGACCACGCCGGTGTTCACGGGCAAGGCGTACTGCGCGACGTGCCACACCGTGGCGTCCTCCGTGCAGTTCGACGAGCGCTGGAGCGGACTCGCCGTCTACATGCGGACCGGGCACTACTCGGGGATCGCCACGCCGACGACCGGGACCGGGATCCGCTGTTCCCGCTGCCACGACCCGCATGGCAGCAACATCGCGCCCCTGCTGGTCGCATCGATCGTGCCGATGTCGGTCGTGGCGACGGTAACGGTGACAGCCGATGACCGGACCTTCTGCATGGCGTGTCACGCGGTCGCTTCCGCGAGCTGGGTCGGGACCGACACCTACGCGACCTCGAGCCACGCGCTCTCTTCGAAGACCGTGACGATCACCGCGCATTGGGTGCCCGCGGGCCAGCGCAAGGTGGGCGAGTGCCAGGTCTGCCACGCGCCGATGGGGCGCAGCGACGGTGCGGGCGGCACGATCCCGAAGCTGCTGGACGCCAAGAGGCGCCTCCTGTGTGACCGTTGCCACTTCGCGGACTCTGGCGCAGTTGCCTCGACCGATACCTCGTCGCAGGCGCGCCCGGTGGCCGGCGCGCGGACGCTCGTCGCCGTATACACGCCTGGTGGTGGCACGGCCCACGGGATCGTCTCCCTGTACGGCCGCGCCGCGACAGGCGGGGGCGCGCTCTCCGGACCGCGGCAGTACGCCCCCGCGAACGGGACCGGGCCTTCGGCCGTCGGCGACGTCGATGGCGACGGAGCGGCCGAAGCGGTCGTGGCGTCCGCGACCGCACCGTCGCTGACCATCTACCAGACCGATCCGCTGACCGGCCTGAACCTGCAGCCCGCCGTCTACGCGATCCCCGCAGGGGTCACGGTGCGCGCGATCGCGATCGCGAAGGTCGACACCCTGCTGTACCCCACGCAGCCCGAGATCGTCATCGTTGGCGACGACGGGAACCTGCGGCTCTACGACGTGTTCGGTGCGTCGCTGCTGCCCGTCGGTGATCCGGTCCCGGTCGGCGCGGGCCCCTGGGGGCTCGCCGCGGGCGCGCTCGACGCGGCCGTGCCGCGGGCCGACGTGGTCGTCACGAGCCGGAACGACGCCACCCTCACGATCGCGAAGGCCGACGGGTTCGGCGTGCTGTCGTCGACTTCGACCTCCGTGGGCGTCGCGCCGGTCGCGCCGTCGATCGGTCGGCTATGGAGCGACGCGCCCGCGGGAGCGAACCAGATCGCCGTGTGTGACGCGAGCGGGTCGGCGACGACCGTCTACATCCTCGACGGCACGGGCGCCGAGTTCGCGAACTACGACGTGACCGCCGGCGGCGGCATCCCGACGGCGTCAGCGATCGGCGACGTGCTGTGGAACGCGCCTGACAACTCCGGCAAGGCCGAACTCGCGGTCGCGTTCGTCAACGGGAGCGGAGACTCGAAGGTCGTCGTCGTTCCGCAGTACCTGGGCTCGCCCGGGCTGATCCTGCTCGAGGCGGTCACCCTTCCCACGGGCATCGGCTACCGTGCCGGCACGCTGCTCGCCGGCGACGTGGACGGCGACGGTCACGCCGAACTCGTCGCGGGTAACGGCGGCACGTGGTCGACCGGCGCCACCGCGGTCGCACCGTCGGTGTGGATCTGGCGGTCGGACGGGACGGGATTCCCCGATCCGGCCGAGAAGCTCATCGGCGGCGGCACGGAGCTTGCGGGCGCGGCGCCCTCGCTGGCGCTCGCCGATCTTGGGCCGGTCTTCCCGTCACGCCATCCGATCGACGAGGCCGCAGCCGCGCACGTGTCCACCGAGACCGCTCCTTTCGGCAGGCACGTGACCTGCTCGGACTGCCACAACAGCCACGAAGCGACGCAGACAGCAGCGGTCGCACCGCTCGTCTCGGGCCAGATGAGGGGCGCGTGGGGCGTCGCGGTCACCTATTCCGGCGGCGTGCCCGCCTTCGGGGCGCCGGCGCGCGCGACCAACGGCTACGAGATCTGCTTCAAGTGCCACTCCTCGTACACCGCCCTCGGTGGACGTCCCGACGACGCGGCCCAGTTCGCGCCCACCAACGCGTCGCTCCACTCGGTGTCCGCAGCGTCCACGTCGACCGTCCCGGCTGATACCTTCGTCACCGCGACGCCGGCGTGGACATCCGCGTCGATCCTGAATTGCACCGATTGCCATGGCGATTCCAGCGGCGGGACTGACGTTCAGAAGCGGGAACAACTGCACGAGTCGCCCTCCGCCCCGATCCTCAAGTCGCCTTACCTCGGCGCCGATCCCGTGAACCCCGGGCTGCTGTGCTACGGATGCCACAAGTACACCGTCTACGAGAGCGGCGCAGACGATGCGGGCTCGAGCTCGAGCCTCTTCCAATCGTCGGGTGGGGCGAAGCTGCACTCGATCCACGTCGCCGCACCCTCCGCGGGCGGTCACGGTTTGTCGTGCTCCGCGTGCCACGTGACGCACGGTTCGGTGACCGAGCCACACCTACTGCGCGGCGACATCGGCTTCACGCCCGATCTGGTGCTCCCGCATGCGGGCACGTGCAGCAACGCCTGTCACACATCTCCGCACACGTGGTCGGCGGCGCCGTAGCGCAAGCGGCGATACCCGTACGAACCACGAAGGCCCGGCGCATCGAGCGCCGGGCCTTCGTGGTGGAACGGTGCTCGGGAACGCTACTGGACGATGAACACCCTCGTGCCCACCGGGACCCGCGGTTACAGGTCCTCGGCGTCCCGGCGGTGCATGCGCATGCATCCGTGCGAGGCCGGACTGCCGATCGACCAGTCCTCACTCGGCGGGATGCCGTGGATGCGGATCCCCGGCGCGTCCAGGTACAGCGCTCGCGTGCCGGTCCCCGATCTTCTCTCCGGAAGGTTCCTGGGCTTGCATCCTCCAGCTGGGCGCCCCGAAGCGTAAACTGGGATTCGACGGCCGTAGCAGCGACCGCCGTGCACTCGCGCCTTGAGAGAGGGAGTGGATGGAGGAGCAGGACACCACCGGTTCTGCCGGCGACGCCACCCGCTTGATCGCTCAGGTCGAGCGCGAGCGGGGTATCGACCTCTCCCAGTACCGTCTCAGCTACCTCGAGCGGCGGTTGGGGACCCGCTTGCGGGCGCTCGGACTGGTCTCGTACCGCCAGTACGGTCAACACCTCACCGAACACCCGGACGAGTACGCGCGCCTGCTGGACACGCTCACTGTCAACGTCACCGACTTCTTTCGCGACCCTCCGGTGTGGAAGATCATCCGCGGCGAGGTCATCCCCGCGATCCTGAAGGCGAAGGCGGCGACCGGACAGCACGGCATCCGTGTCTGGTCGGCCGGTTGCGCCACCGGCGAGGAGCCGTACTCGCTCGCGATGGCGTTCCTGTCCGCGTTCCCGAAGGACGGGGGCAGCCACCTGCTCAGCGTGACCGCCGCCGACCTCGACCCGCTCGCCCTCGCGACCGCCCAGGCCGCCGAGTACGACGTGGCGAAGCTGGAGCACCTTCCCGGGCCCGATCGCGTGCGGTTCACGGAGACGGCCGGCAAGCGCTTCAAGATCAAGCCGGAGGTCACCGAGCACGTCAGGTTCCGGAAGCTGAACCTGTTCAGCGACCCGCCTCCGCTGGCGGTCGACCTCATCCTGTGCCGCAACGTGTTCATCTACTTCACCCGCGAGCAGCAGGAGCGGATCACCAACGTGTTCCACCGCGCCCTGGCGCGCGGGGGATACCTGGTGCTCGGCCGGACCGAGAAGATGGCGACAGGTGCGATGGCGGGCTTCGAGCCGGTGTCGTCCAAGGAACGCATCTACCAGAAGGCCTGATGGGGGCGCGGGGGACCGCGGGCACAACATCTTGTATAGAAACGCTGCCCAGGACCGATACATAGTCGTAGAATCTAGTGTTGGGTGTGCAGGACGCGGGCCGCACGTCGAGCGGCTGCATGCGAGGAGGGGTCGAAGGTGGCGCAGCGCAGCACCATCAGAGTCGAGGAGAGTCTCGCTCGCACGTTCCTGATGAAGACGTGGGTCACGATCGGGCCGGCGGTGTTGGCCGGGCTCGTGGTGACCGCGGCAGTCGCGGTCTGGCTGCTCAAGCCGGACATCGTCCACGTCGCTATTCTCGTGGTGTCCGGCGGCGTGGTGATGGGCATCGCCGCGCTCATCGGGCAGCGTGCATACCTGAAGGCCTTCAACGAGCGGATCCTCGGTCCGCTCTCCAATGTCGGCGAGGTCATGACGAAGGCTGGCGAGGGCGACCTCACGGTCAGCGCCGCCATCCACCACCCCGACGAGATCGGCCTGCTCTCCGACGAGTGCAACCGGCTGATCGAGTCGCTCGCATTCATCACCGCGGGCGTGCGCCGCTCGGCGGAATCGGTCGCGGCGGCGGCCACCGAGCTCTCGGCCTCGTCCGAGGAGATCAGCGCGTCCACGATGGAGATCAGCAACTCGGTGCAGCACATCGCGCACGGCGCCGAGCTGCAGTCCCGCAAGGTCGAGGAGACGACCACCGCCGTCGAGGCGATGGCCGCGACGATCAACAGCGTCTCGGACCAAGCCATCGAGACCTCGAAGATAAGCCAGGACGGGGCGCGCCAGGCCGACCACGGCCGCGCGGCCACCGACGAGGCCTGCACGAAGATCGGCGAGGTCCAGCAGTCCATCGAGACGCTTGCCGCTTCCATCGAGCTCCTGGGCCGCCGCAGCGACGAGATCGGCAAGATCGTCGATGTGATCACCTCGATCGCCGACCAGACGAACCTGCTGTCCCTCAACGCCGCCATCGAGGCCGCGCGTGCGGGCGAGTCCGGCCGAGGGTTCGCGGTCGTCGCCGAAGAGGTCCGCAAGCTGGCCGAGGGCTCGGGCAAGGCCGCCGAGCAGATCGGCGAGCTCATCAAGGAAGTCCAGCACGAGACCGCGAAGTCGGTCCGGCTCATGGAGATCAGCCAGCGCGAGATGGCGATGGGCACCGACGTCGTCAGCAGGACCGGTACTGCGCTCATCGAGATCGACGAGGCGGTGCGCCGCACGGCGGAGCTCGCAGACCGCATCTCGTCCGCGATGGCCGACCAGCGCGACCGCGCGGCCGCCGTCGACCGCGCCATGCACGACATCGCGTCGGTCGTGGAGGAGAACGCCGCGGCGGTCGAGGAGACCGCGGCCGCCGCCGAGCAGCAGACGGCGTGCATGGAGGAGATCTCGTCCTCCGCGGCCGACCTCGCCGACATGTCCCACCAGTTGGAGGAGTCGGTCCGCCAGCTGCGCCTGGCGGGAGATGTGGCGTGAACGACCCGGGCAACCAGTACGTGCTCTTCCGCGCCGGGAGCGAGGAGTACGGCCTCCCGATCTCGCGCGTGAGCAGCATCATCCGGTTCGAGACGGTCACACCTGTCCCGCGCGCACCGCGCGGGGTGCTCGGCGTCATCGACCTGCGCGGCCGCGTCATCCCGATCGTGGACCTGGGCCGCAAGTTGTTCGGGACCCAGTTCGAGGCGCTGTCGCGCAGCCGGATCATCGTCACCGAGGGGACCGACGGTCCTGTCGGGCTCGCGGTCGACGGAGCCAGTGAGGTCGCGACATTCTCTCCTGACGACCTCATGCCAGCGCCCGCGGGCGCGGTGGCTCCCGAGATCTCCGACGCGTTCGAGGCGGTCGTCCACCTCGGAACGCGTCTCATCATCCTGCTCGACCTTGATCGCATCCTGCCGAAGGCCGAATACGAGCTTTCCGGGACCGAACCGCCGGAGGTGGAGGGCTAGATGTCGAGGACGATCCTGGTCGTCGATGACGCGGCGTTCATGCGAATGATGATCCGCGACATCCTCGCGAAAGAGGGCTACCGCATCGAAGAGGCCGTCAACGGCCGCGATGCGGTGGAGAAGTACGACCAGGTCGCTCCCGACCTGGTCACGCTCGACATCACCATGCCCGAGATGAACGGCATCGATGCACTCAAGGCGATCCGTGAGAAGGACCCGAACGCCAGGGTGCTCATGGTCAGTGCCATGGGCCAGCAGCAGATGATCGTCGAAGCGCTCGAGTCGGGCGCCATGGACTTCCTCGTGAAGCCCTTCCAGCCCACCAAGGTGCTCGAGACGGTCAAGAAGTGTCTCGCCGCCGACTCCCGCTGATCGGCCGGTCTCACACATGAACCCGATGCGAGTCCTTGTCGTCGATGATTCAGCGCTCGTGCGTCAGATCGTCACGCGCATACTCTCCGAAACGCCCCGGATCGAGGTCATCGGGTTCGCCCGCAACGGCGTCGAGGCGGTCTCGATGGTCCGGGAGTTCCATCCCGACGTCGTCACCCTCGACATCCAGATGCCGGAGATGGACGGCATCGAGGCGCTGAAGCACATAGTGCGCGACTCGAACGCGCGGGTGGTCATGCTGTCCTCGCTCGACGACCCCGAGACGACCTATCGCGCACTCGAGGCGGGCGCGGTGGAGTTCATCGCCAAGCCGCACGAGGGCATGGCGAGCTCGATGGAACGGCTGTCGACCGATCTGGTGCGCGCGGTGCGGACCGCATACGCGATCTCCCCGGACAAGCGCGTCTCCACCAACACGTCCGCGTCCGCCGCTCCGGAGCAACCGAAGAAGCCGCAGCCGGAACCGGCCCAGAGCGATCCGCGCCAGCTCGTCTGCATCGCGTCTTCCACCGGCGGCCCGCTGGCTCTCGAGCGCGTCTTCGCCGGTCTTCGCACCGACACTCCTACCGCGTATCTGGTCGTACAGCACCTTCCGGCCGGTTTCGCGGGCTCCTTCGCCGCGCGCCTCGGCCGCGTCGCCGGCTTCACGGTCCTCGAGGCCGCCGACGGGATGCGGCTGCGGTCAGGGTTCGGCTACGTCGCTCCGTGGGGCACCCACATGGAGGTGACCGGCGCTCCGGGCGCCGCCACGATGATCCGGCTCGTCGACGGGCCCACGCTGCACGGGCTCAAGCCCTCGGCCGATCCTCTGTTCGAGACCGCCGCCGACTGCTACGGTCCCGCCGTGACCGCCGTGGTGCTCACGGGGATGGGCTCGGACGGCGCGCTCGGCATGGTCGCGGTGCGCGCCGCCGGAGGGGCCACGATCGCCCAGGACGAGGACACCTCGGTCGTCTGGGGGATGCCCGGGGCAGCGGTCAAACTGGGCGCCGCACTGTATGTCGTGCCGATCGACCGGGTGGCCGTGGAGATCCGGCGCACCCTGAGGGGGCCGGAGGCCGCATCGTGAGCGACGGCATGGACATGGGGGTCTACCGGGAGGCGTTCCTCTCGGAGAGCACCGAGTACCTGCAGAGCATCGTCGACGCGCTCCTCACCCTGGAATCCGATCCCGAAGATCTCGAGCCGGTCGAGGCGGTGTTCCGCGCCGCCCACAGCCTCAAGGGCATGTCGGCGACGATGGGGTACGAGCGCACCGCCGCTCTGACCCACACCATGGAAAGCCTGATGGACACCGTCCGGAAGCGCGAGCAGCCGGTCACCGGTGACCTGATCGACCTCGTGTTGCGCGCCACCGACACGCTGCGCGAGCTCATCAACGACGAGGCCTCCGGGGGATGCGAGATCGACCCGGAGCTGATGGTCCAGGAACTCAAGGAGCACACCGACGTCGCGCGTCAGGCCGCCGCGGCGGCGGCTGCCGCGCCGATCGAACCCGCGGTTGCGGCCCCGACGGGTGGCGTCACGCTCAAGGTGACGATCGATCCGTCGTGCCAGCTCGCATCGGTGCGCGCGTACATGGTCATCAAGCGGCTGCGGCAGCTCGGTGAGGTCGTCGGGACCCAGCCGTCAGAGAGCGACATCGACGAGGGGCAGTTCGACGGCACGTTCACGATCACGGTGGCGACCGACCGCCCCGGCGAGAAGCTCGTCGACGCGGTACTGCAGATCACCGACGTCACGGCGGCCGAGGTCGTGGGATCGACAGAGACTGTGCAGTCTGTCACGGAGGCTTCCGCACCGCCCGCGTCCGCCGACGAGCTCGAGGCCGATGCGAACCCCACCACACCCACAGAGACGCAGGAGGCGGGGGAGGCCCTCGACCGAGACGCGGCCTTCGGGCGCGCAGCCAAGGCCGTCCCGAAGCTGGTCGACACGCAGACCGTGCGCATAGCGCTGGCTCACCTGGACACGATGGTCGACGTGATGGGCGAGCTCGTCATCGCGCGCAGCCGCCTCGAGAACATCTCCGAGCGGCTGGACATGCGCGAGCTCACCGACGCGGTCGGTGAGGTCCACCGGATCTCTGCCGACCTGCAGCGCGAGGTCATGGCGACCCGGATGGTCCCGGTCGGCAACATCTTCAACCGCTTCCCGCGGATGGTGCGCGACCTCGCGCGCGATCTGGGCAAGGACGTCGCGTTCGAGGTCGACGGGCTCGACATCGAACTCGACCGCACCGTTCTCGATGAGATCGTAGAGCCGCTCGTCCACCTGCTCCGCAACTCGCTGGACCACGGTCTCGAACCGGCCGAGCAGCGCGTCGCTGCCGGCAAGCCGGAACGCGGCCTTGTGCGCCTCTCGGCCGCGCGCGAGCGCGACCGCGCACTCGTGACGGTGGCGGACGACGGGCGCGGCATGGATCCCGAGCGGATCTGGTCGGCCGCGTGCGAGCGCGGCCTCGTGACCCCGGCACAGCGCGCGGACTTCAACGACGATGAGATCCTGCTGCTCACCTGCACGCCGGGCTTCTCCACCGCGGCACAGGCGACCAAGGTCTCGGGCCGCGGCGTCGGGATGGATGTCGTCCGCGCCAAGGTCGAGCAGCTCGGCGGTGCCCTCACGATACGTTCGCGCGTGGGGGCGGGCACCGAGTTCGTGCTCGCGCTGCCGCTGACGCTCGCGATCATCCAGGCGCTTCTTGTGCGCAGCTCGGGGCAGATCTACGCGATCCCGCTCGGCGCGGTCACCGAGGTCCTGGCGTACGACGATCTCCCGATAGAGACGGTCGACGGGCACCCGGTGCTCACCCTTCGGGACAAGCGCGTGGTGCCCCTGGACACGCTCGACGCGGTCGTCGGAGTCTCGGAGGGGCAGGCCTCGCCGGTCCGGAGCCGCAACGTCGTCCTGCTCGAATGGGGCGACGCGGCTCGCGGGATCGGCGTGGACGCGCTCGTGGGACGGCAGGAGATCGTCATCAAGCCGCTGGCCGGCATGTTCGCGGGCGTGGCGGGTCTTTCCGGCGCGACGGTGCTGGGAGACGGGAGCGTCGCTCTCATCCTCGACCCGCGCGCGCTTTTCACGACGGGGGAGGGTTCCTGGTGAGGCTGGACAGTCTCTCTGAGATGCAGGTCGACGCGCTTCGCGAGTGCGGCAGTATCGGGGCCGGGCACGCGGCGACCGCGCTGTCGCAGCTCGTCGGGCATCCCATCTCCATCGACGTGCCGACGCTCGAAGTCGTGGGCATCGGCGACGTGCCGGAACTCTTCGGCGGACCCGAGGTGCTCGTGGCTGCCGTGCACGTCCGCCTGCTGGGCGACTTGGGCGGCAGCATGCTGTTCATGGCCGAGCGCAAGTCCGCGCTCGCACTGGTCGACCTGATGCGGTCCCGCGCGGTGGGGTCCGTGCGCACCTACGGCGCCGACGAGGAGGCTCTCGTCACGCACGTCGCCTCGATCCTCATGTCGGCCTACCTGGCGGCGATCGGCCGGCTCGCGGATGTCAGCATGCTCCCGGCGCGCCCGTCGTCGGCCCTGGACATGGCCGGCGCCCTCATGGAGGCGGTCACCTCCGCGGCCGCCATGCATGCGGACGTTGCGTTGTTTCTGCGCACCCGGTTCCACGACGCGGACACCTCGGTGGACGCCTACATGTTCTTCCTGCCCGACCTCGACTCGCTCGAGGTTCTCCTCGGGCGATTGGGTGTGGCGTGATAGGAAACCGGTTGGAGGCCGCGACCTTCGACGGCGGCGCCGATCCGAACCACATCATCGTGGGAGTCGGAGAGATCGCCTGCGCGGAAGATCCGCAGGTCCTCATCACGCAGGCGCTCGGCTCGTGCATCGGGCTGACGCTGTGGGACCCGCGGCTGCGGCTCGGAGGCATGGCCCACGTCATGCTGCCGGCCTCCCCGGGTGGCGACTTCACGGGCTGTCGCCACCGGTTCGCCGATCTCGCGGTCCCGGAGCTCGTGGAACAGATGGTCGACGCGGGCGCCGGGCGCCACCGCCTCATCGCGAAGATCGCGGGCGGCGCTTCGATGTTCAAAGGCGAGTCGGGCATGGACTCGATCGGCGGGCGCAACGCCGCCGCGGTCCTGGAACAGCTCGAGAAGTGCGGCCTGCTCGTGCGAGCTGCCGACACCGGCGGCTCGCATGCGCGTACCATCGAACTACACTTGGATACGGGCATCCTGCTCGTGCGAAGCTACTCCTACGGGATGCGTGAGATCTAGGCACGACGTGACCACATGGAAGCCGGGGGGACCTCGCGTGGACGAGAGCAAGGACGCACCGCAGGATCACGAGCGGGCGCACCGGCGCCTCAACGTCGCCCTAGCAGGCGGCGACCTGCGCGCGGCCGCCGTCGCCGCTCGCGAGATCGGCGTCTACACCTGCTCGGACGTCGCCGACCTCTCGCTTGTCGAGGGGCTCGACGTCATCATCGACCTCACCGACGACCCGGAGCTTCGCGCGCGCCTGGTCGCGTACCGCCCGGCCGCGGTCGAGATCGTCGGCGCTCGTGGCGCCGACCTCATCCGAGACCTGCTCATGGCCAAGAAGCGCGGGGAGGAGCAGGAGAAGCTGCTGTCCGAGCTGAAGGTCGCCTACGACAAGATCCGGGGGCACGAGCAGAAACTGCAGGTGGGCACCCAGGCGCTCGAGAAGGCGAATGAGGAACTCGAGACCCGTCTGTCCGAGATCTTCTTCACGCACGAGTTCTTCAAGGCGCTCACGTCCTTCACCACGGTCGACGACGTCACGTCCCTCGTGGTGGACGGCGCGAACGGCATCCTCGGCGCCGAGATCTCGTGCGTCTACCTGCTCGACAAGGAGCACTGGCAGCTGCGCTACGCGGCCTCGCAGGGACGCCCGCCCGACTACTTCGTCGAGGTCGTCCCCGTCGACA
>DATCGP010000026.1:0-26500 GCA_036508875.1 Coriobacteriia bacterium | reverse complement strand
GCCGGGCAGGGGCACTAGTTTCGGGCTGTGGCGCAGCTTGGTAGCGCACTTGACTGGGGGTCAAGGGGTCGCAGGTTCAAATCCTGTCAGCCCGACCAGACTTTTCGCAGGTGGAGGGCTTGTCTCGGGAGACCGGGGCAGGCCCTCTCCTCGTTTCCCTGGACGCGTCATTCGTCCGCGTGCCCGTTCCGCTCATCCGCTTGCGATCACTCGCTCGCCTGAAGTTATATGATGAAACTCAATAAGAGAGAAGCGAAGCATATTCGCAGCGAGCCATCGTCGAGGAGCCTACATGATCCAAGCGAACGATCAAGACGCGATCTCCCAGGTCGCCGAGCAGTTCACGCGCGCGTTCTGGCGCATGCGACGCGGTACGGCGAAGGAGCTGGTCCCGTTCGGGCTGACCTTCTCTCAGGCGCGCGTGCTGCGGGTGCTGGGCCGGGCGGATGGTCCCGTCCGCATAGGTGACCTCGCGGCGAAGCTGGAGATCGTGCCCCGCTCGGCGACCTCGATGGTCGACACACTCGAGGAGGCCGGGCTCGCGGCGCGCCAGGCTGACCCGAGCGACCGCCGCTCCGTGCTCGTGTCGCTCACGCCTGCAGGCCGAACGCTGCTCGAGAGGCTGGGCGAAGCTCGCCGCGCGAGCGCCGAGGCCCTGTTCGGAAGACTGGACGAGGAGCAACTCGCAGCGATGCGCGAGCTGCTGAACGTGCTCAACACGCCCGAGGCCGCGGACGAGAACGGAGCGTCCTAGATGCAGGGGTATCCCGGGTCGGTCCTGCGCTCGCTGCGGCGCGACCCGTCGAAGAGCCGCAGCGAGATCAAGCCGGGCACCGCGCGCCGCATCCTGAACTTCGTCGCTGCCTACCGGGGGCTGCTCGCGTGGTTCTTCGTCGTGGTCGTCGTGGATGCGATCGTGGGCGTCGCCAATCCGCTCATCTACCGCCAGATCATCAACGAGGGGATCCTCGGGCATCGCGCCGACCTGATCGTCGGCCTGGCCTTGGCGGTCGCCGGCCTCGCGGTCGCGGATGCGGGTCTCTCGCTCGTCCAGCGCTACGTGTCGTCACGCATCGGCGAGGGGCTCGTCTACGACATGCGCTCGCAGCTGTTCGCTCACGTCCAGCGGATGCCCCTGGCGTTCTTCGTGCGCACGCAGACCGGCGCGCTCGTGAGCAGGCTCAACAACGACGTTCAGGGGGCGCAGGAGGCGTTCACAGACGTTCTGTCCTCTGTGGTGGGCAACCTCATCAGCGTGGCGCTGGTGCTGGCCGTCATGTTCGTGCTGTCGTGGCAGCTCACGCTCGTCGCTCTGGTCCTGCTTCCGGCATTCCTGATCCCGGCACGGTGGATGGGCAGGAAGCTCGAGACGATCATGAGGGAGAGCTACGAGCTGTCGGCCCAGATGAACACGACGATGGTCGAGCGGTTCAACGTCGCTGGAGCGCTGCTGGTCAAGCTCTTCGGGCGGCCGGGTGACGAGGAAGCGACGTTCCGCGAGCGGGCAGGGCGCGTCCGCGACATCGCCGTCATGCGGGGCATGTACGCGCGCATCTTCTTCGTGGCGCTGATGCTGACCGCTTCGCTCGCCACCGCGCTCGTGTACGGCTGGGGTGGGTTGCTGTCTGTCCAGGGAGTGCTCGACATCGGCACGCTGGTGGCCCTGACCGCCTATCTCAGCCGGCTGTACGGGCCCATCACGGCGTTGTCGAACATCAACGTCGACATCATGACGGCGCTCGTGTCGTTCGACCGCGTCTTCGAGGTCCTGGACCTGGAACCGATGATCCAAGAGAAGCCGGACGCCGTCGCACTACTCAGAGGGCCTCTGAAGGTGGAGTTCGATCACGTGAGTTTCGCGTACCCCAGCGGGGCCGACGTGTCGCTCGAGTCGCTCGAGTCGATCTCGGTCGGAGAGCGCCACTCGCAGGAAGAGGGTGTGCTCCACGACGTGACGTTCACCATCGACCTCGGCCAGCTGGTGGCGCTCGTGGGACCGTCGGGGGCGGGCAAGACGACGATCAGCCAGCTCGTCCCGCGCCTCTACGACCCGGTCTCGGGCAGCGTGCGGATCGGTGGCGTGGACCTGCGCGACCTCACGTTCGAGTCGCTGCACGACGCGGTGGGGGTCGTCACACAGGACGCCCATATGTTCCATGACACGATGCGCGCCAACCTTCTCTTCGCGAAGCCGGACGCCACGGACCCGGAGTTGATGGCGGCGATCGAGGCGGCGCAGGTCCTGAAGCTCGTGAAGTCGCTGCCACAGGGGCTCGACACGATCGTGGGCGACCGCGGCTACCGGCTCTCGGGCGGGGAGAAGCAGCGGCTCGCGATCGCGCGTCTGCTGCTGAAGGCGCCGGACATCGTGGTCCTCGATGAGGCGACCGCCCATCTCGACTCGGAGTCGGAGCGCGCGGTCCAGCTGGCGCTTAAGCATGCGCTTACGGGCCGGACGTCGCTGGTGATTGCGCACCGGCTCTCGACGGTGCACGACGCGGACAAGATCCTCGTGCTGGAGGCCGGCCGGATCGTGCAGTCGGGGCGTCACGACGAGCTGCTGGCGGCGGGCGGCCTGTATGCGGAGCTGTACCGGACGCAGTTCCTCGGGCAGGGCTCCGAGGCGAAGGCCCCGCCGCGTTCGTAGCGGTCCGAGCGCGCTCCGCCTCGGCAGGGTAGACTCTTCCTCGCCCCGCAAGGGGCGCTCGCGGGTCCGGGTATTGCGCTCGCCGTGCATACCCGGTCCCGCGTTCACTCGGGTCCTGTTCCGCGGTGAGAGGACGATCGTGGCGCCTACACTCCTTTCCGGTAACGAGGCTATCGCCAGAGGGGCCTGGGAGGCCGGCGTGCGTTTCGGGGTCGGTTACCCCGGCACCCCGTCGACTGAGATCCTGATAGCTTTGGCGAAGCTTCCCGGCGTGCGCTGCGAGTGGGCGCCGAACGAGAAGGTGGCGCTGGAGTCCGCGATCGGGGCGAGCATGGCCGGTCACCGCTCGCTGGTCACGATGAAGCATGTGGGCCTGAACGTCGCAGCAGACCCGCTGATGACCCTTGCCTACACCGGCGTGTCCGGCGGCTTGGTCGTTCTTGTCGCCGACGATCCGGGCATGCATTCCTCCCAGAACGAGCAGGACTCGCGTCATTGGGGGCCTTTCGGCAAGGTCCCGGTCCTCGAGCCGTCCGACAGTGGCGAGGCCTTGGCGATGGTCCGCGATGCCTTCGGGCTCTCCGAGCGCCTCGACATGCCGATCCTCGTCCGCTCCACTACACGGCTGAGCCACGGGAAATCCCTGGTCGAGGTGGGGGAGCGAGCGGAGGTCAGGGGTTCGCCCTTCCGGAAGTCGCCGTCGAAGTGGGTGATGGTTCCCGGCAACGCGCGCGGACGCCGTGTCGACCTGGAGAAGCGCCTCGAGAGGGCACGCGCCGAGAGCGGATCGTGCTCGTATACCGTCGAGGAGATGCGCGACCCCGCGCTCGGGATCGTGTGCTCCGGCGTCGTTTACCAGTACGTGCGCGAGGCCCTGCCCGACGCGTCCACGCTCCGGATCGGCATGTCGTTCCCTTTGCCCGAGGAGCGCGTGCGGGTGTTCGCCGCGAAGGTCGATCGACTCATAGTGGTTGAAGAACTCGACCCGTACCTGAGGTCGAGCCTTGCTGCGATGGGCCTCACGGTGGATCCGATGGCTGCTCCGCACGTGGGCGAGCTGTCCACGGGCAAGGTGGCTGCTGCGTTCGGTGTTGCGCCTCTCGAGACGCGTGAACCGATGCACGACCTGCCAGCGCGTCCACCGATGCTGTGCGCGGGTTGCCCGCACCGCGGGGTGTTCGTCGCCCTGCGGGCGATGGGCGCGGTCGTGCAGGGCGACATCGGGTGCTACGCACTCGCCGCGGCGCCTCCCTTGTCCGCGATGGACAGTTGCGTGGACATGGGCGCTTCGATCGGGATGGCGCACGGCATGAGCCTTGCCAACGCCGTCGACGGCGAAGTCCGGCCCCCGGTCGTGGCGGTGATCGGCGACTCCACGTTCGCTCACTCGGGCATGACCGGTCTGCTGAACTCGGTCTACAACAACGGTGACGAGACGATCGTCATCCTGGACAACCGCACCACCGCGATGACCGGCCATCAGGACAACCCGTTCACCGGGCGCACCCTGATGGGCGATCCCGCTCCCGACATCGACATCGAGGGGGTCGCGCGGGCGCTTGGCGTCACGAGCGTGGTGACGGTGAACCCGAACCTGCTGAAGCCCACGGCGAAGGCGCTCGCCGAAGCGGTCGCGTCACCGGGAGTCTCCGTCGTGATCGCGAAGGCTCCGTGCGCGCTGCTCGACAAGGAGCAGCACGACCCGTTCGCGGTCGACGAGGAGACGTGCAACGCGTGCGGCGAGTGCGTGCGCCTCGGCTGCCCGGCGATCAGCCGCGACCCCGCCGGGAAGGCGGTCATCGACACCGCCCAGTGCGTCGGTTGCCGTCAGTGCGTCCAGGTGTGCAGATACGGCGCGATCATCCGGGTGGGACGAGCCTGCGACATAGGGAGCGGCCTGTGAGCGTCACGTCGGTCATGCTCGTCGGCGTGGGGGGCCAAGGGACCATATTGGCGTCAGACGTACTGGCGAAGGTCGCAGCCGCCTCAGGGCTCGATGTGAAGCTTTCAGAGGTGCATGGGATGTCTCAGCGCGGCGGCTCCGTCGACACGGTGGTCCGCTTCGGGGAGAAGGTGTACTCGCCGACGATCGACCCCGGCATGGCGGACCACCTCGTGAGCTTCGAGTTGATCGAAGCGGCGCGGTGGCTTCACTGGCTCAAGCCCGATGGCCGCCTCGTTGTGAACAACCGGCTGATAGCGTCGCTGCCGATGCTCACGGGCGACTGCGGGATACCCACGGGCCTGGAGGCGGCGCTCGCCTACGAGGGCGCCGTGTTCCTCGACGCAGAGGAGCTCGCGTGCGAAGCGGGCTCGCCACGCAGTGCGAACATCGTGCTGATGGGCGCGCTGTCGGTGGGGCTGCCGTTCCCCGCGGACGTGTGGCGGCAGGTCATCGCGAAGCGCGTGCCGGCGAAGACGGTCGATGGCAACCTTGCCGCGTTCGAGCGCGGCCGGAAGGCGTGCGCCGACGGGGAGTGCGACGCGTAGGGCGACCGTGCGGCATCGCGGACTGTCGGCCCGACCCCAGAGCCCGCCGACCGGGCTTTTCGGGACACTGCTCGCCGGCGCAGCGCGGTGCGAGCGCTGCCGAACTGGATGAGGGGCGGAAGACACGGCCTCGTCAGCTGTCCTTCGCCACCCGGTCGTCGGCTGACAGGACGCCGTCAGCATCGTGCATAATCTCCTCAAGGGCTATGCCGTCGTCATGTCGCACCGCGACGTGACGCGTCAACGAGGGGAGCGACCTGTGTCCGCCACCGTCACCGTTCGCTGGATAGCCGCCGAACCGCGCGTCGGTACGCTCAACGACATCGCGGCCGCACGGGCTGCCGGCGAGGCGCTGTGGGTGGACGTACTCGAACCGGACGAGGAGACGCTCGGGCAGCTACAGAAGCTCTTCGGCCTGCACTCTCTGGCCATCGAGGACTGCCTGCACTCGCGTCAGCGGCCGAAGATCGATGCCTACCCGGACAACCTCTTCATCGTCTGGATCGCGCCCCGCCTCACCCCCGACCACGCCATGGCCGGTGACGAGATCGACATCTTCCTCGGCTCGAACTTCTTGATCACCTCGCACCGCGGCCCGGTCGCGGCCCTCGATGCCGTCGCCGGCGACCCGTGCGGCGCTCTGGCGAATGCAGCCGAATGGGCCCTGCACGCCGTTCTCGACCGTTCGGTGGACGCGATGTTCCCGGTGGTCGACATGGTCGGCGACGAGCTCGACCGCATCGAGAACGAGCTTCTTGCGAAGGTCCAGGACGGACAGTTGCAGGAGCTGTACGCCGCCAAACGCATGCTCCTCGCGCTGCAGAAGATCATCGGCCCGGAGCGGGACGTCCTGCGGGCGATGGCGCGCCATGCGGACTTCATCAGCCAGGAGGCGTACCTGTACTTCCAGGACGTCGGCGACCACGTGGCCCGTGTGGCCGATGCGGTGGACACGTATCGGGACGTGGCGTCGAGCGTCATGGACATCTACCTGTCCGCCATCTCGAACCGCCTCAACGTCGTGATGAAGCAACTGACCGTCGTCGCTACGATCTTCATGCCGCTCACGCTCATCAGTGGTGTGTACGGTATGAACCTGGTGAACGGCATGTGGCCACCGACGGATGCTGCTTGGTCCTTCTGGGCTGTCATGGGCTCATTCGTGGTGATCACCAGCGGGATGCTGTACCTGTTCAAGAGGAGGGGATGGTGGTAGCGCGCAGGGAGGGGCGCCGCGATGCCACGCCGGTCGTGAACCTTCCGGTGGACCACTCGCGCGACATCATGTCCATTCCGAACGTGATCACGGTGCTCAGGTTCGCGCTCATACCCGTCGTCTACTGGTTCCTGGTGTACGCGGGCCCTGCGACCGGACCGAACCATCTTGCGTTCGGGCTATTCGTGCTCTGCGCTGGCACCGATTGGCTGGATGGGCTGATCGCGCGGGCGACCGGCCACGTGACTGCGATCGGCAAGATCATCGACCCGCTTGTGGACCGCGTGCTCATCGCATCGGCGCTCGTCGGCCTGTACATGGTGAATCGTGTAAGCCTCTTGCTGATGGTCACGCTTGTCGGCCGCGACGTGTACCTGCTGTATGGCGCATGGGTGCTCGAGCGTCACGGGCGACGCATCCCGGTCACGACGCTCGGGAAGGTGACCACGGCGGTGCTTATGGCGGGCTTCGGCTCGCTCGTGTGGAACTTCCCGATCGTTCAGGCGCCGACGCTGTTCACGTACTGGGTCTTGGGGAGCCCGCACGTGGTCGGCGGGACGCGGCCGCTGGGTTCCTATATCGTCTACATCGGCGTGGTGCTCTCGCTCACTTCGGCGGCCCAGTACACCCTTCGAGCGCGTACGGCGTACCGCGAGGCGATCGCTGAAGCCGAAGCCGCCGCAACACCGGGCGCAGAGAAGGGGTAGGCGGCAGCCCCTCGCCACGCGCGCGCGGAGCGCGGCGCGGCGCTGCGTCGGGCCGGTGACGAAGCTCCGGCCTCTAGCGGCGCTCGTGTATGCTTCTGGACTCCAGGACCGCAGCGCGGAGCGTTGCGGGGCCGGCGGCGACGAGGGCGTGCGCGCGTGACCGACACCGAACACATGAGCAGCGACGCGTCGGGCACGGCACCGGCGGCCGGGCAGATGGCGAACGATCCCGCCTTGGCGGCGTCGCACCCGTTCGCGTCGGCCGAGCATCTTCAGCGGGGCGTCGATCCGCTCGGCGCAGCGTCCCGCCGCTCGGCGCGTCGCGAGGCCGTCAAGAGCCAGCGGTTCGTCTCGCGCCACCGTGCCTGGATCATAGTCGCCGCGATGTTCTCCGTCATCGCGGTCGTCGCCGTTGCTGATGCCGGGGTCTCATGGGGCCGCATCCATCCGGGCGTGCGCATCGGGGATGTTGCAGTCGGGTCCATGACTCCGCAGGCGGCGCGGGCGAAGCTGGAAGACGCGTTCACCCGCGCGTCTGCCGTGTCCGTGGAGCTTTCCTGGGGCGAAGAGAGCACGAGCCTGAAAGCCAGTGATCTTGGAGCGACCCTGGACGCGACGGCCGTCATCGAGGCTGCCATGGCCGTGGGACGGTCCGGTACGGCGGTTGACATCATGCGCGACCGCATAGTCGCGACCTTCGCCGGCGTCGGCGTGCCTTTGCGGGCCAGCGCCGATGCGACCGCCGCCACGGCGATCCTCGATCCGGTGGCCGCCGCCGTGTCTCAGCCCGCACAGGACGCTGCGGTCACGGTGGACGGAACCACGATCGGGACCACTCCGGCGCGCATCGGTAAGCAGCTCGATCGCGCGGCGACGCTGGATGATCTCCTGGCGGTTTTCTTGGGCGGCGGCGCGAGTGTCCAAGCGGTCGTGGTCGACCTTCCTCCGGTCATCTCGGACACCGAGGCGGCGAGAGCCGCTGATGTGGCAAAGACGCTCATCTCCGCGCCGGTCCATGTCACGTACGAGTCGCGCTCGGTCGACCTCGATCGCGAGACCGTCGCGGGCTGGCTCCGTTTCGACGTGCCGGCGACCGTGGCCTCCGACACGAGCGGTGCCGTCCCGGCTGGCGCGCCGGGCACGATCACACCGACTTTCGACGCCACACGCGTGGCTGAGGCGATCGTCCTGCTGACCTCGGGACTCGGCCGCCCTGCGAAGGACGCGTACTTCGTCGCCGACAAGGGGTCGGTACGGATCGTGGCGGCTCAGGTGGGTCTGGGGCCGGATATGGCCTCGCTCGCCGCCGACCTGCTCGCCGCATGCGGGCCGGGGGGATCCCGCTCCGCGACCGTGAAGGTGGTGGAGACACAACCCAAGCTCACCACCGCTGCAGCAAAGGACATGGGGATCTCGGAGCGGATCTCGACGTTCACGACGAGCTACTCGACTGTCGATCACGCCCGGGTGAGCAACGTCCACCTGCTTGCACGCGCCTTCGACGGCAAGCTGATCGCTCCGGGTGCCGTATTCAGCTTCAACGGCACCGCGGGACAGCGGACCGCAGCGAAGGGCTACCAGGAAGCGCCCGCGATCGTGAACGGGAAGCTGGTGCCGCAGTTGGGCGGCGGAGTCTGCCAGGTGGGCACCACGTTCTTCAACACGGTGTTCTTCTCCGGTCTGCCCATCGTGGAGCGGCACAACCATTCCTTCTACATCTCGCACTATCCGACCGGCCGGGACGCGACCGTCTCCTGGGGTGGGCCTGACTTCAAGTTCAAGAACGACACCAAGAACTGGATCCTCATCCGGACCGCGACGACAGCGAGCACGCTGACCATCGCTCTGTATGGGACCGACCCGGGCTACGACGTCCAGTACACTACGGGGCCGTTCACCGAAGTCGTGCCTCACGGCGTGCAGGAGATCAAGGACCCCGCTCTGCCGGTCGGCAAGCGCGTGGTCGAAGACGCCGGGGTGGACGGCCGCAACGTGGTCGTCAAGCGGGTCGTGTACCTCGGGGGAGTGGTGGTGCGCCGAGACAGCTTCGTGTCACACTACAGTCCCAAGATCGAGGTCGTTCGCGTGGGTACGAAGCTTTCGACGACGCCGACGGGGACGGTCGGGCCCTGACGCAGGGACCATCGGCCGCCAAGCCGCCGGCGCCGGACGCGGGTCACGGAGTGAAGGGGGCTCGCATGTTCCAGCCCGAGCTCGAGACGATGGGTCGTGAGCGGCTCGAGGCGCTCCAGCTCGAGCGCCTGCGCACGCAACTCGCGCGCGTCTACGTCAACGTGCCGCTCTACCGCCGCAAGTTCGACGAGGCCGGCTTCCGGCCCGAGCAGGTGGAGACGCTGGCCGACCTTGCGCGCGTGCCGTTCACGGTCAAGGACGACCTGCGGTCCGCGTACCCGTTCGGCATGTTCGCCGTGCCGCTCCGTGACATCGTGCGCGTCCACTCGTCGTCCGGCACGACCGGTCAGGTCTCAGTCGTCGGCTACACCCGCGGGGACGTCGAGCGATGGAGCGATCTGATGGCGCGCACGCTCGCCTGCGCGGGCGCGACCGCGGACGACGTCGTCCAGGTGGCGTACGGCTACGGCCTGTTCACCGGTGGCCTCGGCGCTCACTACGGGTCGGAGCGCCTCGGAGCGATGACGATCCCGGTCTCGGGGGGGAACACCGCGAGGCAGGTGCAGATCCTGAAGGACTTCGGCGTCACCGTCCTCGCGTGCACGCCGAGCTACGCGCTCCTCATCGCTGAGACCGCCGCCTCGATGGGCATCGACGTGAAGTCGCTTCCTCTGAGGGTGGGCGTGTTCGGCGCTGAGCCTTGGAGCGAGGCGATGCGCGACCAGATCGAGGACGCGATGGGCATCACGGCGATCGACATCTACGGCCTCTCCGAGGTCATGGGCCCGGGCGTCGCTGCCGAATGCGTACACCAGAACGGGCTCCACGTGTTCGAGGACCACTTCCTCATCGAGATACTCGATCCGCAGACGATGGAGCCGGTCCCCGACGGCGAGCAGGGAGAGGTCGTCTTCACGACGCTCACGAAGGAGGGAATCCCGGTCATCCGCTACCGCACGCGCGACATCAGCCGCCTCGTGCCGGGGAAGTGCGCCTGCGGCCGGACGTTCCGGCGGATGGAGCGCGTGACCGGACGCACGGACGACATGCTGATCATCAGAGGTGTCAACGTCTACCCGAGCCAGATAGAGCAGGTCTTGATGGGCGTCGAGGGTGTGGCGCCTCACTACCAGGTCGTGCTGGGCAAGCGGGGTTCGATGGATACGGTCGAGGTCCAGGTCGAGGTCGGCCCGGAGTTCGCCTTCGACGAGATTCGCGAGCTCGAGGCGCTCCAACGCGCCGTGGCCGGCGCGATCGCATCGGCGCTTGCGGTGAGCGTGGACGTCAAGCTCGTCGAGCTGCGCTCGATCCAGCGCAGCGAAGGCAAGGCGAAGAGGGTCGTCGATCTCCGGAACGAAGGGGTGTGATCCCACGATGGTCGAACAGCTCTCGGTGTTCCTCGCGAACGAACCAGGCAGGTTGGCGCGTCTGTGCAGGCTCCTCGGCGACGCCGGACTGAACATGCACGCTCTCGTCGTCGCCGACACCGCCGACTACGGGGTGGTCCGCGTCATCTGCGACCGGCCGTACACAGCGCGGGGAGTGCTGGAGCGCGACGGGTTCGCCGTATCGGTGACGAGAGTCATCGCCGCGGAGGTCCCGGACCGTCCGGGTGGTCTCGCGGACATGCTCGAGCTGCTCGACAGCGGGGGAGTGAACGTGGAGTACCTCTACTGCTTCCTCAAGCCGGACTCCTCCACCGCCGTCGACGTGCTTCGGGTCGAGGACGCCGAGAAGGCCTCAGCGCTGCTGACCGGCGCCGGGATATCGCTGCTGCACGCCTCCGAGGTCTACCAGCCGGACGCCGTCTGATCCCTCAGTCTGCCTCTGCTTCTGAGGGGTCCGCTTCCGCCGCGAGCGCGATGATCGCGTCGAGGTCGTCGGATGCGGTGAGCCTGCGAACGGTGATGGCGGCGTCATCGACGCCGAGAGTCTCCCTGAGGTCGGCCCTCAGGCGGTCTCCGGCGATCTGCGCGCCGGCACGTCCGGTCTGCGGCAGGATGATCGCGAAGGCACCCCACGGCAACCGTCCCACTTCGTCGACGAGGCGCAGCCCCTTGCGGAGGCGCTTGGCGGTCGTGCGGAGCACCCCTGCGGCGTCCGAGGCCCCCATGCCCATCGTCGCGCGGCCGTCGACAGAGATCACGAGCACCGAGAAGGATATGTTGTAGCGCTGGAAAGTGGCGACCGCCTCGCCCAGGAGACGGGCGATGAACCGCGACGTGTAGGCGGTGGAGGTCTCGTCTATCGCCCGCGCGTCGTGCGCCCTGGCGAACAGCCCCTTCATCCGACTGCATGTCTCACCGCCCAAGACGCCGACGAGCCCGTAGAGAACGGTGTGCAGGACAAGCGCGCCGAGGGTGTCGGGGCTTGAGAGGTTCCCCGAGAGCGCGACCCCCTTGATCGCCACGTAGGCGACTAGCGCGGCGACGGCGGCGACGGTGCCACCCCGCCTGCCCCATCGCACCGCTCCGAAGAGCACAGCGAGCAGCAGGAGCTGTGCGACCAGTTCGATCGGGTCCGCGTTCGCGCCGAGCGAGAGAGCCGCGGTCCCTACGATGGCTGCGGCGCCGACGCCGATGATCAGGCGCTCGAAACGGGCGTAGTCCACGTCGCTGTTCCCCTCACGTCCGGGAGCTCTCCCGGCAGGTCGGCGCGCTTCTTGCGTTGCGGCTCCATCATAGAGGAACCGCTAGCGACGAGTGTCGTACCATACAGGCCCCGGCCGCCATTCGACCAAGGAACCGACTCCCAGCATGCAGATCGGTCTTCGCCGCATCGCATCCCTTCTCGCCGCCACTACGCTGGTGGCTTCCTCGGGTTGGCTGGCTCCGGTCTCCGCGCGTGCGGCCGTGATGGACAACGACGTTCTGGGAGCGATACGGGTCGGGAAGAGCGCGGCGCTCCGCGCGCAGGCGCCCGACCTCTCCATCCCGTCCGGGATACTCATGACGATGGACGGACGCGTGCTGTGGGCGCGCGACCCGGACGCCCGGCGCGCGATGGCGTCGACGACCAAGATCATGACCGCGGTCGTCGCGCTCGAGAAGGCCGGCGTCGAAGGCACCGTCACCGTCGACAAGACCGCTGCCATGGTCGGCCAGTCCTCCATGGGGCTCGTGCAGGGGGAGACCTTCACGATGGGCGAGTTGCTCAAGGGGGTGCTGGTACAGTCGGGCAACGACGCCGCGACGCTCGTGGCGGAACACGTCGGAGGTTCAGTCAGCGCGTTCGTCGCAATGATGAACGCCAAGGCGGCGGCGCTCGATCTGACGAACACCCACTACGCCAACCCACACGGCCTCGACCAGGCCGGGCACTACACGAGCGCGGCCGACCTGGCCGCGCTCGCGCGGTACGCGATGCGCATCCCGGTCTTCCGCGAGATCGTCGGGACCTACAAGGTGAACGTGCGCTCCGACCGCTACACCCACGTGCTGCAGAGCCACAACGATCTCCTCAAGAGTTACGCCGGATCGGAGGGTATCAAGACCGGCTGGACCAACAACGCGGGCTACTGCGTGGTGGTCGCGGTCAAGCGGGGGGACATCGAGCTTCTGGGCGTCGTGATGGGCGCCGCCAGCGAAGGAGACCGATCGAAGCAGGCCAAGCGGCTGCTCGATTGGGGTTTCGCCCACTACAAGCCCGTGGAAGTCACCACCTCGGGACGTTCGTACGGCACCGTGCCCGTCTCAGACTACGTTGACGTCGGGGTGACCGCGGTCAACGCCGAGGCCACGTCGTTGGCCGTGCTCGACGCGGCGGGCCCGATCGAGAGCCGGGTGGAGATGCTCGCTTCCGTTCGCGCGCCGGTGAGGACCGGCGACAGGGTAGGGACCCTCAACATCTACCAGGGCCCGTCGCTGCTCGCGCAGCTCCCGCTCACGGCGGACCACGACGTGCGCGCGCCGAACCTCCTGGAGGCCGTGGGTATCTTCTTCATCAGGCTGTGGAACGGTATCTCGTCCTTCTTCACAGGGCTATGGAGGGCTATCTTCGGATAGTTGCGGTCACGGATCGGACGGCGCGGCCGTAGTACGCTCGCAGCACAGCCGGTCACGAACGGAAGGAGGGCACGAAGCATGCCAGAGGGTCTGCGTCGCACGCCGCTATACGAGGAACACGTCGCGCTGGGCGCCCGCATGGTGCCGTTCGCCGGGTGGGAGATGCCCGTCCAGTACGAGGGCATCATCGACGAGCACAAGGCGGTCCGAACCAGGGCAGGGATCTTCGACGTCTGTCATATGGCCGAGTTCCGCGTGTTCGGCTTCGCCGCTTTCGAGGCGCTGCAGCATCTGGTCACGAGCGACCTGCACCGCATCGACGAGTTGGGCGCCGCCCAATACACACTGATGCTCGACGACGACGGCGGCGTCATCGACGACCTGATCGTCTATCACACGGGCGATCTCGAGTACCTCGTGATCGCGAACGCGGGCAACCACGACGTGGACGTCGAGTGGATGCGCGCGCATCTGCCCGAAGACGTCGAGTTCGTGGATGAGTCGGACCGGACAGGGCTCATCGCACTGCAGGGCCCAGACGCGGTCCGCATCATCACCGAGATCGCGGGGAAGGAGCCGCCGGCGCGCTTCCACATCGCGGAGGCGATGCTCGACGGGACGATACCGGTGCTGCTCGGGCGGACGGGCTACACAGGCGAGGACGGCGTCGAGATCGTCTGCTCGGCCGCGGACACCGTCGCCGTCTGGCGTCTTCTGCTGAGCTTCCCCGAGGTGACGCCGTGCGGGCTCGGCGCGCGCGACACGCTACGCCTCGAGATGGGCTATCCGCTGCACGGCAGCGACATGGACCGCACGACCGACCCGATCAGCGCCGGTCTTGGCTGGGTGGTCTCGGCGAAGAAGGGCGACTACATCGGGCGCGAGGCGGTCGAGCGGGTACGCGCCGCGGGGCCGAAGCGCAAGCTCGTGGGCATCGCGGTGCTCGACGGCGTTCCCCGGCACGGCTACCCCGTGTTGCACGAGGGTTCCGAGGTCGGTACTGTGGCAAGCGGCACCTTCTCACCCACACTGGGCCACGGGATCGGCACGGCGTACGTCCCCGTGGCTCTCGCGGAGCCGGGAACGGCGCTGGAGGTGTCGATACGGCGAAAGACCGTCGAGGCGACGGTGACGCGTCCCCCGTTCGTGACGAAGACCTCGTTGTCCGGCTGAGTCTAGAATCCCTGCAGACGAGCATGAACAGCGTCTCGGCGACCCCGCCGGCCGGCGCGAAGATCCCCGAGAGGAGCGCATCAGCATCGTGTACCCCGCCGATCTGAAGTATGACAAGGAGCACGAATGGGTCCGCGTCGAGGGCGACGCAGCGTACGTCGGAATCTCTGAGTTCGCGCAGGACCAGCTCGGCGAGGTCGTCTACGTCGACCTGCCTTCCGTCGGCGACGAGCTGGTCGCCGGCGAGACTTTCGGCGAGATCGAGTCCGTGAAGTCGGTCTCGGAGCTCTACGCGCCGGTCAGCGGCGTGGTGCTGGAGGTCAATGGCGCCCTCAACACCGCGTCGGAGACGATCAACTCCGACCCGTACGGCGCCGGTTGGATGATCAAGGTCTCCCTGTCGGACCCGTCTCAGCTGGACGGCCTCATGTCCGCAGAGGACTACGAGTCGTTCGTCTCGAACGAGGCATAGAGACATATGCGCTTCTCCCCAGCGTCCTGTGACGACCGGGCGGCGATGTTGCGCGCCGTGCGAGCCGATTCGATCGACGACCTCTTCGCTCCCATACCGGCGGCTGTCCGTTTGGACCGCCCTCTGGACCTTCCCGACGGCCTCGGTGAACTCGCGGTCGTCCGCACGCTGAAGGGCCTCGCCGGACGGAACACCCCCGCGGCGGGACTTGTGTGCCTGGCCGGTGCGGGGTGTTACGACCACTACATCCCGTCCATCGTGGATCACGTGCTGCGGCGCCCGGAGTTCTTCACCGCGTATACGCCGTATCAGCCCGAGGTCAGCCAGGGAACGCTGCAGAACATCTACGAGTTTCAGTCGATGATCTGCGAACTGACCGGCATGGACGTCGCGAACGCCTCGATGTACGACGGCGCAACGGCGTTCGTGGAGGCGGCTCTGATGGCCTCCCGCGTGACGAAGCGATCGCGTGTGGTGGTGGCGGGAACGGTGCACCCCGAGTGGCGTGTCGTGCTCGACACGTATGCCGCTTCAGGGAACATCTCGGTCGTCACGTGCCCGGCGAACGAAGGGATGGCACACCCGGCGGTCGTCGCGTCGATGCTGGACTCCGACACCGCGGCCGTGCTCGTGGCCAACCCGAACTTCCTAGGGCACCTCGAGGACTTGGCGGCGCTCGGCAGGGCCGCACACGGCGCCGGAGCGCTGCTTGTCGTCTCGGTGAACCCGGCGCTCTCGGGTGTGCTCGAGCCGCCATCGGCGTTCGGCGCGGACGTCGTGGTCGGGGAGGGGCAGCCGCTCGGGAACGCGATGTCGTTCGGCGGTCCCGGACTCGGGTTCTTCGCCTGCAAGCAGGAGTTCCTGCGGCAGATGCCGGGTCGCGTCGTCGGCCGAACGGTCGACGTGGACGGGCGCAATGCATTCGTGCTCACCATGCAGACGCGCGAGCAGCACATCCGCCGCGAGAAGGCGACGAGCAACATCTGTTCGAACCATGCGCTCAACGCCTTGGCTGCCGCGGTCTATCTGTCCGCGGTGGGGGCGGAGGGGCTCGCGGAGGTGGGCAGGAGCAGCATCGCGAAGGCCCACTACCTGAGGGACGCTCTCGTCGCTAGCGGGAAGTTCTCGGCGGCATGGTCCGCGCCGTTCGCTCACGAGTTCGCACTCCGCTACAGCGGCGATGTGGCCGCCATGCAGGCCACGATGCTTGAGCGCGGCTACCTGGCGGGTGTCGACCTGGGCAGAGTGGATCCGGGCCTTGAGGGACTCGTTCTGTTCGCGGTCACCGAGAAGCGCACGCGCGCGGAACTCGACTCGTTCGTCAGGGAGGTGGTGTCGCTGTGAGCGCCGATGTCACGAAGACGCCGCTCTCCGCTCCGAGCGCGGGACCGCGTGGGCTGATCCTCGAGGCCGGCTCGCCGGCCGCGCGGTGTTTCGAGGCGCCCGCGCTCGACGTGCCAGAGGTCCCGGCTTCGGCGCTCGAAGGCCAGGCGCGGACGACGTCGCCGAACCTTCCCCACGTCACCGAGGTCGAGATCGCGCGGCACTACCACCATCTCGCCACGATGAACTTCGGCGTCGACAGCGGCTCGTACCCGCTCGGTTCGTGCACCATGAAGTACAACCCGAGGGTGAACGAGGACGCATGTCGCCTCGAGGGCTTCGCCGGCCTGCACCCGTACCAGCCCCTCTCGACCGCGCAAGGGGCGCTCGAGCTCATGGTCTCCCTCGCCGATGCCCTCGCCGAGGTCTCGGGTCTGCCCGGCGTCACGCTGCAGCCGGCCGCCGGCGCCCATGGCGAGCTCACGGCGATCATGGTCTTTCGGGCCTACCACGCTGCGAACGGCGACGTTCGTAAGCGCGTGGTCATCCCGGACTCGGCCCACGGTACGAACCCGGCCACCGTGGCGATGTGCGGCTACGAGGTCACGACGATCCCGAGCAACGAGCGCGGCGGCGTCGACATGGAGGCGCTGCGCGCAGCGCTCGACATCGACGTGGCTGCATTCATGCTCACGAACCCGAACACGCTTGGACTGTTCGACGAGAACATCAGCGAGATCACGGCCGCGGTGCACGCGGTCGGCGCCCTCGCGTACTGCGACGGCGCGAACATGAACGCTATCATGGGCAAGGCGCGCCCGGGCGACATGGGGTTCGACGCCCTGCATATCAACCTGCACAAGACGTTCAGCACGCCGCACGGGGGAGGTGGCCCGGGTGCCGGTCCCGTGTGTGTGTCCGCCGTGCTGGCGCCGTTCCTGCCCGGCCCGCTGCCGGTCCGGCTGGACGACGGTACCCTCGGCCTGGCGTGGCCCGAGAAGTCGATCGGGCGCGTCCGCTCGTTCTTCGGCAACTTCGGCGTTCTGGTCCGCGCGTACGCATATGTGCTCGCCCTGGGGGGCGAAGGCCTGCGCGAAGCCAGCGAGCAGGCGGTGCTGTCCGCGAACTACCTGAAGGAACGCCTCAAAGGCGCGTACTGGCTGCCCTACGACCGTACCTGCATGCACGAGTTCGTGCTGTCCGGTGCGAAGCTGCGCAAGCAGTACGGCGTGCACACACTGGATGTGGCGAAGCGCCTGCTCGACTACGGCTTCCACCCGCCGACGATCTACTTCCCGCAGATCGTCGACGAGGCGATCATGATCGAGCCCACCGAGACCGAGTCCCTAGCGGACCTGGACCGCTTCGCCGACGCGATGATCGCTATCGCGGGCGAGGCCGCCACCGATCCCGATCTGCTGCACGGCGCTCCGTACACGACCCCGGTCCGTCGCCTCGACGAGGCGCGGGCGGTGAAGCAGCCGGACCTCCGATGGAGGCCGGCTGCCAGCGAGTAGGCGGGCTTCGATGGCACGACCCACATGGCGTCTGATCGTCGACGGCGCGCTTCCGGGCGCGCTCAACATGGCGATCGACCGTGCCGTGCTCGATGCCCGCCGGGACGGCGTCTCCGCGCCCACGCTCCGACTGTACCGGTGGGAGGTCCCGACGGTCACGTTGGGGCGCTTCCAGAAGCTCGAACAGGTGGACCTGGAGGAGTGTGACAGGCGGGGTTTCGACGTCGTGCGGCGGCCTACCGGCGGGCGAGGGGTGCTGCACGACGATGAGCTGACCTACAGTGTCGTCGCCCACACGGAGGACGGCGTGCCCCGTGGGGTCGCGGCGTCCTACCGGTATCTCTCCGCCGCGCTGGCACGGGCGTACCGCACTCTCGGCGTGGAGGCGGACCTGACGCACCGGTCGCGAGGGCCGGCTGACTCAGGAGCCTGCTACCTTCACGCGACGCAGGCGGACCTGTCCCTGGGCGCGGCGAAGCTCTCCGGCAGCGCGCAGGTCTGGACCGGTGACGCGGTGCTCCAGCACGGGTCGTTCGTGCGCATCCGCGATATCGGGGCCGAGTCCGACGTCTTCAGACTCGGGCAGAGAGACAGGGGCGCGCTCGCTGCCTCGACCGCCACTCTCTCGGACGCCATGGGCCGCATGCCTTCGCTGGAAGAGGTCGCCCAGGCAGCGATCGGCGCCTTCGAAGAGGTCCTCGGGATAGAGCTTCGGCCCGGTGCGCTGAACCCGTATGAGGCCCGATCGGCCGCAAAGATGAGGGTCGAACACGCGATCCGGGTGGCGACGAGAACGGTCTGAACCTTGACTCGATGTCGAGGTTTGTGAAAGGCACGCAAAACCCTCCTCCAGACGGTTCCGGTGTCGGTCCCCGGTGGTACACTTGGTGAGTGCGCGAGAGGTGGATGACGCGCTGACATCGAGGAGACAAGATGGCCGGATCAGAGCACACCAACGACGAGGCTCTGCTCAACCTCAAGGACAAGAGCAACGACGACCTCCGCCAGCTCTTGGACGAGTTGTCGGCCGAAGAGGACGAGCTGAGCTATCGGCGGCGCGTCCTGCATGGGCGCATCGACATCCTGCGCGCTGAGCTCGTGAGCCGGCTCGCGGAGGATCACGCCGGCAAGCGGGACGTCATCTCGGGCACCGACATCGATCGCCTCATCCAGATCCTGGCGGGCCACCTGCGCGCGCCCAAGCCGGCGCTGAGCAAGAGCGACGCGGACGAGTAGGACTCGATCGCGCACTGCTCGTCGGCGCCGCCGGCGGGAGAAGGAGGAATCGTGGCAAGTCTGTCCGAATCGATCCGTGCGTTCCTCGAGGAGCTGTCAGTCGACGAGCTCGAGGAACGGGTGGTCGAGTACGTGGTCCGCGAAGTCGGCAATGGACGGCGTCTTTCCGAGGTGTTGAACGATCCGTACGTGCGCAATCGCTTGAGCGCGGAGAAGCTGGCTCGGGTCCTCGAGAAGCCTGCGGTCATCGCCGCCCTGGAGCAGAGCATCTCGAGCGCCTTCGAGCACAAGGACTTCGGCTTCAGCGGCTGATCGCCAGCCGCCCTTCGTCAGCGAGGAGGGGTCATGGAAGAGTGCCCGGCCTGTGGATCGGCCTTGGAGCCGGATGCCCAGGAGTGCCCGTCGTGCGGCGCGGTCGTCCATGAGTTGACCGCAGCGTTCCCGCCGGTGGCGGGGCCGCATGCTGACGTGCCCGTCCGCGATGCCGCGGATTCGGACGGCCCGGTGCTGGTCGTCCGCAAGGGGCCGGAGATCGGGGAGCGCTTCTATCTCGACAGGCCGCGTCTCACGGTCGGCCGTGACCCGGCTTCCGACATCTTCCTGAACGACATCACGGTGTCGAGGGAGCACGCGGTGCTCACCCTCGAGGCCGGCAGCGTGTCGATCAAGGACGTCGGTTCGCTCAACGGTGTCTACGTCAACGGCGCAAGCGTCACTAGCGCCGACCTGAAGGGCGGGGACGCCGTGCAGATCGGCAGGTTCCAAATGGTGTTCCATTCCGGGGGAGGCAAGTGAACCATGGCGCGTAGTCGCGACTATCTCACGATCGGCGGGCTCGTCGAGAGCCTTGTCCCGGCGCACCCCGACCTGACCATATCCAAGGTCCGCTTCCTCGAGGACGAGGGACTGGTGACCCCCGAGCGCACGGCAGGCGGATATCGCAAGTTCTCGACGTCCGACGTGGCTCGAGTCGACCTCATCCTGAGGCTGCAGAAGGAACACTTCCTGCCGCTCGCGGTCATACGCGAGAAGCTCAAGGACCTTGACAAGGGCAAGGTCTCCGAGGAGATCAGGCCCATGGTCACACGGCCCGAGGCAGTCGCCTCACCGTTCGACACTGGCGAGGCCGTCCCCCTCGAGAGCGTGCCGGGAGCGCTCGGGTTCCCGGCGTCGTTCGTCCGCGAACTGGCCGAGTTCGGCCTGGTCTCGGTCGCGAAGGGCGAGAAGGGCGACGAGCTGCCGCGCAGTGACGTCCAGATCGCCCACGCGTGTTGGGACATGCGTGCCTACGGGATCGAGCCTAGGCACCTGCGCATCTTCGTGACGGCTGCCGAGCGCGAGGCGGCGCTCTTCGAGCAGATCCTCATGCCCTCGTACCGGCACCGCACGCCTGAGACGCGGCAGAAGCTCCTCGACTCGCTCGCGGACCTGATGCGTCTGACGGGGGAGTTGCGAGGCGACCTCGCGAAGCGCGCAGTGGCGGGGATCTTCGAGGACGTGGTGTAGGAGTTGTCGCTGCCGGCATCCAACCCCGAGGCGAGGACCGACGAGACGCTGCCCGTCTCGGAGCGCGTCGCGGCCGTGAGTTTCGCGCACCCGTCCGAGCGCGTCGCGGCGCAGATACTCGACTACTACGGCATCCGGTGGGACTACGAGCCGACCACGTTCCCGATCGAGTGGGACTCGAGAGGCGACGTGATCGCGTCGTTCTCGCCGGACTTCTTCCTGCTGGACTTCGACCTATACATCGAACTCACCACGATGTCCCAGAAGCTGGTCACGAAGAAGAACCGCAAGGTCAGGCGGCTGCGCGAGCTGTACCCCGACGTCTCGATCAAGATCTTCTATCAGAAGGACTTCCGGGCGCTGTGCTTCAAGTACGGGCTCGCATACCCCAACGCAGCAGGGCCGGGAGGTGCCGCATGAGGCTCGAAGCCGCTCCTGAGGGAGCGCCGGACATCGTCGGGGCCCTGCTCCTCGGCCGCGACGAGATCGCCTCGCGCGTGTCGGAGATGGGGCGCGCCATCTCGGCCGACTATGCGGGCCGGGAGGTCGTTCTCGTCACCGTGCTGCGCGGCGGACTGTTCTTCCTGTCGGACCTCTGCCGGGCCGTTGCCGACCCGCTCCGGATCGACTTCATGGCGATATCTTCCTATGGGGCTCCAGGGCAGGCCGGGGGAGTGCGCATCACGAAAGACCTCGATGAGAACATCGAGGACAAGGACGTGCTCATCGTCGAGGACATCATCGACACCGGCCTGACGCTCAACTACCTGATCGGTGTGCTTCGGGCGCGCCAGCCGCGCAGCCTGGAGGTGGCGGTGTTCCTCGACCGGGACCAGCGCCGCATCGCCGAGGTGCCAATCGCGTACCGCGGGTTCCATATGCCGGACACTTTCGCGGTCGGGTACGGGCTCGACCTGCACGGCAGCTACCGCAACCTCCCGTACATCGGGAGCGTGCGCGAGGAAGTGCTCCACCGGATGAGCCTGGTCTGACGCGATGCTGAGGCGTCAGGCTCGTGAGGGAGGGTGACCGTCCCGCATACCGGGTCGGCGACGTGTGGCTGCGGTCGCTGGCGAACCGGGCGTGCGTCGATGCCACCGTGTGTTACCCTCAGTCGTACCGCACACACGCCTAGCGCCTTTTTGGCACGCACACCGGGAGGCTTGCGCCAGATGGACCTCGAGAGCTACATCCGCGACATCCCCGACTTTCCGAAGGAGGGGGTCATCTTCAAGGACATCACCCCTCTTCTGGCCAGCCCTGAGGCGTTCGCCGAAGCGATCGATCGGCTCGCCGAGCCCTACATGAACGCCGGGGTGACGCGCGTTCTTGGCGCCGAAGCGCGCGGCTTCATCCTCGGGGGCGCCCTGGCGTGCCGTATGGGGGCTGGCTTCGTACCCGCCCGCAAGCCGGGGAAGCTCCCGTGGAAGACGACCAGTGTCGAGTACTCGCTCGAATACGGCACCGACAGCCTCGAGATGCACGTCGACGCGGTCGGCCCTGGTGACATCGTCCTGATCGTGGACGATGTCCTGGCCACCGGCGGGACCGCCGGCGCCAAAGCCGATCTCGTGAAGCGGAACGGGGCCGAAGTGGCCGGGTTCGCGTTCCTGATGGAACTCGACTTCCTGCACGGGCGCGAGAAGCTCGGTGACAGCCGTGTGGTATCGCTCATACACGTGGCCTGATCCCGAGCTGACCGTTCGGTATCGGCTCGACGTCTCTGAGCGGCGGGAATGCGTTCGCGTGCTATCATCAGGGCACTGATCGTCGCCGGTTCATCGCGATGAGCGAGCCCTTCCTGCAGCCGATCGTCAACAGTAGTTCGGGGGTCGGATCACGGTGCATCGCACCTTCGGCCGCACGGCCACATCAGCGTTCATGTCGGCGGCGCTCGTCATCGCTCTCGTGTGCGCCCCGCTGACCGCCGCTGGCGCCTCCTCGACGGCGAAGATCCGGGCGAAGAAGGCGGAGGCCGCCGCCGCCGACACCAAGCTCCAGGACCTCAACGCCGACCTGGAACTCAAGCAGACCGACCTGCAGGCGGTCAACGACGTGCTCACTGCGACACGGGTGGACATCGCGGCCAACGAAACGCAGCTAGCGGCAGCGGAGGCGCGGCTCGCCGATTCCCAGGCGGTCCTCGGTGCCCGTGCCGACGCGATCTACCGCGGAGGGAACGCCGAGTTCCTCAACGTCCTTCTCGGTACTACCGACTTCGACGACTTCGTGTCGCGGCTCGACCTGCTGAATCTGATCACGACTTCCGACGCCGAACTGGTCGCCCGAGTGACCGTGGATCGAGACGGCGTCGCGCAGGCGAGAACGGCGTTGCTGAATCGGGAATCCGAGGAGGTCGCGCTTCGCGCCGAGGCTCAGGCTCGTGAGGCGGCCGTCAAGGTGGCGGTCGATCGTCAGAAGGCATACGTCGCGTCCCTGACCGCCCAGATCAAGAAGCTGATCAAGGCCGAGGAAGACCGGCTCGCGAAGGTGGCGGCGGACCTCGCCCGGCGCGCCGAGGAGGCAGCGAAGCATCCGAGCCCGCGGCCCAGTGACGCCGGCTCGCTCGGGCCTTCGCATCCGGAGGCGGCCGCCGAGGCGAAGAAGTACCTGGGAGTCCCGTACCTGTGGGGCGGGACGGCTCCCTCGGGATTCGATTGCTCGGGCTTCGTCCGATACGTGTACGAGAAGATCGGCCTCACGCTTCCCAGGACCAGCCGCGTGCAGTTCACATGCGGCCAGTTCATCTCGCCTGCCCGCACCGACCTCTTGGAGCCCGGCGACCTCGTCTTCTTCGCCTACGGTGGCGACCCGGGTCAGGTCCATCACGTCGGCATGTACGTGGGCGGGGGAGTGTTCATCCACGCGCCGGGGACCGGCGGTCACGTGCAGTACTCCTCGCTGACCGATCGCATCAGCTCGCGCCGGGATTACGTCGGGGCAGTCCGTCCGTGAGCAGGAGTCCGGCTGCGGGGGTCACGGCGCCTTGTAGCCGCCGCTGTTCCGCCAGCCGGGGGAGGGGGGAGGCGTGACCGAGGTCACGATGTCGTTCGCGGACCGGATAGGTCGCGCGTTCGCCCAAGTGGCGGGCGGTATCGCCGGCCGGTTCCCCGCGATCCTTGCCGCTGTCGTCGTTCTCGTGATCGCCTCGATCGTCGGGTCTCTGACATTCGCGGGTACACGGGGCATCCTGGCCCGCCGCTCGACGGCCGGTCACGTGGACGTGCTCGTCGCCCGCTTCGCCCGCATGTGTGTCGTGGCGCTCGGGGTCGTGGTGTCGCTCGCGCTGCTGGGGTCGACCTGATGGCCATGGCGGCGAGCCTCGGGCTCGTGGGCCTCACCCTCGGATTCGCACTGCGGGACGTTCTATCGAACTCGCTGTCGGGCGTGATGCTTCTGGTGCAGCGCCCCTTCAGCATCGGCGACACGATCTCGGTGGCCGGGCATGAGGGTGAGGTGGAGGATGTTCGGGTGCGCGACACCGTCCTGAGAACCAGCGATGGCCGGACCGCCTACGTCCCGAACATGACCGTCTTCAACGCCGTCGTGTTGAACTCGAGCACGAGCAGGCTCCGCAGGTTCGAGATCACGGTGCCGACGGCCGCTCGGGCGATCCGTCGGATCGGGGGGAGGAGCGCTTGATGCGGACCGTGACGCAGGTGGCCGTGAGGATTTCGAGCGAGGACGGAAGCGTTTCGGACGCCACACGTCTGCTGGGGGACGCGCAGGTCGACATCCGCGGGTTCTCGGTGTCAGACAGCGCCGACCACTCGGTGCTGCGACTCATAGTGGACGCGCCTGACAAGGCGGCCGAGGCCTTCAGGGCAGCGGGCATGGATGTGGCGGCCTCGGAAGTCCTCGTGATCGTCCTGCCGGACCACCCGGGCGGTCTGGCCGGGGTGCTGCGCGAAGTGGCTGATGCGGGGATCAGCATCGAGTATGTCTACTCGCTCATCTCGACCTATGTGGTCCTCAACGTCGCATCGCCGGAGCGGGCCGCCGCCTCTTTGGAGGGACGGCCGGTCACGCTGGTGACCCTCGAGCAGATGGGTGAGTGCTGACACGACGCCCAGTGGGGGAGTAGGAGGCCCGTGTGCGCGCGAAGTGCCGCGCGGGGTATGAACGACACACGTGGTCGGTCCGGGTCGCGGCCTTGGAAGGGGAGACATGGGCGCGAATACCGAGTCATATGAAGAGCCAGGGCAGAGCTTGCGTCTGACCCGGATGGTGCTGCCGTGGCTGGCGCTTCTGCTCGTGGTTGGGGTGCTGTGGAACATAGCCGCCGGCTTCGCGACCTCGCAGCGGGCGTCGAACCTTGCCGCGCAGGCGAGCGCGGCGGCGTCCGCGACCGCGGGTGCGACGTCCAGTGCGAACGCGACGGGTACGGCTTACGTCGCCAAGGTACAGAAGCAGGTGGTGCTCACGGCGCGCGCCGACGCCAAGTCGGAGAAGATAGCGACGGCCAAGGTGGGAGCGACACTCACGGTCCTTGAGACGCAGACCGCCTGGATGCGGGTGAAGGACGCTGCAGGCCACATAGGCTGGATTCCGAACGACATCAACTACATCACCTTGAAGACCAAGTAAGCGACCGAAGGGCGATCACGTGGGCGCGAGCAAGGGGATCGGTGCGGCGTCGGACTTCTACCGGGTGAGGGTCGTCCGGATGTCGGAGACCGAGCCCCCGGAGTTCGAATGGAGGGACGACATCCTCTGGCGCGAGTCGGCGGCAGCTGAGCCGGAGCCGGACGTAGAGCACTACCGAGTCGAGGCTGTGGCGATCGATGACGATGAGAACGTGACGCCACTTGGTGTGTTCGAGTCGACGCAGGACGCGGCCGAAGCGGTCGACACCGCAGCGGAGGACCTTGGTAACCTCACCCGGTCCGAATTCGAGGATCGCTATTTCCCAGCAGTGTGAGAGTGTCTGGCTCACAGAGCTTAGTGTTGTCGGCCACAGGACACCCGCCCATGGTAGGGAGGACTCGCCAATCGCGGAAATACATAAGATGTATTATCAGGCGTAGACTGTCGAGAGTGGATGACCGCGAGAGGGCCCCTGAGAGGGGCTTTTGCTTTGTGCCCCCGCCTGCGGACGTGCCGCACCGCCCACACTTCGTGCACAAGCAGATCGACCCCGGGCCGCGGGATCGTCCGCAGTCCGGGGTCGATCATCGTGCAGGTCAGGCGACCTTCTCGCGTCGGCCACGATCGGTCGCCGCTTGACCGTGCTTGGTGCGTCCTACTTCTTCTCGGACGCTTCCTCCTGCAGGACGCCTGTGAAGTCGGGTGCGTCCGTTGCCAGGCCTTCCGACTCCTTCGGCAGGATCATGTTGAGGATGATGCCGATGAGGGTCGCCAGGGCCATGCCCGGGACCGAGTACTTGCCGAGCGGGATCGAGAACCCGCCGGTCTCCATGCCGACGCCGATGACGAGCACGACGGACGCCATGATGAGGTTGCGGCTGTGGCTGAAGTCGATGCCGCTCTTGACCAGCAGACGCAGGCCGGTGGAGGCGATGAGCCCGAACAGCAGGAGCGAGATGCCGCCCATGACCGGTGTCGGGATCGAGCTGATCATCGCGCCGAACTTCGGGATGAAGCCGCCGATGATGAACGCGAAGGCGCCGGCATACCAGAACAGCTGCGTCGCGTAGACCTTGGTGACCGCCATGACGCCGATGTTCTCGGCGTACGTGGTGGAAGGCGTGCCGCCGAGGGCGCCGGAGATCGCCGTGGCGATGCCGTCGCCGAATAGTGACTCAGGCAGCATCGGCATGAAGTCCTTGCCCGTGATCTCGTTGATGACGAGCAGGTGCCCGATGTGCTCGACGATGACCACGATCGCCACAGGTGCGATGATCGCGATCGCCGTGATGTCGAACTTGGGGAACGTCACGTTCGGCAGGCCGATCCACGCAGCCTTGGCGATGCCGTCGAAGTTGACCAAGTTCAGCGGGATCGAGATGACATAGCCGACGATGATGCCCATGAGGATCGGGATCGTCTTCAGGAAGCCCTTGAAGTACGACGAGAAGGCCACTGCGGCGGCCAACGTGATGAAGGCCACCATCAG
>DATCGP010000025.1:0-50842 GCA_036508875.1 Coriobacteriia bacterium | reverse complement strand
CTTCACCGTCGTGACGTCATGCTGCACCGGGTCGCGGCGCCTCCAGGGCGTGCCCGGGCAGGCCGCTGGGGATATGCTCTTGTGAAGGGAACAGCGGGACCGAAGCCGATACGGCGACCGCCCCGCGAACGAGAGGAAGCGGATGTCATGAAGCTCTCTGCTCGCAACATGCTCAAGGGGACGATCACCGACATCGAGGTCGGCAGCGTGAACGCAGTCGTCAAGGTCGACATCGGAGACGGGAAGATGCTCTCCTCGATGATCACGCTGGATGCGGTGACCGACATGAACCTCAAGGTCGGCGACGAGGTCTTCGCGATCATCAAGTCGTCGAACGTCATCCTCGGCACGATGTAGGCGGGTTCCACGCCGGACCTTGTCCGAGTGGAACGATGGTGAAGGCCCGCGGAGCGGCTCGCTTGACCACCCCGCCGTGTGACCTACACTTGCACCCGTACGCTAAGCGCGGACTTAGGGTGAACCGATGCAGGCCTTGGGCACGATCGACCGGCGCGATCAGCTTGCGGCGCTCTCCGACGAGCATCGTCTTGCCATCCTGCGCCGGCTCATGTGCGGCCCTTCCACCCTCTCCCGGCTGGGCCGGGACTTCGACAAGCACCCCGCGTGGGTGCGGCATCACCTCAAGCGACTCGAGGCGGTCGGCCTCGTCGAGCCGGCGGGAGAGCGGACCACCGGCAACTACACCGAGAAGTTCTACCGCGCGGCCGCCGGTGCCTTCTCGGTGCACTTGCTGGTAGCGCCCGCGACCGGCTCGCGAGACCCGCTGATGGTGCTTGGCAGCGACGACTTCGCCCTGCAGATCCTCGCCAGCGACATGAACGAGGGCCCGGGGGACTTCGAGGTCGTTCCCTCGGCGATAGGCAGCCTCGACGGCCTCGTCGCACTGCGCCAGGGACTCGCCGACATCGCCGGATGCCACCTCTTCGACGCCGCCGCGGGCGAGTACAACTCCCCGTTCCTGAAGCATCTCTTCCCCGACCGCTCGGTCGAGATGGTAACGCTCGCCCATCGCGAGCAGGGCCTCATGACGGCGCCTGACGGCCGGATCAACGTCGCGGACGTGCGCGACCTTGCGGGCAGCGGGATCCGCTTCGCGAACCGTAACCCGGGCTCCGGGACACGCGTCTGGCTCGACGCGCGGCTCCGCGAACTCGGCATCGCCCCCGAAGCGATCGAGGGCTACGGTCGAGAACTCCGCACCCACACCGACGTCGCACTCGCTGTCGCGTCCGGCACCGCGGATGTCGGCCTCGGGATCCGCGCCGCCGCCGACAGCTTCGGGCTGCGGTTCACTCCCCTGTTCATGGAGCGCTACGACCTGGTGTTCGCGGCCGAGCGTGCCGAGGACGAACCTTTTGCGCGGCTTCGCGACCGCCTGAACAGCAAGGCGTTCCATTCCGAGGTCTCTCGGCTGGGCGGCTACGACTCAGGACACACCGGCGACGGGGTGCGCATCGGGATAGGCTCCGATGCGCTCGATTCCGCGGTGGGAGACTCTGTATCGCCAGGATGCTCCGGGAGGGCACACCGATGCTGCTGAGAACGGGCGGGACGGTTCAATCGGTGAACGGCCTCACTCGCGGCACATTTGTTGCTTACGATGTCGACAGGGTCTGGGCGCTCCGTACTCCCCCTCCACCGACGGAGCTGCCCGCTCTTAACTAACGAGCCGCCTCCCCCCAGGCGGCTCGTCCTTTTCCCGCGCAGTCGACCATGGGACTACCCGAAGCGACCGGTGATGTAGGCCTCGGTGCGCGGGTCGGTCGGTGCGGTGAACATCAGCCGGGTCTCGTCGTACTCGACGAGCTGGGACGGCCGCTCGTTGCTCTCGCGCAGCATGAACGCGGTGTAGTCGGAGATGCGCGCGGCCTGCTGCATGTTGTGCGTGACGACCACCACGGTGACCGTCTCCTTCAGCTGCTGCACCGTGTCCTCGATCTGCTGCGTCGAGATCGGATCCAGAGCCGACGCAGGTTCGTCCATCAGAAGCACCTGAGGCTCCACCGCCAGCGCGCGAGCGATGCACAGCCGCTGCTGCTGCCCGCCCGAGAGCCTGCCTCCCGGCTTGTTCAGCCGGTCCTTGAGCTCCTCCCACACGCCCGCCTGTCGCATCGCGGACTCAGCACGCTCGTGCAGGTTGCTGCGGTCGTACTGACCGCGCAGCTTCAGCCCGGCGACCACGTTCTCGAACACGGTCATCGTGGGGAACGGGTTCGGACGCTGGAACACCATGCCGATGTGCCTGCGCACGTCAGTGGGGTCGGAGTCGGGCGCGTAGAGGTCCCAGTCTCCGAAGCGCACCGTGCCGGTGGCCCGCGCGCCTCTCACCTCTTCGTGCATCCGGTTGAGACAACGAAGCAGCGTGGACTTGCCGCACCCCGACGGGCCGATGATCGCCGTCACGCAACCGGGGCGGATCTGCATGTCCACGTCGGCGAGGATACGGTCGTTCCCGTACCACGCGCTCAGTCCCTGGACGCTGAGAGCTTCACTCATCCGATCCTCCGCTGCTGGCGGTCCGACAGTACCCTGGCAAGAATCGAGAGCACGAGCACCGCCGCGAGCAGCGTGATCGCGCCACCCCAGGCGAGCGTCTGCCACTGGGTGAACGCACTCTGCGCGTACGTGTAGATGCGGAGGGGCACCGCGTCGGTCGGTCGGAGCGCGTTCGTGTTGATGAAGTCGTTCCCGAGCGACGTGAGCAGGATCGGCGCCGTCTCGCCGAACCCGCGAGCAACCGCCAGCATCACGGCCGTGAGGATCCCGGACCCGGCGGTGGGGATGACGATCCGCAGAATCATCTTCCAGCGCGGCACTCCGAGCGCGAGCGCGGCTTCGCGAAGGTCGTTCGGCACCAGCCGGAGGCTCTCCTCGGTGGCCCTCGTGATGATCGGCCACATGAGCACCGTCAGAGCGATGGAACCGGCCAGCGCCGAGAACGAGTGCATCGCCACGACGACGATCCCCCAGACGAAGGCGCCCGCCACGATCGAGGGGGTCGACAGCAGTATCTCGGCGACGAAGCGGACGGACGCGGCGACGCGGCCGCGGCCATACTCCGAGAGGTAGACGGCGGTCAGGACGCCCAGCGGCACAGAGATCGCCGTGGCGATACCGACGATGAGCCCCGTGCCCAGGAACGCCTGGCTCATGCCACCGCCGGGCACGCTCGGAGGCGGAGCGGTCTGCGTGAAGAATGACGCGTTGAGAGCCGGTAGGCCCTTCATCAGCACGTAGCCAACCAGCAGGAACAGTGGAACGACGGCCACGACGCCGGCCGCCCACAGAAGCCCCATGAACGCGGCGCTCTTCGCCTTGCGGGCCGCGATCGAGTGCAGCCGCTTCGGGGGACGTAGTCCGGTCGTCATGATGCCATCCGCTCCGAGCGCCTGACGAGGAGCCGCGAGAGCGCCGCGAGCACGAAGGAGATTGCGACGAGGACGAGGGCGAGTGCGAGCAGGGCCGAGTGCTGCAGCCCCGTGGACGTCGCCTCTCTGAACTCGTTCGCGATGACCGCCGGGATCGTGTACCCCGGCGAGAGAAGCGACGTACTGATGCCGAGTCCGTTGCCTACGAGCATCGAGACCGCGATCGTCTCCCCGAGCGCCCGACCGAGCCCGAGCATGGTGGCGCCCACGATGCCGCTACGTGCGTGCGGGAGCACCGCCATGCGGATCGACTCCCATCGCGTAGCCCCCAGCGCCAGCGCCGCCTCCCGCAGGTCGTGCGGCACCGTGGCGATCACCTCGCGGCTGACGGCAGTGATAATCGGGACGATCATGATCGCCAGGATGATCCCGGCGTTGAGCATGTTACCCACGGCCGGTGTGGGCACGAACAGGGAGTCGAGCAGAGGCAACCGCCCGAGAGTGCCAGCCAGCGCGGGCGCCAAGTACTTGTTGAGGAACGGGGCCATCACGAACAGCCCCCAGAGCCCGTAGACGATGCTGGGTATCGCGGCGAGCAGATCGACCAGCACCGTGAGCGGGTTGCGAACGAGCCGCGATCGCACCTCGTTCAGGAGCAGCGCCAACCCGACGGAGACCGGCAGCGCCAGAGCGATCGCGATCGCTGAGGTCACCAGCGTCCCGTAGATGTACGGGAGGGCGCCGTAGACGTTGTTCACCGGGTCCCACTGGCGCCCCGTGAAGAAGTCCAGCCCGAACGTCGCGAATGTCGGGGCCGCCCCCTGTGCGAGCGTCCACAGCACGACCGCGAGCAGCACGATCAGTCCGGCCGCCACCACTAACGTGACGCCACGGAGAATGGAGTCGCCAACACGGAGGCGCCGGCGAACCGGCGCCTCCGCAGTCGTGACGGAGCTATGTCGAGGTGGTGCTTCGGGCAACGGCTGTGCCTTCTGCTACTTGACGCTCGCGGACGCTGTGACAGCGGCGCCGTTCACGTTGATCTTGGCGAGCTCGGCCAGCGAGGCCTTGGCGACCGCATCCGGCAGGGATGCGTAGTTCAGGGTTCCCAGCTCGGCCTGCCCCTTGGTCAGGGCCCAGGTCCAGAAGTCGACCAGCGTCTGTGCCTTGGCCTGATCGGTCTGATTCGTGTAGATCAGGATGTAGGTGGTGCTCGAGAGGGGATACGCGCCCGCGACCTTCGAGTCGAGGATGCTGGTCGTCTCGGTGATCGGGAAGCTCAGGCCGCTCGCGGCCTTCGCGACGCTGTCGACCGACGGGGCGACGAACTGGCCATCGGGGGCCTTGATCGAGGCGACCGCAAGACCGGTGCTCGCCGCGTACTGCAGCTCCACGTAGCCGATCGAACCGGCCGTCTGACCCATCGTCGCCGCGACGCCGGCGTTGCCGTTGCCGCCCTGGCCGACAGGCCACTGGACCGCCTTGCCTGCGCCGACCTGAGTGGCCCATGCGGGGCTCTGACCCTTCAGCCACGAGGTGAAGATCGACGTGGTGCCCGAGCCGTCCGTGCGGTGCACGACCTGGATGGCCGTGGCCGGCAGCGTGACTCCCGAGTTGAGAGCGACGATGCCCGGGTCGTTCCATGAGGTGATCTTGCCGAGGAAGATGTCAGCGATAGTCGCTCCGTCGAGGTTGATCGGAGCAGTGACGCCCGGCAGGTTGTACGACACGACGACCGCACCCAGGCACGTCGGGAACTGGATGAACGGATCGGCCATCTTGGCGGTCTCGGACGCGAGCAGTGACACGTCAGACGCGCCGAAGTCGACCGTCTTGGCCGTGAACTGCTGGATGCCGCCGCCAGACCCGATCGCCTGGTAGTTCACCTGCGCTCCAGACTCGACCTTGTTGAAGCTCTGCGCCCACTGAGAGTAGACCGGGCCAGGGAACGTGGCACCGGCGCCAACGAGCGCGGCACCGTTGAACGTGCCTGTGCCGGAAGTCGAACCGGAGGTGCCACATCCAGCCAACGCGAGCGCGCCTGCCAGCATGGCGATCGCGACCCCGATGACGAAGATCTTGCGAGTCCTCACTATCACTTCACTCCTCACCTGCATCGATGTGCGGCGCGGCCGTCGTGACGCCGGCGATCGCGTCCGTTCTCCCCTCCCTGAGCGGGAAGGTCGCGACACAGATGTTGACCGTGTGCTGCCGCCGAGTGGTTACACCGATGTAAGAAGCTCGTCGACAGAGGTTACATGTTTGTTAAACGACCTTTGCACGGCGACCTCGGCGGTCCATGATGTGCGGGGCAGGCTCGGCAGCCGCTATATGCGCAGCAGCGCGAAGGACATGACGTGGCAGACATACTGATAGTCGAGGACGACCCCATCATCCGGAAGACCGTCGATTACGCGATGCGACGAGCAGGCTTCACCACGCGGATGAGCGGTGACGGCTACGAGGCGCTCCAGATGGCGCGCGCGCAAGCCCCCGACCTCATACTGCTCGACCTGATGCTCCCTGGTCTCGACGGATTCGAGTTCGCGTCGCAGATCCGCAAGACAGACCCGGAGGTCGCGATCGTCATGGTCACGGCGCTCGGCGAGGAGCGCGACACGGTCCGGGGCCTTGAAGCGGGAGCCGACGACTACGTGACGAAGCCGTTCTCGATGGAGGAACTGCTCGCACGGGTGCGCGCGAACCTCCGCCGCGTCCGAGAGCGCGCCGTGCTGTCGGTCGACGACACGATCGAGGCGGGCGACCTCGTCATCGAGCCGTCCCAGCTGCGGGTGACGGTCGCCGGCCAGCCCGCCCGCCTGCGCCTGAAGGAGTTCCAGCTACTGCTGGCGCTCGCCCGCGAGCCGGGTCGGCTGATGTCCCGGCAGCGTCTCTCACAGGTGGTCTGGGGCTACGACCATCTCGCGTCCTCGCGCACGATCGACGTGCACATCCGTAGACTGCGCCAGGCGATCGAGGACCCGTCCGCATACTCCTACATCCACACCGTCCACGGCGTCGGCTACCGCTTCGAGCCCCAGGCCGGCGAAGCCGCGCAGGCTGACACGGCCAGCGCCGAGGAGGCATGCCGGTGATCGGTCGGCTGACGAGACTCCTCACCTCGTACCGAGTCCGGCTGGTTCTCGGCTACGCGCTGATCGTCGCTCTGCTCGCCGCGGTGTGGGCGTGGAGCATCTTCGGCCCGCTGACGCAGGCCGCGATCGAGCAGCAGAGATCGCACCTGCAGACGATCGCCGAAGTGTCCACACTCTCGCTCGCCGAAGCGACCGGCACGCCGGCTGCCGCCATCGCGCCGATCGTGGAGCGCACGCACTTGCGGGTCACCGTGGTCGCGTCCGACGGGGTGGTACTGGCCGACAGCGATTCCGATCCCGCCACGATGCAGAACCATGCCAGCCGCCCGGAGGTGGCCGCCGCGCTGGCAGGACGCGTCGGTTCCGACACACGCGTGTCCGCGACCCTCGGCGTCGCCCAGATGTACGTGGCGATTCCCGCGACGCTGGACGAGAGACCGGTGGCGCTGCGTGTCTCCGAGCCTCTCGCGCAAGTGAGCGCCATCGCCGATCAGGGGCGCACCACCGGTCTGTTGTTGTTGATCGGCGCACTGCTCGTGACGCTGCTCGTGGGCCTGCGCCTGGCCGCTCAGGCCGCGCGGCCCGTCCTGCAGCTGCGGGATGCCGCGGAGGCGATGGCCGCGGGCGACCTCGGCGCGCCCGTGCCGCCCACCGGCGGTGAGCTCGCCGACCTTGCCGCTGCCCTTCTGTCCCTGCGCGACCGCATGCGCGCGACGATCGGGGAGCTCGAGGGCGGACAGGTGACCCTGCGGGCGGTCCTCGACGGCCTCCAGGATGCGGTGTTCCTGTTCGAGGATGATCGCATCACGATCGCGAACCGCGCGGCGGGCGTCATGTTCCGCGCGCCCGTGAGCGGCTGGCGCGGATCGTCGCTGGCGCAGACGGCGCTGCCGGAGTCCCTCACGGCCGCCGTGCGGTCCCGGCTCTCGACAGAGACGCCCACGAGCGGAGAGGTAGGGCCGGACCCCGAGGCCCGCTACTACCGGGTCACGGCGGTACCGCTCAACCCCACCGAAGCCGGACCTCGCACGCTCGTCGTGATCGCCGATATCACCGAGGTCCGCCGCCTCGACGCCGTGAGGCGCGACTTCGTGGCGAACGCTTCGCACGAGCTCAAGACGCCGGCATCGGCGATCCAGCTGCTCGCGGAGGCCGCCGACAGCGCCGCGGAAGACGGCGACACCGCGCAGGCGCTGGAGTTCGTCGGGGAGATGAAGGCCGAAGCGGACCGCCTGCGGCGCCTGGTCGTCGATCTGCTCGCGCTCTCGCGCCTCGAGAAGGCGCCAGAACCGGACAGCGTGACCGACGTGCGGGCCGCCATCGGCAACACGCTCGCGGGCCACCGGGCCGCCGCCGGTGCGGTCGGGCTCGCCGTCACGCTGGACGAGACCGCGGTCGCTGGACAGGACGTCTACGCCGCCGCCGACCCCACCGACGTGGCTGTCGCACTCGACAACCTGCTGGCGAACGCGATCGCGTACACGGACGCGGGTGCAGTCACGGTCACGCTCGGGGCCGACACCGACACGGCGACTGTCGAGGTCGCCGACACCGGGACCGGCATCCCCGCCGAGCACCTCTCCCGCGTGTTCGAACGCTTCTACCGCGTCGACGGCGCCCGCACGCGCGCGAGTGGGGGGACAGGGCTTGGACTGAGCCTCGTCCGCAACGCAGTGGAGCGCAGCGGCGGCACCGTAGGCATCGCGTCAGAGATCGGCGTGGGGACGACGGTCACCGTCCGGTTCCCGCGAGCCCGCTAGCGCGAGGCACGGCGCCGGTCACCCCAGCGGGGTGACTCCCATCTCGGCGATGATCGCGATCAGGACGGCTGCGGCGCCTGCTGCGGCCACAGCCCATCGCCACCACGAGCCCAGCAGCGGACGGACCACGCGCTCTGCCAGCGGCGGCTGCGTACGCCCCCAGACCAGAACGGCGACGGCCCACGTCGAGAGCATCGTCAGCCCGAGCAACCACGACGCCAGGACGTCACTCATGAAGTGGACGCCGAGGTAGACGCGCGAAAGCCCGATCGTGACGCCGATGGCCGCGATGCCGAGGCCGCCCCAGAGGCGAAGCGGCCTTCCCACGCGTGACGCTCCGAGCATCAGCGCGAGGCTTCCGAAGAACAGGATCCCCGAGAGCGCGTGTCCCGACGGAAAGCTCAGCGAGTTCGAGTACGACGGCGACTCCGCGAGCATCGAGATCGCGACGTCGGGGCGCGCACGAGCCACGAGGACCTTGAGCGACTCGGAGATCCACGCCCCGGTCAGCACGAGCAGGACGACCGAGCCCGCCCTCCGCGGATGACCCGAGATGGCGAGCAGGACCGCCGCCACGATCGTCTCCACGGTCATCACGCGGAAGTCGCCCATGAGCGTCGCGACCCACATGACCGCGGTGCATACCGGATTGGCCATGGCCGCGGCGGCGCTCGCCGCCAGGCCGTCGAGCGGACGCAAGGCTGTCCCCGAGACGTTGGCGACGATCGACAGGAAGCCGAGGAACGACAGTGCCGCGACCGCACCGGCCACGGTCACCGGGAACCCCCGGCGCGAACGGAGGTCCAGCCGACTCGCAGCGGCGCTGAAGAACGGCCCGGGCCTCAGGTCGAGCCCCTTCCTCCTGCGGGCCACGCCCCTTACACCCCCACGCTCTCGACGAGCCGGGGCGCGACCTGCTTCTTGCGGGAGAGCATGCCGTCGAACCAGGCGCTGCCGCCCTCGAAGCTCGTGCCGAACGCCTTCTCCACCTGCCTGCGACGTCCGACCACGAGGAGCTCGCTCCCCTCGCGCACGACGTCGGTGACCATGAGCACCACGGTGTCGAAACCCCGCAGACGCGAGAGGCCTTCCATGAACGCCACGATCTCGTCCCGATGCGCGAGCACCTCGGCACCATCCACCGTCTCGATCTGCGCGATGGCGACGCGCTCGTCGCGGATCCGATATTCCTTCATATCGCGGCACACGACGTCCTCGGCCGAGAACTCGGCGCCGGTGCTGCGCGCGCGGAACACGTCCATCGCGAACTGCGCGGGGTCGACGTCCAGAAGCTGCGCGAGCCAATCGCTGACCTCGCGGTCGACGTCGGTGGTGGTCGGCGACTTGAGCAAGACCGTGTCCGTGAGCACCGCTGAAAGGAGCAGCCCGGCCACGTGACGCGGCGGATCCAGACCCAGCTCGCGGAACCGTGTGGCCACTATCGTCGCCGTCGCCCCTACCGGCATCCCGAGGAACGCTATCGGCGCCGCGGTCTGCACGTCGCCGATCCGGTGATGGTCGACTATCTCGACGACCGAGGCCTCTTCCACGCCGTCGGCCGACTGCGCGATCTCGTTGTGGTCGACGAGGATGACGCGGCGGCGGTTCGCGCGCGCGACGTTCGTGCGCGTCAGGAGTCCGACAAGCCTGCCATCCGCGTCCACGACCGGCGCCTCACGCTGAGGCGACGCGAACAGGTCTTCGGACGCCTCGGAGAGCAGCGTATCGGGCTCGACCGTCAGCAGGTCGGTCTCCATGATCTCGGACACCGCGTGCGCGAGCTCGAGCAGTCTGGCGGCGGCGAACGCGTCGTGACCGGTCGCGATGACCGCGCAACCGCGGCTGTTCGCGAGGCTCAGGACCTCTGCGGACGGCTCCGCTCCACCGGTGACCACCACGCATGCCGCTCCGGCGCTGACCGCGAGCGGCTGACTGCGCTTGCGGTCGCCGACGATCACCGTGTCGCCAGCGGTGACCATACGCGCCAGGGTGTCGGGCTCCATCGCGCCGATCAGGACGCCGCCCGACAGCATCGAGTCCGGGTCGCCCGCGAGCAGCCTGCCGTCGAGAGCCGCCACCAGACGCCTGACCCGGACGGGGCGTCCCGCGAACCCGGAGGCGGTGACGTTCTCGAGGTAGCGGACGGCGAGCGCCTGCACCGTGACGAGCCCGAGCACCTGCCCGTCCTTCAGGACCGGCAGGGCGCGCACGCCGCGCTCGGAGAGGAGCACCCCCACCGTCGCCAGAGTGTCGTCGGGTCCCACCGTCAGCACGTCGGTCGTCATGACGTCGCTGACGCGGGTCCTGACGTGCGCGATCTCCACAGGGGTTTCGACGCCGAATCGCGCCAGCACCCAAGCACTCTCCGGAGGCACCGGACCCAGCCGCGCCGGAACGTAGACGTTCGCCGGGTCGGTGAGGTTTTTGAGGTGCGCGTACGCGATCGCTGAGCAGATCGAGTCGTTGTCGGGGCTCGTGTGGCCGAACACGAGGACCTGGCCCATCTCGTTCCCTCCTCGGTGACCTTCTACTTTTCCACCCGGCGCAACGGAGCGAAGCCCGCGAGCAGCGTCTTGGTCCCCGTGGGCTCGCCGAAGGCGATCACGAGCTTGTCCCCCTTGACCTCGGCCACGACGCCGAGGCCGAACGTCTTGTGCTCCACCACGTCGCCCGCAGTGTACGCCGATGCCGGCGGCTGGACAGCCTCCTTGCGCGGCGCTCCCGCCCCGTACACGCGGCCGCCATCCTCGGTGCGCTGCGTGTAGCTCGGACGTCCGTAGCGGTCCCCCCGGCTGCGTGCGGCGCGCTCATGATCGGCGGAACCGAGACCCTGGGCCTTGACGTGCTCTTCGGGGATCTCGCGGATGAATGCGGAGACCGGGTTGTGCTGGGTGGCGCCGTACAGCATCCGCTGGTATGCGTGCGTGAGGTACAGGCGCTCGCGGGCGCGCGTGATGCCCACGTAGGCCAGCCTGCGCTCCTCCTGCATCCCGGACGGCTCGAACATCGAGTTCACATGCGGGAAGATGCCGTCCTCCATACCCGCGATGAAGACCACCGGGTACTCCAGGCCCTTCGCGGTGTGGAGCGTCATCAGGGTCACCGCGCGATCGCCCTCGGCCAGCGAGTCGAGGTCGGTCCGCAGAGCGATCCACTCGAGCAGATCGTCGAGCGCCACGTCGTCGTGTCCCTCTTCGAACTCCTGGACGACGCCATAGAGCTCGTGGATGTTGTCGGCACGCTCGCGCGACTCTTCGCTGCCGTCTGCGCGAAGGGCCTCCTCGAGCCCTGAGAGCCTCACTACGGCATCGACACGCTCCCGGAGCCCACCGGTCAGCTCCTTCATGTCACGGAGCTTCTGAGCGAATCCTGCGACGCGCGAGCGAGGCCCGGACGCGAGCCAGCTCTCCTGTTCGCAGCGAAGGACCGCTTCCTGCAGCGTGATGCTCTCGGCACGGGCCGATTCCTCGAGCACGCCGATCGTCGCGTCGCCGATGCCGCGCCTGGGCTGGTTGATGACCCTCCGGAGCGAGACGGGGTCGGCAGGGTTCGCGATCGCGCGCAGGTAGGCCATGACGTCGCGGATCTCCGCGCGCTCGAAGAAGCGCGTGCCGCCCACCAGCTGGTAGGGCACGCCACAGCGCAGGAACTGGTCCTCGATGACGCGGCTCTGCGCGTTCGTCCTGTAGAAGACGGCGAAATCGGCATAGCTGCGGTGCTCGAGCGACATCAGCCGCTCGACCTCTTCCACGATGAAGCGGGCCTCGTCGCGCTCGTCCGACGCCAGGTACCTGACGATCGCCTCGCCGCCCACGTTCGCGGTCCACAGCGTCTTCGGCTTGCGGTCGGCGTTGTTGGCGACCACTGCGTTCGCCGCAGCGAGGATCGTCTGCGTGGAACGGTAGTTCTGCTCCAGACGCACCACCGATGCGTCGGGGTAGTCCTTCTCGAACTCGAGGATGTTGCGGATGTCCGCGCCACGCCACGAGTAGATCGACTGGTCGTCGTCGCCCACGACCATGAGGTTGCGATGACCCGCGGCGAGCATCGTCACGATCTGGAATTGCGCGTGGTTCGTGTCCTGGTACTCGTCGACGAGCAGATAGGAGAAGCGGTCCCTCCAGCGCTCGAGGGCGTCCGGGTGCTCGGTGAACAGGCGGACCGTCTCTCCCAGCAGGTCGTCGAAGTCCATCGCGTTGGCCTCGAGCAAGCGCTGCTGGTAGACCGGATAGACCTGGGCCGCGAGCTTCTCGGGAGGGGTCGCCGCGGTCGCGGCATACGCCTCGGGAGCGATCAGCTCGTTCTTGGCGGCGGAGATCCTGTGTACGAACGACGAGACCGGGAACCGCTTCGCGTCGATGTCCATGGAGGCCAGCACCGATGCGAGCATGCGCTTGCGGTCGTCTTCGTCGTAGATCGTGAACGACGACGTGTGACCGATCAGCTCCGCCTCGCGGCGCAGGATGCGCACGCACAGCGCGTGGAACGTCATGACCCACATCGAGCGCGACGCGGGTCCGACCAGCGCGGTCAAGCGCGCGCGCATCTCGCCGGCGGCCTTGTTCGTGAAAGTGATCGCAAGGATGCGGTGCGGCGCGACATCCAGATCGCCGATGATGTGCGCGATCCGGTGCGTGAGCACGCGCGTCTTGCCCGAGCCGGCGCCGGCCAGCACGAGCAGCGGGCCTTCGGTGGTCGCGACGGCGTCGCGCTGAGCGGGATTGAGTACGCTGAGGTCAGGTTTCATAAGATGTTTAGTGTAGCGCAGGAGAGGGCGCTGGCAGGCTCCGCGTCTGCGCGATGCGCAGGCTACCTCACGAACTTGATCATCGTGAAACCCGTGTCGTCGTCCTTCAGACACGAATCGTGGATGATCCGGCGCTCGCCGTGGGTGTGCTGCACGTTGCCACATCTCTCGCACACGGCGAGGCCGCAGACCGCGCACTGGCCGATCCTGCGTGAGTCGATGGCCCCACAGTGGCGGCACAGTCGAGTCAGATCGGTCGGGCGGTCGGACATCGCACTCCCTCCGAGCGGACGCGCCACGAACGCACCCTCAGTACGTTCGGGCTCGCGCCGTTCCGGACGCGGTCGTTCAGGAAAGCGTTCGGCCTACCGAGGCCGCCACCGGTTCAAGTTCGCGGACCAGTTCGCGAAGTCCTGCAAGGTCGAGTGACTGCGGACCGTCGCAGAGCGCCTTTCGGGGGTCGGGGTGCACCTCGACCATAAGGCCATCCGCGCCGATCGCCACAGCAGCGCGACAGACGGGCGGCACCAGGTCGCGCTGCCCTGTCGGATGCGACGCGTCGACGATGATCGGCAGCATCGAGAGCTTGTGGACGACCGGGACAGCGGTTATGTCGAGCGTGAAGCGGGTCGAGGTCTCGAACGTGCGAATCCCCCGCTCGCACAGGATGACGTTCGGGTTGCGCATCGTGATGTACTCCGCCGCCGCCAGCCATTCCTCGATCGTCGCGGCCATGCCACGTTTGAACAGCACCGGCTTGTGGCTTTGCTCGGTCACGGCGCCGATCTTCTTGAGCAGCGAGAAGTTCGCCATGTTGCGCGTGCCGATCTGGAGCATGTCGACGTACGAGTCCACGAGTTCGGCGTTCGCGGAATCGACCACCTCGGTGCAGGTCAGCAGGTTGTAGCGCTCCCCCGCCTCCTTCAGGTAGATGAGTCCCTCTTCCTCGAGCCCCTGGAAGGAGTACGGGCTGCTTCGGGGCTTGTACGCACCGCCGCGCAGCACGCGGATGCCGAGTTCGGCGCAGACCGCCGCGACCTCCATGATCTGGTCGCGGCTCTCGACCGAGCACGGCCCGGCGATGATGGTGACGGGGCCGCCCGGCGCGATCGGACCGGCCGCTGGCGCCTCGGGAGTCACGACCTACAGCTCCTTCATGACGTGGAGGATCGCCTCGTAGATCTCACGCAGGTTGTCGCCGTACAGCGGGCCCTCGTTGCAGGCAGCCAGTCTCGCGAAGATCTGCTCCTCGCGCTGCGGGTCGTAGAGCGCCATCTTCGCCTGCGGCTTCAGCGCCCGGATCTCGAGAGCGAGCTTCGCGCGCTCGTTGAGCAGGCCCACGACCTGACAGTCGATCTCGTCGATGTGCACCCGCAGCCCGTCGATGCCGACCTTCGCGTCATCGCTCATGTGCGTCCCTTCGGTGTGAGGTGCAGGCAGAGCCTGAGCGAAACGCCTACTCCCATTCGATGGTACCCGGCGGCTTGCTCGTGATGTCGTATGCGACGCGATTGATGCCGTCGACCTCGTTGATGATGCGGTTGCTCATCTTGGCGAGCAGCTCGTGGGGCAGGCGCGCCCAGTCAGCGGTCATCGCATCGGCCGACGCTACCGCGCGGATGATGATCGGGTGACCGTAGGTGCGCTCGTCGCCCATGACGCCCACGCTGCGGATGTCTGGGAGGACGGCGAAGTACTGCCACACACCGCGCTCGGTGTCCCACTCCCCAATCTCGTGGCGCACGATCGCGTCGGCGGCGCGCAGCGTGTCGAGCTTCTCACGCGTGATCGCGCCGATGATGCGTACGGCGAGCCCCGGGCCCGGGAACGGCTGCCGGTGGACGATCTCGTCCGGAAGCCCGAGTTCGGCGCCCACGGCCCGAACCTCGTCCTTGAACAGCGCCTTGAGCGGCTCGATCAGGTCGAAGTGCACGCCCGGGGGGAACGGGATCAGGTTGTGGTGGCTCTTGATCTTGGCCGCCGTCTTGTTGCCGGACTCGATGACGTCCGGGTAGAGCGTACCCTGAGCGAGGAACTTCACGCCCTCGAGCTTCGTGGCCTCATCGAAGAAGACCTTCCAGAACTCCTCGCCGATGATGTGCCGCTTGCGCTCCGGGTCTGTGACGCCGTCGAGCAGCGAAAGGAAGCGGTCCTCGGCGTCGACGTGGATCAGGTTCACGTGGAAGTGGTCGCGGAACGTGTGCACGACCTGCGCGCTCTCGTCGAGGCGCATCATGCCGTGGTCCACGTAGACACAGGTCAGCTGGTCGCCGATCGCACGGTGCAGGATCGCGGCGACGACCGACGAGTCGACCCCGCCCGAGAGCCCGCAGATGACCTTCGCGTCACCGACCTGCGCGCGGACAAGGTCCACGGTCGCGTCGATGATGTTCACCATCGTCCACAGCGGTGGGATCCCCGCGATGTCGTGCAGGAAGTGCTCGATGATGTGCTGCCCATACGCAGTGTGTGCGACCTCGGGGTGGAACTGCGTCGCGTAGATGTTGCGGGCGGGGTCCTCCATCGCGGCGATCGTAGTCGTCCCTGTGCGGGCTGTGACCACAAAACCGACCGGCGCGGTGCCGACGCTGTCACGATGGCTCATCCACACCTGGCTCGTCTCAGGCACGCCCTCGAGCAGCGAGCAGGAGGGTTCCGTGACGGTCAGCTCGGCGAACCCGTACTCACCGATGTCGGTCTTCGGGATCTCGCCGCCGAGGTGCAGGGCGATCTCCTGGATGCCGTAGCAGAAGCCCAGCACCGGGATGCCGAGTCCGAGCACGGCAGGGTCCATGTGAGGGGCGCCTTCGGCGTAGACCGACGCCGGCCCCCCTGAAAGGATGAGCGCCGCAGGCTTGCGGCGCTCTATCTCCTCCACGCTGATGTCGTACGGGACGATCTCGGAGTACACACGCGCCTCGCGGACGCGCCTCGCTATCAGCTGCGCGTACTGAGCGCCGAAGTCGAGGACGAATACTGTCGGCTGGGCCTCGTGGTAGTCCGCCACCCTAGCGCCCCATCCCGACGCCCTGGGTGTTCTGCAGTACCTTGCCCTCGGTCTGGAGCGACGGGGCGACCATGACCTCGGCCTTCTGGAACGCTTTCAGGTTCTCGTAGCCGCAGGTGGCCATCGAGGTGCGGAGGCCGCCGAGCAGGTTGAGCGTGCCGTCGTTCTGGTGCGCCGGCCCCAGCAGGACCTCTTCGAGCGTACCCTTCACGCCGGCCTTCACGCGGGTGCCGCGCGGCAGCTCGGGGTGGAAGGTGGCCATGCCCCAGTGGTAGCCGCGGCCGGGCGCCTCGGAGGCGGCGGCGAGCGGCGAGCCGATCATAATCGCGTCGGCGCCGACTGCGATGGCCTTCGCCAGGTCGCCGCCGGTGCGCATGCCGCCATCGGCGATGACGTGGCAGTAGGTGCCGGTCTCATCGAGATGGCGCATGCGGGCCGCGGCCGCGTCCGCGATCGCGGTGCCCTGCGGAACGCCGATCCCCAGGACGCGGCGCGAGGTGCATGCGTGGCCGGGGCCGACTCCCACAAGAACGCCGACCGCACCGGTCCGCATGAGGTGAAGCGCGCCGGAGTAGGAGCAGCATCCGCCGACGAGGACCGGGATGTCCAAGTTCTCGATGAAGGCGTTGAGATCGAGCGGCTCGTCGTAGGTCGAGACGTGCTCGGCCGACACGACGGTGCCCTGGATGACGAGGATGTCGAGCCCGCCGGCGAGCGCGGCCTCGATGTAGCGGGGCGCGTTCTGCGGTGTGAGCGACGCGGCGACCAGCACACCGCCGTCCTTGATCTCCTTGACCCGCTTGGTGATCAGCTCGGGCTTGATCGCCTCCTTGTAGATCTTCTGCATCTTCGCGGTGGCTTCCTCCTTGTCGAAGGAAGCGATGAGGTCAAGCTGCTCGTTGGCGTTCTCATACCGCGTCTGGATGCCCTCGAGGTTCAGCACGCCGAGGCCGCCCATCTTGCCGAGCTTCACGGCGAAGGCGGGGTCGACCACTCCGTCCATAGCGGACGCGAGGATCGGCAGCGGGAAGCTGTACGTCCCCCCACGGAAGACGAACTCCCATGCGATGCTCACGTCGCGCGGGTCGCGCGTACGACGCGACGGAACGATCGCGATGTCGTCGAACCCGTAGGCCCGCCTGGCGGTCTTGCCGCGTCCGATCTCGATCTCCATGAAGGGCGCCTCCTCTATGTCCAGCTTCCGCGTTTCACCGTATGCGATTCCCGAGCGCCTTGCCTGCATATACGCCGAGACCAGGTGCATCCGCCCCCGGCCTTCTAGCGACGTGCGTGCCGGTGCGTGCGCCTGGTCTTCTGTGATGCTGCGACGTGTGGTGTGAGTGTGAAGTCCCTGCAAGGCGTGCGGGGTGCGTACAGGTTACCGCCTCAGACGTTGAAGCGGAAGTGCATCACGTCACCGTCTTGCATCACGTAGTCCCGACCCTCGATCCGAAGCTTCCCGGCCGCCTTCGCGCCCGCTTCCCCACCGAGGGCGTCGTAGTCCGCATAGCCGATCGTCTCGGCCTTGATGAAGCCCTTCTCGAAGTCGGTGTGGATCACACCTGCCGCTTCCGGGGCCTTCGCGCCGCGGCGGACGGTCCATGCCCGGACCTCCATCTCGCCTGCCGTGAAGAACGACTGCAGCCCGAGCAGCTCGTACGCGCGGCGTATCAGTGCGTTCAGGCCCGGTTCGGCCAGGCCCAGTTCCGCCAGGTAGGCCGCAGCCTCCTCGGGTTCGAGGTCGGCTAGTTCGGACTCGACCTTCGCGCAGATCGGAATCGGGCGGATGCCGTCGATCTCGGGAAGCTCGGCGGTCGCCGCATCCTCGTCCACATTCGCGACGTAGAGCATCGGTTTCATCGTGAGCAGGTGCAGGTCCCGGACGGAGGTCCGCTCGGCATCGGTCATCTCCATCGTGCGTGCGCGGTGGCCTTGCTCCATCCACGCGTACAGCCGCTTGGCGGTCTCGACCTTCGCCGCGATGGTCACGTCCCGCTTCGCCTCCTTCTCGACACGCGGCAGCGCCTTCTCCAGCGTCCCGAGGTCGGCGAGGATGAGCTCGGTCTTGATCGTATCCACGTCGCTCGCGGGATCGACCTCGCCGGCGACGTGGATGACGTTCGGGTCGGAGAAGAAGCGGACGACTTCCGCGATCGCATCGGTCTCACGGATGTTGGCGAGGAACTGGTTGCCGAGCCCCTCACCCTCGCTCGCGCCCTTCACCAGGCCGGCGATGTCGACGAACTCCACGACCGCCGGAACGATGCGCCCCGGCTTCGCGATCTCCGCGAGCCGCTCGAGGCGGGCGTCCGGGACCGCGACCACGCCCACGTTCGGCTCGATCGTCGCGAACGGGTAGTTCGAGGCGTCGACCTGCTTGCGCGTGAGCGCGGTGAACAGCGTCGACTTGCCGACGTTGGGAAGGCCCACGATGCCGATGGAGAGTGCCATTCGGTGCGAGTGCTCCTCGTGTAGTCCGGCGGCAGGCGGTCTGCCCGGCCCGGTGGTGAAGTCTAGCAGAGCCACGGTAGGGCCCCGGAGCGTGTCGCTCCGGGGCCCTACGAGTGAAGTCGTGCGGTCCGTGCGGCCTAGTACATGCCGCCCATGCCGCCGCCCATGGCAGCGGCTGCGCCGCCGTCGTCCTTGGACGGGATGTCGGCGACGGTCGTCTCGGTGATCAGGATCAGCGCGGAGATGGAGGCTGCGTTCTGGAGCGCCGTGCGCGTGACCTTGACCGGGTCGATGACGCCCATCTTGAAGAGGTCGCCATACTCGCCTGTGGCGGAGTTCAGACCCTCGCCCTTCTTCATGCCCTTGACATGCTCGGCCACGACGGAACCCTCGAAGCCGGCGTTGCTGGCGATCGTCTTCAGCGGCTCGTCCAGCGCCTTGCGGATGATCGAGACGCCGATCATCTCGTCGTCGGTGAGCTTGAGCGCATCCAGCGCGGGAGCGGCGTTGACGAGCGCCACGCCGCCGCCGGCGACGATGCCCTCTTCCACAGCCGCGCGGGTCGCCTGCAGGGCGTCCTCGATGCGGTGCTTCTTCTCCTTGAGCTCGACTTCCGTGGCCGCGCCGACCTTGATGACGGCGACGCCGCCGGAGAGCTTGGCCAGGCGCTCCTGCAGCTTCTCCTTGTCGAAGTCGGAATCCGACTTCTCGATCTCGGCCTTCAGCTGCTTGATCCGGCCGTCGATGTCCGCCTTGGTGCCGGCGCCGTCGATGATCGTCGTTGAGTCCTTCGTGATCTTGACGGTCTTGGCGCGGCCGAGCATCTCGAGCGTCACGCCGTCCAGCTTCATGCCGAGCTCCTCGGACACGACCTGGCCACCGGTGACGATGGCGATGTCCTCGAGCATCCGCTTGCGGCGGTCACCGAAGCCCGGCGCCTTGACGGCGACGGAGCTGAACGTGCCGCGTAGCTTGTTGAGCACGAGTGTCGGCAGGGCCTCGCCCTCGACGTCCTCGGCGATGATGAGCAGTTGGCGGCCGGCCTGCATGACCTTCTCAAGCACCGGGAGGATGTCCTGAACGGACGTGATCTTCTGGTTCGCGATGAGGATCAGCGGGTCGGTGAGCACGGCCTCCATGCGATCGGGGTCGGTGACCATGTACATCGAGACGTAGCCCTTGTCGAACTGCATGCCCTCGACGGTCTCGATGTCGATGCCGAAGGTCTGCGACTCCTCGACGGTGATGACGCCGTCCTTGCCGACGACCTTCATCGCTTCCGCGATCTTGTCACCGATCATCTGGTCGCCGGCCGAGATGGCGCCGACGTTGGCGATCTCGGTCTGGTCCTCGACCTCGCGAGCGTCCTTCTTGATCTGCGCGACGACGGCGTCGACGGCCTTCTCGATACCGCGCTTCAGCGCGAGCGGGTTCGCACCGGCCGCTACGTTGCGCAGGCCTTCGCGGACGATGACCTGGGCGAGCAGGGTGGCTGTGGTGGTGCCGTCACCCGCGACGTCGTTCGTCTTGGTGGCGACCTCCTTGACGAGCTGGGCGCCCATGTTCTCGATGGGGTCATCGAGCTCGATCTCGCGAGCGATGGTGACGCCGTCGTTCGTGATCGTCGGAGCGCCGAACTTCTTCTCGAGCACCACGTAGCGGCCCTTCGGACCGAGCGTGACCTTGACGGCGTTCGCGAGCTTGTTGACGCCGGCCTCGAGGCCGCGGCGTGCGGCCTCGTCGAACTGGATGTCCTTGGCCATGGAGTGGTTGCCTCCTTCTTGATGTGTCGGGTGGGCCCAGCTGTCACCAGCGGGATCGATGCGAGCGCGCGGTCTAGACGAGGATCGCGTAGATGTCGGTCGCGTGCAGGATCTTGAACTCCTCTTCGTCGATCTTGACGTCGGTCCCGCCGTACTTGCTGTAGATGACGGTGTCGCCCACCTTGACGTCGATCGGCACCCGGGCGCCCTTCTCGAACTTGCCCTCGCCCACCGCGATCACGGTGCCCTTCTGCGGCTTCTCCTGCGCCGTGTCGGGGATGATGAAGCCGGACTTCGTCTTCTGCTCGGCCTCGGCCTGCTTGACCACCACGTTGTCGCCCAGCGGCTTGAGTTTCATGCTCTACCCTCCATCGTTCTTGGTCGCGTGATGCTTCTCTGATATCGGTCGTCCGGGCAGACCCGCCTGCGCGGTCTCACCCGGACGGACATACCTTTGATACCCATGACTCTCGTCTGCTAGCACTCGCGACCCGCGACTGCTAACCGGCGTTTTGATGATACCGATGCCGGAAGTCGTGCGCAAGTCCCTGCGGAGCGGATGTGAGTGGGTGACACTCACATCCCGGGAGGCGCAGGGACCCGGCCTGCCGGTTCCAGGGGTCGCCGGTGACCCTAGTCGAGGCGCAGATCGGGGACCGCTTCGGCGCTGGGGCCCAGCGTCTCGCCACGTCCCAGCCGGAAGTGGGCGGCGGCGGCGATCATGGCGGCGTTGTCGGTGCACAGGTCGAACGGCGGCACGCTGACCCTCACGCCTCGCGCCCCGAGGGCTTTCGCGAGCGCGGCACGGAGTGCGGGGTTCGCGGAGACGCCGCCACCGATGAGGAACGTGCGAACACCGGTCTCGGTGACCGCGCGGACCGCCTTCGACACCTGCACGTCTATGACAGCGGCCTGGAACGACGCCGCTATGTCGGGCAGATCCAGGTCACGTCCGGCCGCCTGCTCCTTGCGGATGTAGGTGACGACCGCCGTCTTCAGGCCCGACAGCGAGAAGTCGAGGTCCGCGGTGTTGATCATCGCGCGCGGGAACGGGATGGCGGCCGGATCGCCCTCGGCTGCGAGCCGCGATATCGCAGGCCCGCCCGGGTAGCCGAGCCCCAGTGCTTTGGCGACCTTGTCGAACGCCTCCCCCGCCGCGTCGTCGAGTGTGGAGCCCATCGTGTGGTACTCGCCCCACGCCGGGACGTGCACCAGCGACGTGTGGCCCCCGGAGACGAGAAGGGCGACGAAAGGCGGTTCGATGTCCGGCTCCGCGAGCACGTTCGCGAAGAGATGCCCCTCCAAGTGGTTGACCCCCACCAAGGGAAGCCCCGTCGCCAGTGCCAGACCCTTCGCGTACGAGACACCGACTACGAGCGCTCCGACGAGGCCGGGACCGTACGTCACGGCGAGCGCGGTCACATCCTTCAGCTCGATGCCCGCAAGCGACAACGCTTCGTCGACCACGCCGGAGATCGCCTCGACATGCTTGCGCGATGCGATCTCCGGCACCACACCGCCGAACCGCGCATGGAAGTCGATCTGACTGGCCACGACGCTGGAGAGCAGCTCGCGGCCGCCACGCATCACCGCCGCCGCGGTCTCGTCACACGACGTCTCGATCGCGAGGATGACGTCGTCCGATGGCGCCCCGGCGACCCCCGATCCGTCCCCGCGGTCTATCGAGAGGTTCCCGATCCTCGAGGCCCGCTCCGCGACCCTCGCGATCGCCTCCCGCATCGGCTCGCTCGCCAGAGACCCGGTCCACATGATCAGCGCGTCCTCGCCACTGTCGGAGTAGTAGCCGGGGCGACGGCCCTCCTCGGAGAAGCCGGCGGCTTCATACATCGCCCTGGCTGCGGCGTTGCTCGGCCGGACCTCCAGACTCAGGCGGTCCAACCCCCTGCGCAGCGCCTCGTCGAAGACCGCCGTGAGCAACGCCGAGCCGACCCCCTGACAGCGTGCGTCCGCGCGCACTGCGAGGTTGAGGATGTGGCCCTCGCCCTCGACCTCCATCAGACCGGTGTAGCCAAGCAGGCCCCACGGCGAATCGGCGACGAACCAAGCGCGACTGCTTCCCTGCAGCAGCTCGTCGATGAACATCCCGCGCGTCCACGGCGAAGGGAACGTGGCGCGTTCGAGCGCCACGATGCGTTCGAGATCGGTCTCCACAAGCGGACGGACGCGCGCGCTCACGACGCATCACCGGTGGCATGCGGCCCCGCCACGCCGCTTCGGGGTGATGGCCCGCTGACCCCGTCCCGGGAACGCTCGGCTTCCTCGGCGTCTGAGAGCCTCGTGTAGACCGGGAGGAGCGTGCCCGGGTCTCCGTCACCAAGCCCGTCACGGACGTAGGACCGCCATGCGACCATCAGCAGCGACTCACCGGTCGGTGTCCACAGCGCCTCGGGCGCGATGATCGCCGCATCCCCCATCGCTCCGGTGAACGCGTCCGCGTACTTCCGCAGAGCGTTCCCGGACAGCAGGACCGGCTCGCCGAGGGTCGCCCACTCCGCGGCGACCATGGGAGGCGACGCGACAGCGTCTCCGGTCAGCCGCTCGATCGTGTCCCCGGAAAGTCGGTACAGGGCGGGGTAGATCTCGCTACGCATCGCGTCTCCGACGACCCCGACCAGGCCCTGGCGTCCGGAGAAGCGTTCCGCGACCGCATCGAGGGTGTTGACGCCGAACAGTGGGATCCCGCGCCCTTGGGCGATGCCCTTCGACGCCGAGACCCCGATGCGCACACCGGTGAAGGACCCGGGCCCTCGGCCCACGACGACCGCGTCCACGTCCCCGATGGTGCGGTCCGCCGACTGCAGCAGCCGGGTGATCGCCGGGAATAGGTGCGTGAGCGACGCGCGCGGGACGTTGATGTTGGTCTCACCCAGCAGGTGGACGCCGCGAGCGCCGACCTTTCCCAGGCCGATCGCGACCTCCTCGGTGGACGTGTCGAAGGCGAGTGTCAGCTTCACGGCCGTCCGACCTTGCTCTGGCGCTGCCACTTCTCGAGCCAGCGTCGTGCCAGCCTGTGCGCGCGTGGGCCCGTCCCGGCGACGAGCAGCTCCCGCGTCGACTCGTCAGGCGCGGCGATCGTCACGTCGAGCCGGTCCGGCGGCAACTCCGTCGGGAAGCGGTCCGCCCACTCGATGACCGACACGCCTCCTGACTCGAGGGTCTCGTAGAAGTCGATGTCGGCGAGCTGGCACGCCTCCTCAAGCCGGTACAGGTCGAAATGGAACAGAGTGACCGGGGCACGGTGCACGAGCAGGATGTTGAACGTCGGGCTGGGGACATGGCCGACCACGCCGAGGCCCGACGCGATGCCCTGCACGAGCACCGTCTTCCCGGCCCCGAGGTCACCGGTGAGCGCCACTACGTCGCCGGGCGTGACGAGCCGGCCCAGCAACTCGCCGGCGTGGCGCGTCTCATCCGGGCTCGTCGTGATGATCGTCGGGATCTGCGGCATCTACCCGCCCTGCTCGACACGGTCCATGACGGCGCGCAGCCGCTTGAAGTCGTCCTCGAGCACGCTGCGCTTGGATGAGTCGTAGAGCGCGGCGGCGGGGTGGAACACCGGTACGACGTTGCGCCCGTTGCGGTGGTACAGCTTCCCGCGGAGCGAGGTGATCGGCGCGTCCAGCCCGAGCACGTAGTGCGCCGCGAACCTCCCAAGCGTCGCGATGACCGCCGGGTCTATGAGCTCGATCTGCCTGGCCAGGAACGGCGCGCAGGTCTCGATCTCGGTCGGCTCGGGATCGCGGTTGCCCGGCGGCCGGCACTTGACCATGTTCGCGATGTAGACCTGGCTTCTCTCGATGCCTATCGAAGCGAGCAGCTCATCGAGGAACTTTCCTGCAGCGCCGACGAACGGCTCCCCCTTCAGGTCCTCGTTCTTGCCCGGAGCCTCTCCGATGAACATGAGCCGTGCGTGCGGATCGCCCACGCCGAACACCAGCGTCGTGCGCGTGTCGGCGAGCGGACATCGCCGGCAGTCCCCGATGTCGGCGCGCAGCGCCTCGAGCGACCGGCAGTCGCCGATGGCGGCTACAGCCACGTGGTGACCTCGCCCAGCGGCCTGCGTGAGGGCTTGGCCGCGGCCTCCGCGGAACGGCCGACGGGCAGCACCGCGATCGGCGTCACCGGTCGCGGTGCCCCGATCGCCTCGCGGACCGCCTCGTCGTCGAACGCGCCGATCCAACACGAGGCCAGGCCCCTGTCGACGGCGGCGAGCAGTATCGAGTGGACCGCGGCCGCCGAGTCCTGGACGGCGTAGAGCTGCTCGCCGCGCTGGCCGTAGCGCGCGCCGCACGGTCGAGGATCGACGCACACCACGATCACGACCGGCGCGGCGGTGGCCCACCTCTGACCCATCGCCTGCGCGAGACGCTCGCGCGCCTCCACGCTTCGGACGACGTAGAAGCGCCACGGCTGGATGTTGCCGGCGCTCGGTGCGGTCGTCCCCGCCTCGAGCAACGCGCGCACGTCGTCGTCGGTCACTTCGATGCGCGTGTTGAAGTGGCGGACGCTGCGTCGCTTCGCTATGACGTCGAGAAACTCCATCGGGCTCCTTCGCACATGCGCGTGCGCTGGCGCGCGCACGGGTGGGAACAACATCCCTATTCTAGATGATGCCCGCCACGGTCCGGTGAAAGCAGGAATCGATGAGCCCCCGTCGAACTTCCGCCGTGAGGAAGGGAGCCAAGAACCCATGAGCATGAACAACCAGCGCCCCGATGTGACCGACGAAGAGATCGGGATGCGCACGTTCCAGATCCGCAAGGCACAGGCCACCGAGCGCGCTGTAGAGCGCCTTCGCCAAGGCCTCGGCAAGGAGTGGGGCAAGTTCACCGGCCCCGAGATCGAAGCGATCCAGTACGTGCTGGGCGAGCTGTGGGCCTACATCGCGCACACCGAGTGGGACGACCTGCGCTTCTCGACTCTGGGGATCACCGACGTGCGCCGCATCCTCAACTTCGCGCGCGAACTGGTCAACCACTCCCGCAACAGCGTCGACGTGTTGCAGGACGTGTACACCCTGATCGTCGAGAAGGGCTGACGCGGGCCAGGATCACATCCCGGTCGAGGAAAGGGCGCCCACGTCGGGCGCCCTTTCGCTACGAGCGGTCCGGATATGCCGAGGCGATCCGCTCCCCCCCGGGATAACGGACCGCCTCTAACAGTTCCCCGAGAGCCTTCCGGGCGCCCCTTCCGCCTAAGCGGCGGTCTGCGCGGCCCTCTTGCGCTCGATCTTCTTCTTGACCTTCTTCAGGCGGAACAGGTCCTCCCGCGCGCGCTCGTCGAGCGTCTGGCGGATGTAGGCGACCTGCTCCTTGAGCCCCGGCACCGTGATCTGCTCGAGGGCGTTGACGCGGCGGTTCGTCTTCTGGATCTCCTCGCCGAGACGCTTCAGGCGCGTCTCGATGTCCGCGTACTCGATGATGACGTCGAGGATCTTCTCGAAGCGGTCCGCTGACTCGTCGATGCGGCTGGAGACGCCGGTGATCGAGTAGCCACGCGTGAACGAGCTGCGCATCGGGCTACGACCCTTGGTGACGACCGGGACCGAGACGCCCATGATCTTCGTACCGGTCATGTCGATGGTGACCTCGCCCTTGGTCGCCATGGCGACCGAGCGGACCGAGACGTTGCCATCGACCGACTTGGCTACGGCGAGCGAGTACTGCGCGTCGGACACCGCCTTCTGCAGCGAGCCGGACAGACGCAGGGTCTCGTCCATGACGGACATGAACTCGATCAGGAGCGCGTCGCGCTTCTGCTTGAGCAAGTCCATGCCCTGGACGGCGAGCCCGATCTGGGCTCGCCTTTCCAGGAGTTCTGACCGAGTAGGCCGGACCTCTTCCATGTGCTAGACGTCCCCGCCCTTCACGGCCGCATCCCCGGCGTTCGGGTGGTACTTTGGGATGAACTCACGGACACGCTTGAGCTCGCCCAGCGGCAGGCCCGCGAGCAGCTCCCACGAGACGGTGAGCGTGTCGATGATCGAGCGGCCCTCGTTGCCCTGGCCGACGATCGTCTTCTCGAAGTCGTCTGCGAACCGCAGGTAGCGGCGGTCGGTGTCGGAGAGCGCTTCCTCGCCGACGATGGCGACCAGACGGCGGAGGTCGCGGCCCTGCGCGTACGCGGCGTAGAGCTGGTTGGCGACGGCCCGGTGGTCCTCACGCGTCTTGCCCTCGCCGATACCGAGGTTCATCAGGCGGCTCAGGCACGGCAGCACGTCGATCGGCGGGTAGACGCCGCGGCGGTGCAGCTGGCGCGAGAGCACGATCTGACCCTCGGTGATGTAGCCGGTGAGGTCGGGGATCGGGTGCGTGATGTCGTCGTCCGGCATCGAGAGGATCGGGAGCTGCGTGACCGAGCCCTTGTTGCCTTTGATACGGCCCGCGCGCTCGTAGATCATGGAGAGGTCGGTGTACATGTAGCCCGGGTAACCGCGGCGGCCCGGTACCTCTTCGCGCGCGGTCGAGACCTCGCGCAGCGCCTCGCAGTAGTTCGTCATGTCGGTGAGGACGACGAGCACCTGCATCCCCTTCTCGAACGCCAGGTACTCGGCGACCGTGAGGGCGACCTTCGGGGTGAGCAGACGCTCGACCGTGGGGTCGTCGGCGAGGTTCATGAAGAACACGACGCGCTCGAGGGCGCCGGTGTCCTCGAACTGCTGCATGAAGAACGCCGCCTCGCGGTGGGTGATGCCCATCGCGGCAAAGACGATGGCGAACTCCTCGCCGCTCCCGACGCGCGCCTGACGGATGATCTGCGCGGCTAGGTCGTTCGCCGGAAGACCGGAGCCCGAGAAGATCGGGAGCTTCTGGCCACGCACGAGCGTGTTCAGGCCGTCGATGGCGGACACGCCGGTCTCGATGAAGTCGGCGGGCTGGTCGCGGCGGTACGGGTTGATCGGCGATCCGGTGACGTCGAGGCGCTTCTCCGGGATGACCGGAGCCCCTCCGTCGATCGGCTTGCCGGTGCCGTTCAGCACGCGGCCCAACAGCTCCGGCGCGACCTCGACCTTGGCCACTTCCTCGAGGAAGCGCACGGTCGTCTTGTCCACGTCGATGCCGCGGGTGCCTTCGAAGACCTGGATGACGGCGATGTCATCGTTGATCTCAAGGACCTGACCGGAACGGAGGCTCTTATCCGGCATCGCGATGGAGACCATCTCGTTGTACGCAACGTTGTGCACGTTGTGCACGAAGATGAGCGGTCCCGTGACGTACTGGAGCGTCCGGTAGTCGGTCGAGAGGAGCGAGCGGTGCTTCTCCGCTTCTGCGACGGGCGGGGTCATCTAGAGCACCTCGATTCCGGCGATGTCCTCGGCAAGCTGCGTCGTGTACTTTTGCATATGGGCTATGGCCTCTTCGTGAGGAGTCGTCTTGAAGCTGGCGATCTGATCGCGGATCGGCAGCTCCATGATCTGCCGGAGCGACACGCCGCGGTTGAGCGCGGCCACCGATGCGTCGGAGAACGCCAGGATGACCTTGAGGATCCAGTATCCCTTCAGCGGCGGACAGTACGCGTCGACCTCGTCGAACGCGAACTGCTGCAGGAAGTCCTCGCGGAGCATGCGTGCGACCTCCAAGATGATCTTCTCGGACTCGGGCAGTGCGTCCGGTCCGACCAGCTGCACGATCTCCTGGAGTTCCGTCTCCTTCTGGAGGATGAACATGGCGCGGTCGCGGTATGAGACCCAGTCACCTGCGACGTTGGTCTCGTACCAGCCGCGGACCTGCCCGAGGAATAGCGTGTAGCTCTTCGTCCACGAGATCGCCGGGAAGTGGCGGCGGTGGGCCAGCGAGGTGTCGAGCGCCCAGAAGGCGCCGGTGACTCGCAGCGAGTTCTGCGTCATCGGCTCGGACATGTCGCCGCCGGCCGGCGAGACCGCGCCGACCATCGTGACCGATCCGACGCGCTTCTCGTTACCGGTCGACTCGCAACGCCCGCTGCGCTCGTAGAACGCGGCGAGGCGGGTCGCGAGGTACGCCGGGTAGCCCTCTTCACCAGGCATCTCTTCAAGACGACCGGAGACCTCACGCAGTGCCTCGCCCCAGCGGGACGTGGAGTCGGCCATCATGGCGACGTTGTAGCCCATGTCGCGGTAGTACTCGGCCAGCGTCGCGCCGACGTAGATGGAGGCCTCACGTGCGGCGACCGGCATGTTCGAGGTGTTGGCGACGAGCACCGTGCGGTCCATGAGCGGAGCGCCTGTGCGCGGGTCCTCGAGCTTCGGGAACTCCGCGAGCACCTCGGTCATCTCGTTGCCGCGCTCGCCACAACCGACGTACACGATGATGTCCACGTCGGCCCATTTGGCGAGCGACTGCTGCGTGACCGTCTTCCCCGTTCCGAAACCGCCAGGGATGATGGCGTTGCCGCCCAGCGCGATCGGAAAGAACGTGTCGAGGATCCGCATTCCCGTGGTGAACGGGGTCGTCGGATCGAGCTTGCGCGTGTAGGGACGGCCCTCACGGACCGGCCAGCGCTGCGACATCTGGAGCTCGGTGCCGTCCTCGAGCTTGGCGATCGTCTCATCGATCGTGTAGTCGCCCGAGGGCGCAACCCACGTCAACCGCCCGGACTTCCTCGGGGGGACCATGACGCGGTGAACGATCGTCTGGCCTTCCTTGACGGTGCCGAGCACGTCGCCGCCCAGCACGTCGGTCCCTGCTTCCGCGACGGCCACGAACGGCCACTTCTTCTCGCGGTCGAGGGCGGACGCGACGGTGCCGCGCATGATGTAGTCGCCGGTCTGCTCCGCGATGACCGGCAGCGGCCTCTGCACGCCGTCATAGATCGACGACAGCAGGCCCGGGCCCAGCTCCACGGTCAGCGGCGCTTCGGTCGACTCGACCGGGTGGCCGACCATCAGGCCCGAGGTGTCCTCGTAGACCTGGATCGTAGCGCGGTCAGCCTCGAGCCGGATGACCTCGCCCATGAGCCCCTGTGCGCCAACGCGCACGACGTCGTACATCTTGGCGCCGGTCATGCCGGATGCCACGACGACCGGGCCTGTGATCTTCGAGATAGTTCCTGCGATCATCTATCCTCGCCTCAGTGTGATGTCGAATCCGATCGCCCGACGGATCAGGCGTGACAGGTAGGCCCGATGGTCCTCGCCGAGGTGCAGCGTCTCCTTGATGGGGAGTGAGACCACGATGGGCCGGTAGATCGAGTCGATCTTGCGCTGCAGCCGTTCGTCCACGCCCGCCATCAGCGCCTCGTTCACGGCGATGATGCCGCTGGTGTCGTCGTCGACCAGGGCCGCCAGCGAGCGGCGGGCCTCCTCGGGAGACTCGGCGACGACGACGTCGCACCCGGACAGCCGGAAGCCGTCCGCGTGCTCTGGATCGGTCAGGACGACGAGCTTATACAAGGATCAGTTCCTTCCGCATGCGGTCCGGGGGCATGCCTACCGCGGTGCCCTTGACGATGATCCGCAGGTTCGTGATCTCGTTCTGCTTCGCCCACAGGTAGCCGATGGTGATGCCGACCCCGAGCGGGTCCCCACGACCAGCATCGAGCGCCTTGCGCATGACGAAGTCCTCGAGGGCTCGTTCGAACACCGACAATGAACCTTCGTCCACGTAGGTCGCGATGACCGACTCGAGCTGACGCGCGTACGGCGTCTTCTTGAGCCCGTCCAGGACCTCGTCGACGTCCGACATGCCGGCCAGAGTATCGAACAACGCTTCGTCCACGTGCTCGCCGCCCGGGAGATAGAAGCTCTTCGGGTCGACGTCGCCGATGTCGCTCTTCAGCAGGCGGAACACGGTCAGAAGGTTGATCGAGTCGGCCTGCAGACCGAGGATCCGGCGCGCGAGCTTCGCATTCTGCCGACGGCCGGAGAGACGCTTCGACGCCCAGCTGAAGTAGTACCGGTCCAGCGCCAGCTCCAGCGTCGCGAGGTTCCCGCCTTCACCGTATGCGGCGATGTTCTCCCGCAATGGAACGGCGTAGGGCGATTCCCACGTGACCAGAGTGTCCACGACCGCGCGCACGTCTTCGAGCCCGACCAGAAGGTGCAGGTCGGTAGGTGTCAGCGAACCGACGGCATACAGCCCGTCCTCGATCTCCTCGGCCTTCAGGTGCATGTGCTTGCCGCGGATGATCGACTTGACGTTGAACAGGTCCCAACGTCCAAGCAGCGTCCCGACAAGCTCGTTCGCTTCGGCGTTCAGGAAGTGGATGACCTTCTGGAACGTGGCGACCATGTTGTCGCGGAGCGCCTCGTCCATCGCGGCGGAGGTACGCCCCTTGATGATGGCGGTCTCGATGAAGGGACCGTACTCGGTGTCGATGAGCGCCTGGATGATCTTCGTCACATCGTGGGCGGCCATCAGTCCGTCGAGGAATTGCGGCGTCAGCAGCCGTGAGCGCATCCCGCGCACGCGCGCGTTTCCGTAGCCGTAGTCACGGCCCGAGGTCGGTGCTTTCGTGGCCACCATCGCACTCATGCGGACAGGACCTCTGCGATCTCGGACTGGCCGAGGCCGCGGAACTTCTCGAGACGGTCCTCGAGGCTGTTGCGGCGCAGCAGATCGCCACCCTTGGCGACGATCGTGAGCCCGCCGAAGGTCTTCGCCGTCGCGTCGACGGATCCGACCATCCCGGACGACTTCAGGAACTCGGCCGCAAGGGCTTCGTCCGCGGGGTCGACCAGGATGACGACCTCGCCCGTCAGACCAGCGACGGCCTCTTCGGCGAGCGCGCGGAAGAGCGCGGGGTAGCCGGCGCTGCCGCGCACGGATCCGAGCTTGACGAGCGCCTCGTCGAACGCGGTGACGATGGCACGCTCTTTCACGCCGGCGACCATACGGCGGCCGTTGAGGCGGGCGGAGTTGACCGTCCGTGCCGAGACCAGCGTCGCGTGCGCCTCGGCGGCCTCGACGCGGCCATCGCGGATGGCCTTGGCCTGAGCCTCGGCGTCCTCCTTGATGCCCTCCGCCTGCTCGCGAGCGGCCTCGACAGCCTCACGGCTCTCCTGCTCGCCCTGTTCTTCGAGCGCTACGAAGATGTCTTCCATTGCCATTTAGGACTCCCCTGCTTCCAAGTCGAGAGTCCTAGCCCTTGATCATGATCGCGGAGACGAAGCCGAGCAGCACGATGACCTCAGGCAGAGCCTGCAGCGTGATGACCCAGATCGCGACCTCGGGACGCTCGGCGAGCGTACCGGCCGCCGCGGAACCGATCTTGGCCTGTGCGTAGGCGGCGCCGAGCGCCGAGAGGCCCATGGCAAGTCCAGCAGCCAGCGCGGCCATGGAAGCGGTGCCCGCGTTGGCGACCGCGACTACGTCGCTAACAGGTGCACCAGTCTCCGCGGCGAACGCGATCGCCGGGATGACCAGAACTGCCAAGAACACACCGAACGCCAGAACCTTTGAAAGACGCTTGTCCATCATGCCTGCCCTTCTCCTCCGGTTTTGTGAAACGGGCTGTACTGCTTCGTCCCTACCTCATAGAACCTCCCGAAGAACTCCAGGAAGTTGAGACGCAAAGCGTGGATGGTCGGGCTGAACGCCGAGATGATCAGGTTCAGTCCGTGGAGCAGGACACCAACGATGATGCCGAGCAGCATTCCGAGGGCTGATATCTTGCCCGCGCCGCCGGCGGTCTTGAGCACGATCTGGTTGATCGCGTCGGCGAAGATCGCACCGCCGAGGCCGACCGCCATGATACGGATGTAGCTCGCCATGCCGGATGCGGTCTCGAGCGTCTCGACGACGCCCATGATACCGCCGCCCCGGATCGCGTAGATGAAGCCAGCAAACGCCACAGCCGCAAAGGCGATGGTGGGCCAGATCGTCCAGGTGCCCCAGCTCGAGAACACGACCCCCACGATGACGGCCAGGAATATGCCGACGAAGAGCGCGAGCACTCCGCCGCGCTCGTAGAGGTGGTGCTTGTTCTTCGTGCGCAGGGCGTTGACGACCCCGAACGCCAGACCGAGCAGGACCTGAACGACACCCACCCCGATCGCCAGGACCATGAAGATCGTGACGAACTCGACCCTGTTGAAGGGCAGGAAGTACCCGCCGCCGATCGGGATCGGGTGGATCAGGTTGAAGTAATCCTTGCCGAGCAGGTTCCCGAAGAACTCGCCGTAGAGGAACCCGAATGCGACGACCGCCGTGGTCGCCGGCCCGAGGATCGCGGTGGCGAGCTGGATGTTGTCGTTCTCCTTGAACTTGAAGCGGAGCCACACGACCAGACCGAGCATGACGAGACCATAGCCCACGTCGCCAACGATCATACCGAAGAACAGCGGGTAGAACACGAAGAGCATCCACGTAGCGTCGAGGGTGCCGTACTGCGGCATGCCGCGCTGCGCCAGGATGAACTCGAACGGCGCGAGCGCCTTGGAGTTCTTCAGGGCGACCGGCGTGTCCTCGAAGTCCTTCTCGCCGATCTCCATCTGGTTGACGATGACGTCCTGACCGAACGAGGCCACGAGGTCGGCCTTCAGCTCGCCCAGGTCGCTCGCGGGAAGCCATCCGGTGATGACGAACGCGTACTCGGTCTGCCCGAACTTCGGGATCGCCGAGATCTCGTCGATCTTGTCGGTGAGCACGTCGCGGATCGTCGTGAGGCGCAGGAGCCACTTCGCCGACATCGTCTCGAGCTCGAGCCGGATGCCCTTGAGGTCGTCCGGCAGCGTCTTGCGGCGCTCGCGGATCGAGTCGTAGGCCTGGTCGAACGGCAGCCCCTGCATGTCGTTGGGCAGCCGGATCTGGTTCACGTTCTCCATCGCCAGGAACTTGTGGACCGGCTCGGAGTAGGTGCGGGAGAAGACCACGATGGCGGCTGTGGTGTCCTCGTCCACGTCGGTCGAGACGATGTCGCACTGCTTATGCGTGATCGTGTCGAGCTCTTCCTTCAGCTGCTCGAGCAGTCCCTTGTAGCGGCGCTCGATGAGAAGGGCCACGGAATCGAACGCTCCCGTGGTGACGATCTGACGCGCAAGCGGCTGGATCTTGTGCAGGATCGGCTCATAGCGGCCGAGCAGCGAGATCTCGTTCTCTATCTCGGACTGGTTCTGCGCCAGAGTCGCCGTGCGCTCCTCGACTTCGTCGATCACCTTCACGACTTCGTCGGAGAGCTCGGAGGACGCGAGCTTCCACAGCTTCAGGTACTCCTTCTGCCGGGCGACCTCGTCGACGGTCGTTCCAGGCAGATGCAACGCCTTGATGATCGCGCGGACACGGATAAGAAGGTCCTCCATCCGCTCCCGCTCGCCCGCCTGGCCGACGGCCACAGCCATCTGCTCGACGGGCATCTCGCCAGAACCGATCCTCTTCGAGAGATCCTCGATGTGCAGCGTCCCCTGCTCGTGCAGCAGGGTCACCACTTCGAAGAAGCGGTTCTTCGGTCCGATGATCTCGACCCGCGCCATCGGGACGAGCACGCGCCTCACCCCCTCATAAGGACTGTCCAAGAACCACGGACGGTCAGACCTGCGTTACCGCCTTCACGATGGCGTCCGCCGCAAGAGCGCGACGGGCAGCCAACGACCCCTCCATCTCGGCCGCTTCAGCGGCCGCCTTCTCCGTGACTACCGCGGCTTCCTTCTCCGCGGCCGACATCGTGGCCGCTTCGGCCTCGCGAGCGAGCTTGTCCCCCTCGGACTCACCCGTCGCGATGATCTCCGCTGCCTTGCGACGCGCATCGGCGACGATCACGTCAGCCTCCTGCTTCGCCTTGAGCACCCGTCCGGAGATCTCCATCTCCTTCTCGCGAATGCGGTGCAGCGGCGATGCGCTGTCGTGCTCCACGACGTCCTGGTGGAATTTGATCTCCTCCAGCACCTTGTCGTCGACCACGGCGTCTCCTCTCATTGCGACCGGAAAGCGGGCCGTGTGCCGACCCGCGTCCTGCATCTCGTACATATGTCTACAACGAAGCTTCTCGCCTCAGTGGGTTGAGTTCCACTCGCCTGGTCGGATTCCTGCAAGTTCCTATGAAGAAACGGACGATACCGGTGAGCGGCGATAGACCTTGGCCATCCTGGCGCCAAGACCGCACGCGATCTCATAGTCGATCGTGCCCGCGAGCTCGGCGATGCCCTCTATCGTGAGGGTCGCGGCGCCCTGCGTGCCGACCACCACCGCTTCGTCCCCCACCTCCACCGTCACGCCGCGCGGGACCTCGACCATCAGCTGGTCCATCGCGACCCGTCCCACCTGCCGGCACCGGTGCCCCGAGATCAGCACGTGCATCGAGTTGGACAGCGAACGCCGCACGCCGTCCGCGTACCCGATCGGCAGCGTCGCCACGGTCGCCGGAGCGCCCGCGTGCCAGGTCATGCCGTAACTGACGCCCTCTCCCATCGCGAGCCGGGCGACACGCGCGACGCGCGCCTTCACGGCCATCGCCGGTTCGAGCGCGATGCGTCCGTGCGTCGCGGCGTCCGGATGCAGCCCGTAGAGCGCGATCCCGCAGCGGACCATGTCGAAGTGCGCCTCCGGGTGCAGTATCGTCGCCGCGCTGTTTGCCGCATGTACGATGCCCGGATCGATGCCCCGCCGCCGGAACTCGGCGAGCGCGGCATTGAAGCGCTCCAGCTGCCGCTCGAACTCCCAGTCTCCCGGGATGTCCGCAGTGGCGAAGTGCGTGAAGACGCCTTCCATCGCGATACCGGGCAACCCGCGCAGCGACTCGACGAAGTCGGCGGAGTCCTCGGCGCGGACGCCTATCCGGTTCATCCCGGTATCGATCTTGAGGTGGAAGGCGGTCAGTGTCCGCTGGGCGGACGCCGCGTGCGACAGCGCCTCTGCGAAGCCCGATGAGAAGACGGTCGGGGTGAGACCGGCGTCGACGATCTTCGCCGCTGCGCGCGGCGGCGCCTCGGACAGGAGCTGGATGGGAGTGGTCAGCCCGCCGGTGCGAAGACGGAGCGCCTCGTCCAGTGTGGCGACACCGACACGGTCCGCGCCCGCGCGCATCGCCGCGCGCGAGACCTCGAGCGATCCGTGACCGTACCCGTCAGCCTTCGTGACCGCCATGAGCCGCGTGCCGGGGGCGAGAAGCGAGCGCAACGCCGCGACGTTGCGCTCGACCGCATCTAGGTCGATCTCCGCCCACGCCCATCTTCGGTCCTCCGCGCGCATCAGCTGGCGAGCGAGCGCACGATGTCGGACTTGCTGACGATCCCCACCACCGCGTCTCCGTCCATGACCGGTACCCGAGCGATGTCCCGCTCCACGAGCAGCGTCGCCACGTCAGTCACCAGCGCGTCAGCGGTTACCGACACCGGTTCCCGTGTCATGACATCGCTGACCGTAGCGGCCACAGCCTTGCGGAGCGAGCTCTCGAAACGGTCAGACGCACCGGGCGCGAACACGTAGCCTCCGAGCAGGCTCAGGTATGTCGGGAAGTGGACCTTCACGTCCTGCATGATGAGATCGCCCTCGGTCACGAGACCGACCATGCGGCCCTTCTCGACCACCGGGAGAGCACCGATCCTCCGCTCCGACATAAGACGCGCCGCTTCAGTCACGGTCGTGTCCGGGGCCACGGTGACCGGGTCCGAGGTCATGATGTCCCGCGCGACAAGCTCGCTCATCGTGCATTCCTCCGTCGTGATCGGGCGTCGTCCGCGCGCATGAGCGTTCGGACCGCTTCAGACAGGTATGTCACCACATCTTCCGCCGTGCAACAGACCGTGGTGAGGTCGCGGGCCGCGCAATCCCCCGCCGCTCCATGCAGGTAGGCGCCGAGCGCTGCAGCATCGAGCGCGAGCAGGCCGTGCGCGAGCCACCCGCCTATGATGCCCGACAGGACGTCGCCGGTACCGAGCGTGGCGAGGCCCGGCCCCCCGGTCGGGTTCACGACTACGCGCCCACCCTGGCAGATGAGCGTCGCGGGGCCCTTCAGGACCGCCGTCGCTCCACCCACCGCCAGAGCCCGGGCCGCGGAGAGCCGGTCGGAATCGATCTGCTCCGGGGTCATCCCCAAGAGCCGCGCAGCTTCTGCCGAATGCGGCGTGAGTATCGTGGGAGCCAGGCGGCCGGCCACCAGCGACAGGTCGCTCCCGAGTGCGTAGAGCGCGTCTGCGTCTATCAGCAGCGGCACGTCGAGCCGCGCAATGACCGCTCGGACGACCTCGAGTGTCGAAGTCGCGCGACCGAGTCCGGGTCCGAGCACGACCACATCGGCCCGCGCCGCTGCGTCAAGGATCTCCTCGACGGCAGCCGGGAGGAGCGCGCCCTCGGCGGTCGACGATAGCCCTGTCTTGACCGGAGCTGTCAGCTTCGCCTCGACCACGGGCAGCAGCGGCGCGGGCACGGCGACCGACACGTAGCCGGCGCCCGAGCGCAGCGCGCCACCGGCGGCCAGACAGACGGCGCCGGTCATACCGACAGAGCCGCCCACGATCAGGACGCTCCCTCGGGTGCGCTTCCTGTCGTCCCAGTGCGGGATCGGGAGGCACGCGAGGTAGTCGGAGGCGTCCCAGTACTCCGGAGCGCCCTCGAAACGGAGCGCGTCCACCGGAACGCCGATGTCGACGAGATGCAGTTCCCCGGCAAGGAACCCTCCGCGCTGCAGCACGCAGCCGATCTTCGGCGCAGAGAAGGTCACGGTGACGTCAGCTTCGACCGCCGGGCCCAACGCGAGTCCGGTGTCGCAGTCGACACCCGACGGGACGTCGATCGCCAGCACGGGCACGTCGGCGTGCTCCACCGCGGCGATGAACCCGTCGTAGGGCGGAAGCGGCACACCGTGGAGCCCGATGCCGAGCAGCGCGTCGACGATGACGTCGGCTCCTGACAGCGCCTGTGCCGCCTCGGGGCCGCTGTCCACGTGCAGCCATGGGACGCCGGACTCGATGGCGTCACGGACCGTCTCGCGCGCCGGAGAGGACATGCTGTCGGGCTCGGCGGACGTCAGGACGAGGACGTCCCGGCCCGATGCGTGCAGCCGGGCCGCCGCGGCCCAACCGTCGCCGCCGTTGTTGCCCGGCCCCGCCATGACGACGATGTGTCCTTCAGATGCGAACTTGGCAACCTCTTCGGCGACCGCCGCACCCGCCCGGCCCATGAGGTCAGCCAGCACCGCGCCCGACGCCACCGCTGCGGTCTCGGCCGCTCGTACCTGTTCCTCGGTAAGCAGATGACGCATCTTCAGTCCCCCCTGGCGGTACCTTCCCGCCAGTCGCTATGCGCCCGGAGGTTCCAGATCGTCGAGCATCGCCTTGGCGTCCCGGAACGCCGCCGCCCGACGCCTCTCGGGATCCTGCGGCGCACCATCGTCGCTCGGTGTCGTGATCGCGACCGCGGAAGCGACCGCAGTCGTGTGCGTGTAGGACAACGACAGGTGCAACTCTACGACACCGAGCTGCTCGGCGACCTCTTTCGCCCTCCCCGCCAGCCGGGGGGTCGGACGGCCCCCCGCGTCACGCACCACCTCCACGTCGGTGAACCTCATCCCCGCGAACCCGGTCCCCAGCGCTTTGAGTACCGCTTCTTTCGCGGCGAAGCGCAACGCGTAGTGGATCTCGGGACGGTTGCGCTTGTCGCAATAGGCCCGCTCGTCGGCGGAGAACAGACGCTCACGCATGCGAGGATGACGCTCGAGCGCCGTCTTCATGCGGTCGATCTCGACGATGTCGACGCCCAGCCCGGTGATCACTTACTCCACCGTCACAGACTTGGCGAGGTTGCGCGGCTGGTCGACGTCGCAACCGCGGACCTTGGCGATGTGGTACGCGAGCAGTTGGAGCGGCACGGACGCCGGGATCGCGGACAACGCTTCGGTCATGCGGGGAACGTAGAGCACACACTCCGCGTGACGCCGGATGTCATCGTCACCCGCGGTGGCGATCACGATCACGTTCGCGCCCCTCGCGCGCACCTCCTGGATGTTGCTGACGACCTTCTCGTAGGTCGGTCCCTGGGTCGCCACGACGACGATCGGCATCCCCTCGGTGATCAGGGCGATCGGCCCGTGCTTCATCTCGCCGGCCGCGTACGCCTCCGCGTGGATGTAGCTGATCTCCTTGAGCTTCAGGGCGCCTTCCATGGCCACCGGAACGCCCATGCCCCTGCCAAGGAAGAGCGAAGACGTCGCGTGCACGAACAGGGCGGCGCACGCGTCGAGACTGTCGGCGCTCTCGAGTTCGGCCTCGACAACGTCCGGGATGGTCAGCAGCTCGTCCCACAGGGCGCGAACGCGCGTCTCGGAGAGCGTCCCCTTCGCCTGGGCCAGCTTCAACGCCAACACGGTGAGCGCCGCGATCTGAGCGGTGAACGTCTTCGTCGCCGCTACGCCGATCTCGGGGCCGGCGTGTGTGTAGATGACGCCGTCGCTCTCGCGCGTCACGCGCGAACCGACGACGTTGGTGACGGCTATGACCTTGGCGCCACGGTCGCGCGCCTCCCTCACCCCCGCGAGAGTGTCCGCGGTCTCGCCCGACTGGGTGACGGCGATGACGAGCGTGTCATCGCCCACGATCGGGTCGCGGTAGCGGAACTCGCTCGACACGTCGACCTCGACGGGCACGCGCGCCCAGCGCTCGATAAGACTCTTGGCGATGAGACCGGCGTGGTAGGAGGTGCCGCAGCCGATGATGAGGACGCGCTGGATCGACGCGACCTGCTCGGAAGTCATGTCGAGCTCGGAGAGCTGGATCTCACCGGTGTCCGACATCCTCCCGCGCAGGGTCTCGCGGAGAGCGCGCGGCTGCTCGTGTATCTCCTTGAGCATGAAGTCGTCGTAGCCGCCCTTCTCCGCGGCGTCCAGGTCCCACTCCACCTCGATCATCTCGGGCTCCGCGACGAGGGTCCCGTCGCTGCTGACGACGACCACCCGCTCGGGAGTCACCGTTGCGACGTCGCCGTCGTGCAACACGAGCACCCGCCGCGTGTACTCCAGCACGGCGGGAATGTCACTGGCCACGATGTTCTCGCCGTCGCCGAGGCCGATGATGAGCGGCGAGTCCTTGCGCGCGGCGACGATCGTCGACGGGTGCGCGACGTGCACGATCGCGAGCGCGTAGCTTCCCTCGAGTCGCTGCAGTGTCTTGCGGACCGCCGCTGCGAGGTCGCCCTCGTAGTAGCTCTCCACGAGATGGGCGATCGTCTCGGTGTCCGTCTCGCTGCGCAGGATGTGGCCCGCTGCTGCGAGCTCCTCGCGCAGCTCGGAGTAGTTCTCGATGATGCCGTTGTGCACAACGGCGATGGTGCCGTTGCAGTCGTAGTGCGGATGGGCGTTCTCCTCGGTCGGTCGGCCGTGCGTGGCCCACCGTGTATGTCCGATGCCGATGCGGCTCTGGATCGGGTGCGCTGCCAGCGCCTCCCGCAGGTTCGCGAGCCGGCCTACGCGGCGCACGATGGTGAGCTTCCCGTCCTCCGGTATCGCCACTCCCGCTGAGTCGTAGCCGCGGTACTCGAGCCGCGCCAGCCCGCCGAGCAGCACGTCGGTCGCCCGACGCGGTCCCACGTATCCGACGATGCCACACATGTCCATGACCTCCCGGCCTGTGATGTCCACAAGGATATGCCGACGCACGGTCGCGAGCGCGGGATCGCCGCGTCTCCGCCGCAGTGTGCGTGTGTTCGTGCGCGTGTGCGCGCAAGAGTCCCGGTTCCGCGACCGTTTTGTCTCTGCGGTCACCCGCGGGATTTGTCGGTGCGGTGACGACATCGGGAGGTGCCGGAGGGCCATCCGCCGAATCTTTCGATGAGCCCCCGCCTCGTCGACTGCGGACACGAATCCCGCAGTCCCGGCGCTTCTTGGTGCTTCCGACCCAGAGTCGTCCGGCCCGCCTCCTCTCCGCCGCCTCGGGTGACCGTGACGTCCGGTCGCCAAGCCAATGCTAACACCGGCACCGCCCGCTCACGGTCACGGTTCGGTGACGACCGGGCAGGCGTCAGGCGAGCGACAGGGCGAGTTCCGTGAGCCGGTCGGCGACGGACTTCGCGACCTGCGCGTCGGTCGCCTCCACCATCACTCTCAGCAACGGCTCCGTTCCGCTCGCACGCACCAGGATGCGTCCCTGGTCTCCCAGCGAAGCCTCCTCTGCTTGGACCGCGGCAGCAAGCGAGGGCTCGGACGCGACTCGAACGGCGTCGGAGACGCGGACGTTGACGAGCACCTGGGGAAAGGGGTGCACGACGGCGCCCAGCTCGGACAGCTTCTTGCCGGAAGCCACGACCGCGTGAGCGAGCTGCAGGGCCGTGATGAGCCCGTCACCGGTGGTCGTGTGGTCGAGGAAGATCACGTGACCCGACTGCTCTCCGCCGAGCACCGCTCCGCGTCTCCTCATCAGGTCGAGGACGTACCGGTCCCCGACCGGTGCCCGGAGCACCTCGATTCCCAGCCCGCGCATCGCGACGTCGAACCCCATGTTCGTCATCACGGTGCCAACGATCGCATCGCCAGCGAGCGCGCCCTCGGCGTGGAGCTGAGCGGCGCAGATCGCCATGATCGCATCGCCGTCGATGGTGCCACCGCCCTCGTCGACTGCGAGCGTGCGGTCCGCGTCCCCGTCGTGCGCGATGCCGAGTGCGGCCCCCGAAGACATCACGAGCGAGGTCAGCGGCGCGAGGTGGGTGGAGCCGGAGTCGTCGTTGATGTCGGTGCCGTTCCAGTCGCAGTTGACCGCGACCACCTCGGCGCCGAGCGCCCGGAACGCGGCCTCGCTCGTGCGTGACGCGGCTCCGTGTGCGCAGTCGAGCGCGACCTTCAGACCGTCGAGGCGGCCGCTGACCGTGGACACCGCATGTGCGACGTACCGCCCGATCGCGTCTTCGACCAAGAGTACGCGCCCGACGCCCTCGCCGGTCGGCCGCCCGCACGGTCCTGACGACGATGCGAACGCCTCCAGCCGGTCTTCGAGTGCATCGGACAGCTTGAAGCCGGCACGGTCGAAGAACTTGATGCCGTTGTACGCGGCGGGATTGTGCGAGGCGGAGATGACGACGCCGGCGTCGGCCCCGATGTCGCGCACGAGGAAGGCGACCGCCGGCGTCGGCACTATACCGGCGAGCAGGACGTCGCAACCGGCCGCGCAGACGCCAGCGGCGACCGCTGCCTCGAGCATGTCGCCGCTGATGCGGGTGTCCTTGCCGATGACCACCTGGCCACGGCCTTCGCCGCGCAGCAGCGTGCCCGCGGCCTCACCGAGGCGGAAGGCGAGTTCGGGGGTCAGATCGGCGTTCGCGATGCCACGCACGCCGTCGGTGCCGAAGAGTCGGGGCATCGTTTCGCAGGCCCTCTCGTAGGTCGTCAGGCCGGGCGGCTACTCCCCTGCATCCGGCTCTCCCGATGATACCCCACACGCGGAGGCCCGCCGCTTCCCAGTGGAAGGGCGGGCCTCCGATCAGCGTTGTGACTCGCGTCTAGCGCTTGCTGAACTGCGGCTTCTTGCGGGCCTTCTTCAGGCCGTACTTCTTGCGCTCGACCATACGCGGGTCGCGGCGCAGAAGGCCTTCCTTCTTCAGGACGGCGCGGTAGTCGTCGCCGGCGAGAAGCAGCGCGCGAGAGATGCCGTGGCGGAGCGCACCGGCCTGGCCGGAGAGCCCGCCGCCTTCGAGCTTCGCGATGACGTCGAACTTGCCGACGGTCTCGGTCACCTTGAACGGCGTCTCTACGAGCGTCATCAGCACAGCGCGGCCGAAGTACGCGGCGGCGTCGCGCCCGTTGACGGTGATGGTCCCGGTGCCGGGCATGAGGCGGACGCGCGCGACCGAGGTCTTGCGGCGACCGGTCCCCTGGTAGACAGCCTTTTCGACCATGCTTGACTAACCCTCCAGAGTGATCTGACGCGGCTTCTGGGCCTGGTTCTTGTGCTCCGGACCGGCGTATACGTGGAGCTTCATGCCCATCGCGCGCCCGAGCGTGTTGTGCGGGAGCATCCCTTTGACCGCGTGTTCGATCACGCGCTCGGGGAATTTCGCCAACTGGTCCTCGAGCGAGACCTCTTTGAGGCCGCCCGGGTGCCCGGTGTGGCGGAAATACTTCTTGTCGGTGAGCTTCTTGCCGGTGACCTTGACCTTCGACGCGTTGACGATGATGACGAAGTCACCGGTGTCAATGTGAGGAGTGTAGGCAGGCTTGCGCTTGCCCTTCAGGATCGTGGCAACTTCGCTCGCGAGCCGGCCGAGCGTCATGTCCGTGGCGTCGACGAGCAGCCACTCGCGCTCGATCTCTCCCGGCTTTGCGTGGTACGTCTTCACTCGTTCTCCCTCAGGTGCATGAGATACATATGTCCGTATGTTCCAAGAGGTTACGGGGCTCCGTGGAACGAACCGTCATAGTCTGCCACGCATACCCCTGCCTCGTCAACGAAACAAACGCTACCGGGCGTGTCCATCGACCGCCTGCGAGCGTGACCGAGCGCTACGGCGCGAGCCAGTACTGCTCGGGATACGACACGCTCCAGAAGGTCAGGCCGTGCGGTGGAGCCGTCTGGCCCGCGGCGCCGCGTTCGCGGGCCGCCAGCGCCTCTGCGATCCAGGACGGATCCCGCCGCCCCCTTCCCACCTCGACGAGCGATCCCACCATGGTGCGCACCATGGAGTGCAGGAAGCTGCGCCCCGCCACGCGGATCTCAACGCACTGTTCGCCGAGCTCGCACGTCTCGCCGATCTCCAACGCCCCGATCTCTCGCAGAGTGCGCTTGCCCTCCGCGCTGCCGGTGACGCAGAAGGAGCGGAAGTCATGCTCTCCCAGCAGATGCGCCGCGCCCTCCCGCATCGCCTCGAGGTCCAGCGAACGCTTCGACCACCACGCCCGCCCGCTGAGGGCGACCGGCGGCACCGGGCCCGGGACGAGCAGATAGCGGTACTCCCGCGCCACGGCGTCGTAGCGCGCGGAGAACCCGGGGACCGCCGATCGCACCTGGCTCACGGCGATGTCAGGACCGGCGAGCGCGTTGATGGAGGTGCGCAGCGCGAGAGGCGCCGCGTCACCGGGATCGCTGACGAAACTCACGACCTGGCCGCGCGCGTGCACGCCGGCGTCCGTGCGGCCCGCCCCCACGACGGTGACCTCCCGGCGCAGGGAGACCCGCAGCGCGTCCTCCAACCGTCCCTGCACGGTCGGGCGACCGGGCTGGCGGGCGAACCCTGCGAAGGGCGCTCCATCGTAGGCGACCGTGAGCGCGGTCACAGGTGACCCGGTCACAGGAACCACCCCGAGGACAGCAGGACTGCGCTCACACCGACCATGACCAGCCAGTCGATCCCCCGCATGTGTTCCTCGTTCATCCGAGTCCTCCCCTCGGTGCCGCGATAGCAGCGCGCCTCCATGGCGGTCGCGAGCGCGTCGGCGCGGCGGAAGAGCTGGAAGAACAGCGGTACGAGCACGGGCGCGTACGCTCGTGCGCGTCTGATCGGCCCCCCTTTGTCGAAGACCGCTCCGCGCGCCTGCTGGGCCATCACGATCCGCTCCGCCTCCTCCGCGGTCGTGGGAATGAACCGCAGCGCGATCGTCAGTGTCATCGCCAGATCGCCCACGGGGACGCGGAGCCACTGGAGCGGCCGCATGACGCGCTCCAAGCCGCCCGAGAGCCGCACGGGGCTCGTGGTCAGAGTGAGCAGCGTGGTCCCCACCACCAGCACGAGGATGCGCACCGCGAAGAACAGGCCCGTCATCAGCCCCTTCTCGGTCACCCCGAGCGGCCCCACCCGGAACAGCGCGGTCACCGGCTCCCACGCGATCGAGTTCGCCACGAGAGTGAACACGACGATGAAGGAGACGGCGACAAGGCCTCGCGCCACGGCCCGCGCCGGGACCCTCGAGACCGCGATCGCGGCCAGTACCGCGAGCGCTATCGCGACCAGGCCACCGAGTCCCTTTGCCATGAACAGCCCGACGGTCAGCGCCGCAACGAGCCCGATCTTGGCCGCGGCGTCGAGCCGATGCAACGGCGAGTCCGCCGGGACGTACTGGCCCAGGCCGCTCATGCTCCTCATCGCGGTCCCCGGCTCTCCGCGTACAGCCCGGCGATCGCGGAAGCGGCCGCTCCGACGTCGAGCGAGGGCGCGGAGCCCTCGCGCCCAGCCCTCGCCTGCGCGAGCAGGAGGGTACGGGCGACCTCGGGCGGTTCGGCCGCGCCGCGGGCGATGAGCCCGCGCAGGGACGCCATGAGCTCCGCGACCCCGCCATAGAAGGCAGCACACCCCTCCTGCAGCACGAGCACGTGGTCCGCTCGCTGCAGGAGGATGTCCGGATCGTGCGTGACGACGACCACCCCGGCCCGGGCCCTCACGGACTCGATGACCGAGCGCACCGCGTCACGACCGGCCGCGTCGAGGCCCGCGGTCGGCTCGTCGAGCAGCAGGTAACGCGGACGCATGGCGAGCGTCCCGGCGAGCGCTGCGCGCCGCGCCTCCCCACCGGAGAGCGTCCACGGTTCGCGCGGGCCGAACACGTCCGCGTCGAGTCCGACCTGCGCGAGCGCATCTCGCACGTCCGATCGCGCCTCATCGACCGATCGCCCGAGGTTCCGCGGACCGAACGCGCAGTCGTCCTCGACGGTCAGCGCGAAGAACTGCGACTCCGGGCGCTGGAAGAGCATCCCTACTGTGCCCCGGACCGTCCCGGCGCCGGCCACCGCCACCCCGTCGGCCTCCACAGTCCCAGCGGAGGGCGCGAGAAGGCCGGCGGCGGCGCGCAGCAGCGTCGTCTTGCCCGATCCCGTGGGTCCGAGCACCAGCACCAGCTCGCCGGGTTCGACGGACAGCGACACGGAGTCGAGCGCGCGGACGGCCATCACAGTCCCAGCCGCGTAGCCGCACGTGACATCGGTGAACGTCAGCGCCACAGCGAGTCCACCACACTCTCGGCTTCAAGAGCGGTCACCGGCACCGGCAGGCCGAGCGCGCGCAGCGCGTCGCCGAGCTCGCCCATGCTCCCGGTGTCGAGCCCGCACGTCGCCAGCAACTCCGCATCGGACAGGAGGTCCTGCGGCCGGCCGTCGAAGACGATCCGGCCCGCAGAGAGCGCGAGAGCGCGGTCGGCGGCGGCCACGTCGGCGGCGTCGTGCGAAACGAGCAGGACACCGTGTCCACGCTCGTGCGCCAGCCTTGCGATCACGCTCATCGCGCTCCGCCGGCCGGCGGGGTCCAGCATCGCCGTCGGTTCATCGAACACGAGGTACCAGGGCTCCATCGCGAGCGCGCCCGCGATCGCCAAGCGCTGCTTCTGGCCTTCCGACAGCAGGTGCGGTTCGCGCCGCTCCAGACCGGTCAGACCGGCCGTGCCCAGAGCGGCGGCCACCCGGGCCACGATCTCCGGAGACGGAAGTCCGAGGTTCTCCGGCCCGAACGCGCAGTCCTCGTCGACCGTCGTCCCGACGATCTGGTCGTCGGGGTCCTGGAAGACCATCCCGACCTTGACCCGCACATCCCATACGGACGACTCGGCGGAAGTGTCGAGCCCATCCACCAGCACGCCGCCGCTGGACGGCGTCAGCAGTCCGTCGCACAGGCGCGCGAGCGTCGACTTGCCGGAGCCGTTCGCTCCCACCACCACGAGGACCTGACCGGGTTCGAGCGTCAGCGATACCTCGTCGAGTGCGAGCGCGGCTCCCGGGGCGTATGCGAAGGACACGTCGATGAAGGAGAGCACGCGGTCTGACGCCGTCCTTTCGATGCGACGGGAGGGTCGCGCAGTCGCGACCCTCCCGTGATGGTACCGAATCCCGCCCTGCGGCGGGGTGTGGCGCGCGAGCTAGTCCACGAACTCCAGGATGACCATGGAGGCGTTGTCGCCCTTGCGCGGACCGAGCTTCAGGATACGGGTGTAGCCGCCCGGACGCTCGGCGAAGCGCGGCGCGATGTCGTGGATGACGCGGTACGACATCTCGAGGTCCTGCTTACCGGTCGACGGGTTGATCAGCTTCTTCTCCCCGCCCAGTGCGGCGATGATCAGGCGGCGCGAGTGCACGTCACCCTTCTTGCCCCACGTTATGATCCGGTCCACGAGCCCGCGGACCTCCTTGGCGCGCATCTCGGTCGTCTTGATGCGCTCGTGCGTGAGCAGCGCCAGGGCGAGACTACGCAGGATCGCATTGCCATGGGCGGCATCGCTGCCGATCTGGCGGCCCTTCTTAAGGTGTCGCATGGTAAGCCGTGTCTCCCTCTAGCCCTTGAGCCCCAGGCCCATCTGCTGAAGCTTGTCTTTGACTTCTTCGATGGACTTGGCGCCGAAGTTACGGATGTTGAGCAGGTCCGCCTCGGTGCACTCCGTCAGCTGGCCGATGGTGTTGACACCCTGGCGCTTCAGGCAGTTGAACGAACGTACGGTGAGGTCGAGGTCCTCGATCGGCGTGTCGAGAACGGTCTCGCCCTCCTCGGGCAGATCGGCGAACGTATCGCCGGTCAGATCGCCCGGCGCCTGCGCCTCGAACAGCGACATGTGGTCGTCGATGATCTTGGCTGCGCGGGCGACCGCGTCGGCCGGGTCCATCGCGCCATTCGTCTCAAGCTCGACGATCAGCTTGTCGTAGTCGGTGCGCTGGCCCACTCGCGTGTTCTCCACCAGGTAGGTGCAGCGCGCGACCGGGCTGAAGAGCGAGTCGACGGTGATGACGCCGAGCGGGTCGTCGAGACGCTTGTTGCGGTCGGCGGACACGTAGCCGCGGCCGGTCTCGATCCGGATCGACATCTCGAGCTTGGCGCCCTTGTCGAGCGTCGCGATGACCGCGTCGGGGTTGACGAGCTCGAACTCGGACGGGATCTTCAGATCGGCCCCCGTGACGGTGGCCGGGCCGCTGACCGACAGGGTGGCGACAGCGTCGTCACCAGCGCCAGCGTCGCGGAACACCAGTAGCTTGACGTTGAGCACGATGTCCGTGACGTCCTCGCGAACACCGCTGATGGCGGTGAACTCGTGCTGCACGCCCTCGATACGGATCGAGGTGGCCGCAGCGCCCTGGAGCGAAGACAGCAGCACGCGACGCATGCAGTTGCCCAGGGTGTAGCCGAACCCACGCTCGAGCGGCTCCACGACATAGCGCGCGGTGCGCTCGTCGATGGGCACGACCGAAACAGAGGGCCTCATGAACTCTGACATCTACCTAGCCTCCTAGGAGCGGGTACCTGAAGTGCTGGCGGCTACTTGCTGTACAGCTCGACGATGAGCTGCTCGCGCACCGGCATGTCGATCTGATCGCGCGTCGGGAGTGCAAGGACCTTGCCCTGCAGCTTCTCCGCGTCGACCTGCAGCCACGCCGGCACTTCCACACGAGCTGACGAGATCAGGGCCGCCTTGATGACCGTGAGGTCGCGGGCCTTCTCTGCGACTTCGATCGTGTCGCCGGGGCGGACACGGTAGGACGGGATGTTGACCCGCTTGCCGTTGACCGCGATGTGGTTGTGGCGGACCGTCTGCCGCGCCTCGTCGCGCGATGCGGCGAAGCCGAGACGGTAGACCACGTTGTCGAGGCGGGCCTCCAAAAGCTTCAGGAGGTTCTCGCCCGACTTGCCCTGCTGGCGGCTTGCGAGCTCGTAGTACGTGCGGAACTGCTTCTCCAACACGCCGTAGGAGCGCTTGGCCTTCTGCTTCTCACGGAGCTGCACTCTGTACTCGCTGTCGCGCGGGCGCTTCTTGCCGGCCTGACCGGGCGGGAACGGGCGGCGCTCGACGCCGCACTTATCGCTGTAGCAGCGATCGCCCTTCAGGAACAGCTTCACACCTTCACGACGGCAGAGGCGACAGTCCGCGCCTGTATAACGTGCCATCTTTGGATTTCCTCCTCGGTAAGACTACACGCGCCGGCGCTTGCGCGGCCGGCAGCCGTTGTGCGGGACAGGCGTGCAGTCCTGGATGCTTGCGATCTCAAGGCCTGTGGCCTGCAGCGAGCGGATAGCGGTCTCGCGCCCAGAACCGGGGCCCTTCACGAACACCGAGATCTTGCGCATACCGTGCTCCATGGCGTCCTTGGCGCACTGCTCGGCCGCGAGCTGAGCGGCGAACGGCGTCGACTTGCGGGACCCCTTGAAGCCGACCTGGCCCGCGCTGCGCCATGAGATGACGTTGCCGGCAGGATCGGTGATGCTGATGATCGTGTTGTTGAACGTGGACTTGATGTGCGCCTGACCCACAGCGATGTTCTTGCGCTCGCTGCGCTTGATGCGGGTCTTGACGACCTTCTTCTTCGGAGCGGCAGCCATCGCTACTTACCTACCTTCTTCTTTGCGCCGATCTGGCGACGCGGACCCTTGCGGGTACGCGCGTTCGTGTGGGTACGCTGACCGCGAACGGGCAGCCCCTTGCGATGGCGCAGACCGCGATAGCAGCCGATCTCCATGAGACGCTTGATGTTCTGGCTGACCTCACGACGCAGGTCGCCCTCGACCTTCAACTGACGGTCGATGAACTCACGAAGGCGGACGACCTCCTCCTCGGTGAGGTTACGCACGCGCGTGTCCGGGCTGATGCCGGTCTCGCGCAGGATCTTCTGGCTGGTCGTGAGACCGATCCCGAAGATGTAGGTGAGCCCGATCTCAACGCGCTTCTCGCGCGGGAGGTCGACGCCGGATATACGAGCCAAGGTGGTTCTCCTTTAAGGGTCGGACTAGCCCTGCCGCTGCTTGTGACGCGGGTTCTCGCAGATGACGAGAACACGCCCGTGACGGCGGATGACCTTGCACTTCTCGCAGATCCTCTTCACAGAGGGTCGTACTTTCATCTGCCTGGTTCCCTTCACATCAGTTCGATCGCTCTATGTGTGCGCCCAGCCGCAGGCGTGTCATTGTCGTGCTCTCGCAGCGACGCGCGGTCGCCTCAAACAGACGCCACCGGGAGTAGCCTTACCCTTGTTCCCCGGGGCGGTCGGTGCATGCCTTACTTGTAGCGATAGGTGATGCGGCCCCTCGTGAGATCGTACGGAGACAGCTCGACGACCACCTTGTCACCCGGAAGGATCCGGATGTAGTGCATGCGCATCTTGCCCGAGATATGCGCCAGCACCTTGTGGCCGTTCTCGAGCTCAACGCGGAACATCGCGTTGGGCAGAGGTTCGACCACGGTACCTTCGAGCTCGATGGCGTCGTCGCGCTTTGCCAAACAGGTCTCCTTCTACGGGCGGGTCGTGAAGCCGCAAACGGGGAGTATACCAACAGCGGGCACGAGCGTCCAGCAGTCGTTCATTCGATCGTGAGCACGTACGGCCCTGCCTCCGTGATCGCCACGGTGTGCTCGAAGTGCGCGGAGAGCTTCCCGTCCGCGGTCACGACGGTCCATCCATCGTCGAGCTGGCGGACACCCGCGCCGCCGGCGTTGATCATCGGCTCTATCGCCAGGACCATCCCCGGCAGCAACTGCGGCCCCTTGCCGGCGGTCCCGTAGTTGGGGACCTGAGGCTCCTCGTGCATCGCCCGACCGATCCCGTGACCCACGTACTCGCGCACGACGGAGAACCCCGCCGCTTCCGCGACAGCCTGCACCGCGGCGCCGATGTCGTACAGCCGATTGCCGGGCATGCACTGCGCTATCCCGGCCTCGAGACTGCGGCGGGTGGCGTCCATCAGCGCGATCGCCTCCGCCGACACATGCCCCACAGCGAACGTCCGGGCCGAGTCGCCGAAGTATCCGTCGACGATCGCACCCGTGTCGATCGAGATGATGTCGCCTTCGACCAGACGCGTCCGGCCGGGAATGCCATGTACGACCTCGCCGTTTCGCGAGGCGCAGATCGTCGCCGGGAAGCCGTGATAGCCCTTGAAAGCCGGCTTCGCGCCCGCCGCCTCTATGGCAGCGACGGCCACCTGGTCGAGCTCCGCGGTCGTCACACCGGGCGCGACCGCCGCACCCACCGCGCTCAGGGCGCGGGCGGTCACCCGTCCCGCCTCGCGCATGATGGCCAACTCGGCCGTTGAGCGACGGACTATCACTGGGCGCTCCCTCTACTCGCCGCGAACGATCGCGGCGACGTCCGCGAACACCGCATCGACGACACGGTCCCCGTCGACGGGCCTGAGCAGCCCCTTGTCCCGGTAGTACTCGACAAGAGGGCTCGTGTTGCGGTCGTAGACGTCGAGCCGGTTCGTCACCGTCTCGACGGTGTCGTCCGCACGCTGGTAGACCTCCCCGCCGCACACGTCGCAGACCGCCGGATCGGCGGGCATGTCGCCCATCACGTTGTAGATACGGCCGCAGGCTCGGCACTGACGGCGCGCGGTCAGCCGATCGACGAGCGCGTCGCGCGGGACATCCACGAGGATGACCGCGTCCAAGCCGGTGCCCATGGAACCCAGAGCGGCGCCCAGAGCGTCGGCCTGCGGGACGGTGCGGGGGAACCCGTCCAAGATGAAGCCCCTCGCAGCGTCCGGCTGCGAAAGACGCTCCTTCACGATACCTATCGTGACCTCGTCGGGCACGAGCTCGCCGGCGTCCATGTAGCGCTTGGCTTCGAGGCCGAGGGGTGTCCCATCGGCGACCGCTTTGCGGAATATGTCCCCGGTCGAGATGTGGGGCAGCCCGAAGGACTCAACCATCTTGGCGGCCTGGGTGCCTTTGCCCGCACCGGGCGCTCCCAATAGGACCACGTTCATGCCCCTCACCCTCTCCCCTAGCATCTCGACAGGCTGGGCGGGACCCGGGTCGACCCGGGTCCCGCCCAGCCTGTCGAGATGCTAGGGGAGAGGGTGAGGGGCATGAACGTGGTCC